>NZ_CP104973.1:1855000-1902500 GCF_025452195.1 Phyllobacterium zundukense | reverse complement strand
CCATAACAATAAAACTGCCGTAAATCGCAATCGAAGGCTTGTTTACGCGAGTGTGTAAGCAGTCTTTACGATAGTGTAGAACTCGGCGGCATATTTGCCCTGCTCGCGCGGACCGTAGCTCGATCCCTTGCGTCCACCAAAGGGCACGTGGAAATCGACACCCGCTGTTGGCAGGTTTACCATGACCATTCCAGCCTCGGCATTCCGCTTGAAATGCGTTGCGTATTTCAGACTGGTCGTGGCAATGCCCGAGGAAAGACCGAACGGCGTGTCGTTGGCCGTATGTAGCGCCTCCTCGTAGTCCTTGACACGGATCACACTAGCCACAGGCCCGAATATCTCCTCGCGTGAAATGCGCATCTGGTTGGTAGCTTCGGTAAAAAGCGCCGGCTGCAAGTAGAAACCGGGACTATCGCGGGTCAACCGCTCACCACCAAAAGCGAGCCTTGCACCCTCTTTCTGACCAATGGCGATATAGTCTTCATCCTGCTTGAGCTGACTCGCATCGACAACAGGGCCAATATGCGTTCCCGCCTTCAAGGCATCGTCGACCACAACGCTCTTCAGGCGTTCGGTCATCGCTCCAACGAACCGGTCATGGATCCCCTCGGTGACAATGATACGCGACGAGGCCGTGCACCGTTGGCCTGTCGAGAAGAAGCCGCTGTTGACCGCCGCTTCCACAGCAACAGTCAAATCGGCATCATCCAGAACCACAAACGGATTCTTGCCACCCATTTCCAGTTGGAACTTGCGCATGTGCTCCACTGACGCCGCAGCAACCCGCTTGCCCGTACCCACCGATCCGGTGAACGTAATGGCGTTGACGTCCGCGCTATCGAGAATCGTCTGACCAACGACCGAACCTTTGCCCATCACGAGGTTGAGAACGCCCTTCGGCAGTCCGGCACGATGCAGGATATCGACGATTGCCCAGGAACAACCCGGCACAAGTTCGGCCGGCTTGAAAACCACCGTGTTGCCGTAAGCGAGTGCCGGAGCGATCTTCCAGGCCGGGATGGCAATCGGAAAATTCCAAGGGGTGATGATGCCGACTACACCGACCGGCTCGCGTGTTATTTCAACGCCGATGTTGGGGCGGGCGCTCGGAAGCACTTCACCGGCTAGCCGCAGGACCTCCCCCGCAAAAAAATCGAATATTTGTGCGGCGCGGAGCGTCTCGCCGATGCCCTCGGGCAACGTTTTGCCTTCCTCGCGTGACAACAATCTCCCAAGCTCATCCTTGCGCGCCGTAATCTCGTCAGCTGTCTTGCGGAGAATGGCATGGCGTTCGAGGATGCCGGAGCGCGACCACGCGGGGAAAGCCGCCTTTGCAGCTGCGATTGCGCTCTGAGTATCTTCAGCGGTGGCGCGTGCGTATTGACCAACAACGTCATTGGTGTTCGACGGATTGATATTGGGAATGGCGTCGCCACCGGCCCATTCGCCGTTGATCAGATTCTGGTGCAATGTCATGATTTTTCTCTCGCTCTGTTTGGCCGAACCAATACCATAGGACTAGAGTGATTCAACGCGAAATTCCCGCCTCTCGCTTTTTTGATATCCGCAAACAAGCTCGAACGGATCGAATTTGCGGATAAACTGATGCTGATCGATCGAACTTCAAGGAAAGAATATAATGTCCTATCCGCTGTTTAACCTCGAAGGACGACTGGCTCTCATCACGGGATCCAGCCAGGGTATCGGTTTTGCAATCGCCAAAGGATTGGCGGCCCATGGGGCTGCGGTGGTGATCAATGGCCGGGACGGGGCAAAAGTGGACGCAGCGGTCGCTGAGCTAAGAGGGGATGGCTACACCGTCCATGGTTCTGACTTCGACGTCACTGATCTGCAAGCGGTCAAGGCGGGTGTCGACAAGATCGAGGCCGAAATCGGTGCGCTTGATATTCTTGTCAACAATGCGGGGATGCAATTCAGAGCACCGCTCGAAGACTTTCCTGAGGACAAGTGGCAGCTATTGCTGCAGACCAATATCTCAAGCGTCTTTTATGCGGGCCAAAGCGTGGCAAAGCACATGATCAAACGCGGACGAGGCAAGATCATCAACATTGCTTCGGTACAAAGCGAACTCGCCCGTCCCTCCATCGCTCCCTATACCGCAACGAAGGGCGCAGTCCGCAATCTCACCCGTGGCATGTGCACTGACTGGGCAAAGTATGGTCTGCAAGTCAATGCGATCGCACCGGGCTATTTCAAGACGCCGCTCAATCAGGCGTTGGTCGACAATCCCGACTTTTCATCCTGGCTGGAGAAGCGCACGCCATCCGGACGTTGGGGTAATGTCGAGGAACTGATTGGTGCTGCCGTTTTTCTCGCCAGCAACGCTTCTTCGTTCGTCAATGGCCAGATTATCCATGTCGACGGCGGAATTACAGCGTCGCTATGATCCGGCTTGTCGTCATGGGAGTCAGCGGCTCCGGCAAATCCTCCGTCGGACGTGCCATAGCGGCCGCTCTGGAGTTGCCATTTGTCGAGGGTGATACGCTGCATCCTCCGGCCAATGTAGAGAAAATGGCATCGGGCATTCCGCTCACCGACGAAGACCGCTGGCCGTGGCTAGACAAGATCGGCGCGGAATTGGCGAAGGCCCAAAAAGGTGTCGTTGTTTCGTGTTCAGCCCTGAAAAAATCTTACCGAGACCGGTTAAGGCAGGAAGCGGGCGGGCCACTCGGCTTCATCTTTCTCGATGGAAGTTTAGAGGTCTTGCGTGATCATATGAGCAAGCGAACGGGGCACTTCATGCCCCTGTCCATGCTTGACAGCCAACTCGCAACGCTCGAACGACCAACGGGAGAGCCATTTGTGTTGCGACAAAATGTTGAGTATCGAGTCGATGAGATCGCAGCAGCAAGCGTCGAATGGGTAAAAGCGTACCGTTGGTAGAAATCAACCGCGCGGATCAGTGCGTGAAAAGCCTTCACCGAATTCCCGGCTGCCCGGGACATAAGGCCGACCCACGCGGTTGCACCAGTTCTCCCAACCGCGCTCGAACGTGTAGCCTGCTCTTCCGCGTTTGATTGCAGCAATCTCGCCCTCGGAGAGATAATCCACATCCCCCATGGCCATCGCCTTCATCTGCATGTCCGCGTTGAGTTCCATGTAAACGGAGGTGAACACAACCTCGCGAATGGAACGGGCAGCCACGGTGCTGCCGTGCCCCCTCATCAGCGTCACGGTCCGATCGCCGAGACAGGCCGCAAGATCGCGCCCCATTGCCAGATCAGTCACCAGAAGATTGGTGCAATCACCGAACTTGGTGCGAATATCCCATGTTGGAATCTCATCGCCAATGGGCGCGCACATATGCATGAGCGGACGAAGCTTTTTGCTCGTCACCGTAAAGGGAATGACGCTGGGACTGTGGTTATGAACAACGGCATTTATCTCCGGCCGTGCTTCATAGATGCCCGCATGAATAAAGCGCTCGGAGTATGGTTTGCCGGGTTCGGCCCCAACGCTTACTCCTTCAAGTGTGAACTCCATGATGTCCGCAGCTTCGATGATTGCAGGCGCTCGCGCTCGCGACAGAAAAAAGCGATCGGGATTATCAGGATTCCGGATGCTCACATGACCAAACGAATCCAATACATTCTCATTTGCGAGAATATGGTTCGCTGTGACCAGTTCCTCGATAAGGGCGTGCCGATCCATGATCTTTCCTTCTTCCATGCTGTGGGCGGGCGGCTTAGCGCTTCCAGGGGACGAGACGTTTTTCGATCTCGTTGAGCACCAATGTCAAAACGAAACCGATGATCGCGATCACGAAGAGACCTACATACATTTGTTCGACGGAGAACGTTTCCCAGGCTGCCCAGATCATGTAGCCGAGGCCGCTTTTTGCACCCATCATCTCTGCGATTGCAATCAGGACCAAACCCATGCCAACGCCGAGCTTTATCCCGGTCATGATCACAGGCAGCGCTCCTGGCAACGCGATTGTCCGAAACGTATCCCAACGGCCGGCTTTGAAATTGCGTCCGACATCCAGATAGATCTTGTTGATCTCGCGCACACCGGCCGTTGCATTGATCGCGACGGGAAAGAACACACCTACCGCTACCATGAAAATCTTGGAGCCCTCGCCCAACCCGAAGATCAGCAGTGCTAGCGGTAAAATGGAGCTTTTCGGAATTGGATAAGTGGCGGAAATCAAAGGATCGAACACAGCGCGTACGGGGCGGCTGAGCCCCATGATTATCCCGAGAATCAGCGCAGGTATGCCACCCACCAGAAAGCCGATGAACAACCGTTGCAGGCTGGCAGCGGTGTGCTGCCAAAGTTCACCGGTACTGCTCAGCGTGACAAGCGTCTCGAAGATGCTCGAAGGCGCTGGAAAGAAGCGCGTGTCGATCAATCCTGTGCGTGCAGCTATCTCCCATACTAGAAGGAGAAGAACCGGCGACGCTACGCTGATGACGCGATCACGAGTGTTTTCGCTGAGTTTCCAGGATCGGGTCGGGCGGGCGGTATCTGCTTCGATATGAGCGCTCATTTTAGCACTCCCTTTGCTTCATCGAGCTCGCGTGCCCGTTGAACTTCTTCACGCAGGCTCGACCAGATCTGATGCACCAGTTTGCCAAACTCGGGGTTCTGTTGAAGTTCCAGAACATCACGTGGACGCGCGAGCGACACCGGAACCACCGTTTTGACGCGTCCGGGTTGCGCGGTCATAACCATGATGCGGTCGCCAAGTTTCACCGCCTCGTCCACATCATGCGTGATGAAAAGAACGGTCTTTTTGTTCTCCTCCCAGATACGCAGCAATTCTTCCTGAAGCAGTAATTTGTTCTGCGCATCCAAAGCTGAAAATGGCTCGTCCATCAGCAATATCTCGGGATCATTGGCGAAAGCACGCGCAATCGAAACGCGCTGTTTCATGCCGCCGGAAAGTTGATGCGGATAGGCGTCCGCAAATTTCAACAACCCGGTCCGGTCCAGATAGTGGCCGACGACTTCCTTGATCTGGGCTTGCGGCGCCCGGCGCATCTTCAATCCGTATGCCGCGTTGTCCCACACCGTCATCCACGGAAAGATCGTATCGCCCTGGAACACCATGGAGTTGACTGGCCGCTGCGATCCCGCCTCGACACTTACATCGATGCTGCCGTCGGTTGGTGCTTCCAGACCCGCGAGGATGCGCAACAAAGTTGTCTTTCCGCAGCCCGATGGGCCGACGATCATAAAGAATTCTCCGCGAGCAATATCGATGGTGACATTGTCTACGGCCGTGAAGGATCCGAACCTTTTGCTCAGGCCCTTGATCCGGATTGCAGGCCGTTCTCGAGACTCCGTTGCAACATCGTCTCGTACAGTCGCTTTCTTGGCCAATGCTTGAATCATCCTTGTTCCTAACCTGGGTTCTTTTGCGCTGGTCCGAGTTCTTTGAGCGCCTCTTCGACGAATGAATTGTCGATGATCTTGTCAGGGGTAACGCCCCCTTTGATCAGGCCCTGATCTTTGAAGAACTGCCAATCCTTCTGGATGCTCTCGCTATTGACCCGGCCATCGATGTTCACCGCGGGAAGTTTGATACTCCGCAAGAGCTTTTCATCCTTCGTGCCGGAGTACTTTATGATCAAGGCGACGATCTCATCGGATCCCGGGCCATCGAGGCGCCCCTCAGGACCGAAGGCGTTTCGGAAATCACGAATTGCCCGGATATAGGCCTTGGCAAATCGCACTCCGACATCCTTGCGCGTGCTGGCAAAGTTTTCGCTGAACATGAGCTCACCGATTTGGGCGTTGGGATAATATTTGTCGGTCGAAGCCAGAAGGACGCCGAGATTCTGGTTCAGCATCGGAGTGAGATAAGGCTCGGTCGCAATCACGGCATCCACCGCCTTGCTTGCCAATGCGGCTGCTTGCTGCGGGAAAGGCAGATACACGACCTCCACGTCCTTGTAGGCCAGACCAGCACTCTTCATTGCTTCGTTGAGGATGGATTCTGTGCTGCTGCCGCGAGCGACAATCGCGATCTTCCTTCCCTTCAGATCAGCGATCGACTTGACCTCCGTGCCCGCAAGGTCTTTTCGCACGACGATGCCATGGAAGCCGAAACCAGGGGCGACCGATGTTCGGTCTGCGATAATCCGGATTGCTATGTCGCGCTCGATCGCATTAAACAGCCCTGCCGATACCGCCCCGCCGGCGACATCGATCTGCCCGGTGCCGAGCGGAGCGATAGCTTTGGCTGCCGAGTCGAAGAAAGTATAGGCGGGCTCGATGCCCTCCTCCTCGAAATATCCCTTGCCCTGCGCAACATTCAGAATGAATTCGCCGGTCGAGGCAACGGTCCCTACTTTGACGACGTCAGCAGCCCAGGCTGCGCCGGTCGACAAGAAAATCATCAGCAATGAGCAAACGATAGTGCGGTTAACTTTTTCAATCATTTTGAAACCTCCCATCCCCAATGTCGCGCGAACTCGATCTCAGTGAGCCGCCTTGTAGGGACCAAGTTCGCTGGCAGCCTCATTGACGAAGCTTAGATCGACCACTTGATCGACTTGCACGTTGCCGTTGATCTGTTTTTGCTCCTTGAAGAATGTCCAATCCTTCTTCAGGCTGTCGACATTGACGGACCCATTCGGATCCACGGCATGGGCCGTCATTTTCCGGATAACGGCAGGATCCTTGACGGTGGAATATTTCGCCATGATAGCAACAACGTCTTCACCGTTCTTGCCTGCAATTTTACCGTTGGCCAGCGCGTCGTTGTAGTAGCGAACGGCTTGGACATAAGCCTTCATAAAGCGCTTGGCGACGTCCGGTTTGCCCTCTGCGAAGGCCTGACCGTAAAGAATAACTGCAGTTTGAGCGTTCGGATAAAACGTATCATTGCTCGTCAATTGTACGGCGGTCCCAGCGGCCAGAATTGCCGATACGGTAGGCTCGGTTGTTATGCTCGCGTCGATAGCGCCGTTTTGATAGGCGACAAACTGTTGAGGAAAGCCCAGATAGACCTTGTCCACGTCGCCATATCCGAGCCCGGCACTTTTCAGTCCCTCGTTCAAAACGGATGCATCACTGCTGGCCTGCGCAACGGTTGCCACCTTGCGTCCCTTAAGGTCGGCGATGGTTTTAACAGACCCGTCGTCAACGAGTGCTTTGCGCACGAGGAACGATTGAAAGCCGAAACCGGGTGCATTGCGTGCCTTATCGGCGACTATCTTCAAACCGACGCCACGCTCGATGGCGTTGTAGAGACCCGAAGATGCCGCTCCGCCACCGACATCGAGTTGCCCCGCACCCAAAGGTGCGATCATCTTTGCCGCGGAATCGAAAGCCACAAAATTTGGAGTGATATCCTCTTCCTTGAAGAAGCCCTTGGCGTCAGCGATAAAGAGTGCAATGTCGCTGCTCGCATTCGTGAGGCCGATGGATACGCTGTCGGCTGCAAATGACTGCGCGGAATTGGTCATCAGTCCGCCGGCTAGTACCAGCGAATAGAAGATACGCATCCATGATCTCAACACCGGTCTCCTCCTGTCTGCAATTAACCTTCTGCCTCGCTACCAGCGAAGGCGGGCTATGGTTGTGGCCAGCTTAAAGACGCCGGTAGATGGCCACAAATAGAGTTTTTGGTAGGGTCGTATAAGTGAAACTTATATCTAACCCTTTAGACCGAACAGTACCTGAGAGTTGCGGAAGCAGATTTTCTCCATTTCCTCCTTATTGAGGTCTAGCGAATTGAGAATCCTCAACGTATCGCGGATATAGCCCGGACCTTTTTCGGGATCGAAAGGTGAATCCGAGGCGAACAGCACGCGGTCGCTTCCATAAAACTCCAAGCCACAAAGCGTCGCGGCCTTGGAACCGAAAACTGCGGTATCTGCGTAGAAGTCCTTGAAATAGTCGAGAGGACGTTTCTTCAGTCGCTTGAGCACCAGGGTAAGATCCTCATCGCTTGTCCGCTTACCAAGCTGGTCCCAACCGGGGCCAACACGGCCTTCAAAAAATGGCACCATGGCGCCCATATGGTGTGCTACGACTTTGAGTTCGGGCAGACGGTCCATGAAGCCGGAAAATACCAGACGAGCCATCGCCGCACTGGTCTCGTAAGGCCAGCCAAATGTCCACCATATCTCATATTTCGACTTGGTCTCTGTTGCATAGTCGGGCATCGAAGCGTTACGTGAAGGATGCAGCAAGACCGGTTTGCCGTGTTTCGCGCAGACTTCAAAAACCTGGAAGAAGCGTTCCTCGTCGAGCGGCGCGCCGTTGACGTTGGAATGTATCTGAATTCCGTTCGCGCCGAGTTCCGTAAACGAACGTTCTGCTTCGCGGGCCGCGGCCTCCGGAGTATCCATCGGCAATGCAGCGACAAAGCCTGCGAAGCGATCAGGATATTTGCTGACGAGTTCGGCTTGGCCGTCATTGCCAATCCGGGCCAGGTCCAATGCCGTCTGGCCATCACCCATCGCTTCCAGCGGTGGCATTCCGAGTGAAATGATCTGCGTATAATTTTCGAATTCGTCCATTACCCGGAAACGCGTATCGAGATCATATATGCACGGGACGCCTTGCATCCGCTTGCCGATGTCCTTACCGGCGCCCTCAAGGGACTGAATGCGCTCCCAAAGAGCTTTCGGGAAGAAATGATTGAACGCGTCGATGTATTGCATAGGAAACTCCTCGAGATGGTGGAGTCACACTAGAAACTCTGTTGTTTAGGGACTAATACCGTTTGCTTAAGCGTGTTATAAGTAACGCTTATAGCTCAGGAAACAGCATGAACCTTCGTCAGCTTCGGTATTTTATTACAGTCGCACGCCTTGGCAGTTTCACTGCGGCGGCACGAATTCTCAACGTGTCCCAACCTGCGCTCGGATACCAGTTAAAGCTCCTGGAGGACGAACTTGGGGTGATCTTGCTCCAACGGCACTCTCGTGGCGTGCGCACCACGGAAGCAGGGCGCACCCTGATTGAGACTGGAACCAAGGCATTGGAGGCCTTCGCGGAAGCAGAGCGCTCTGTCGCGCATTTTGGCGAACCCAACAGCAAGCGCATCTCATTGGGCGTTGCACCAACACCAGGCCGTGCTTTGCTGCCCGAACTGTTGCCGCTGGCTACAGGAGCCGGAGATGTGCTGCACATTGTTGTCCAGCAGGGAATGAGCGACGAGCTCATCGACGCCATGACCCGGGAGGAGCTGGATGCGGCGCTATGCTACGACCCGCCAGATCTGCCGCATATTCGCGTCGTTCCTCTCTATAAGGAATACCTCTATCTTGTCGGCTTGAACGGCGTGGCATCCAACACGGACAACACCGTGCCATTCGACAGGCTGTCGGAATTCCCATTGGTGCTCGACGGAAAGGTCAGACCGATCAGGCGGCTGATTGATGAGATCGCCACGAGCAGACAGACAAAGCTAGACCTGATCGAGGTGGAACCTGCCAATGTGAAACGCGAAATTATCATGCATCATGGCCGCAGCACCATCGTGCCATACGGCCTGTTTTTGGATGAGATACGTGAACAGCGCGTCACGGCGCGCCGCATCACGGATCCTCAACTGGAGCGCACCGTCGCGCTTGTCCTTCACCAATCATTGTCCGCGAACACCGCCCACTTGCTTGAAGCGCTGATCCGCCCGCTTGTTATGCGAATTGTTGAGGGCGGTGAACTCGGTTGGCGAAATCCAGACATTCCGCCAAGCTGAATCGCATACTATGAGAATATTCTGGACCCTAGGCCGTGGAGCCGTTAGACCCGATTCTTCTCCCCACGCTTTCGGCCTTGCCCAACATCCAGGAACAGTTCCTCCAAGGGGATCTCACGCTCGATCAAACCTTGCTGATGAGCATAGCCAATAGCGGTTTCGAGATTGTGCCGGTTGCGCTCGCCTAGGCCATAGGCCCAAGGGTCATCACCAAGTATGTCAATCTGTTCTTCCCAAGCCTCGCGATACCATGCCAGCGGTACAACACGCGGATTTTCCATTCTCTGCATGGCAAGGCGCTTGGCCTCGTTAAAGGCCTGAAACAGGTTGATAGGCACCCAAGGGTGGCGCTCGACAATTTCCGGTCGTATTCCCATGACATGCATGATCGGGAAAATACCGGTCCTTTTGTAATACTCGACCTCATCCTGCTTGTAGTCAGGAAAGAGGCGCCCTACCCGCGGATCCTTCTCGACGATGGCGTCTATCAGATCCGGATGAAGCAACGCATCGATCTCACCGTCGAGAAGCATGGTTTCGACTGATTTGTCATCTGGCAGGCGGCTCAACTTCAAGCCTGCGGGCGGTGTGAAATCCACATCCTCGTCGAGTTCAGCAAACCATTCGATCGATTGGTGCGGCACACCATATTCGCTTTCAAGAATGCCGCGCAGCCACAACGTTGCTGTGACCAGATAATTCTTGACCCCCACACGTCGGCCAATCAAGTCCTTCGGTTCGCGAATGCCGCTCTTGCTGTTGACGAAGATAAAGCCGTGCCTGAAACGGCGGTGGAGGAAGACCGGGATTGCATTGAACGGCAGATCGCGGCCGCGGGCCGTGACGTAAGATGAAAGCGAAACCTCTGCGACATCGAATTCGCCATTGCGAAGAAAGCGCCAGTGGCGCGTCGTCGAATCCATCTCGGTTAGTATCGTCAGTTCTATGCCGTCCGGCTTGACCTGACCTTCCCGCAAAGCCCTGACGATCTCATAGTCACCACATGCCAGGGTCAACTCAACCTTTTTTGTCACTCTTTATCCTCCGCAACTACGTTTGTACCACCCGCTCCAAGCAGGTGTCATCTATGAATCGGTTCAGCGACGGGCGGGTTGCGCGCCTCACAATTTAACATTTTGTCCCACATTACGAGATTTTTGTAAATTAACGATTGACGAGAAAATCCGCCTGACGATAAAAAGAATGGTGGAGCAGCCACGATGTCGTCCGCGGCTTACCGTTCAATTCACGTCGGGCGCGTACGCACGTTCCGGCGATAACATGAGTTACCTGACATGACAGATACAGATGTCCTTATCGTTGGTGCCGGCCCGGTCGGTCTTACCTTGGCCATCGATCTCGGCCAGCGCGGCGTCAAATGCACGCTTATCGAGCAAAAGGAAGCACCTCAGTTTCTGCCGAAAATGGAACGATGCAACGCGCGGACCATGGAAATTTTCCGCAGGATGGGCCTCTCGCGAAAGATACGAGCAGCAGGTCTGGACGCTGATGTACCCATGGATGTGTATGTCGTTCTCGCGATGAACAAACCCCCGCTGTTGCAGCTGCCTTATCCATCTGTCGCGGAGTCACTTGAGCAGATAGAGAAAAGTCCGGATGCCAGCCTACCGCTCGAAGCCTATCAGCTCATCTCACAATATACGCTCGAACCTCTGCTGAAATCCGTAGCCGAAACTCTCCCGTCAGTGACTGTGCGCTATGGATGCGAATTCGTATCCTGCGAGCAGGACGACGAGGGTGTGACGGCAAAAACTGTCGATTTGAGCGGCAACATCGAACAGATCCGCGCGAAATACCTCGTCGGCTGTGACGGTGGAGCCAGCCCGGTGCGCAAGCAGCTCGGAATCAAGCTGCGCGGAGAAGGCAATCTCCTGCACTTGCGGCAGGCGCTCTATTACAGCGAAGACCTGTATGATCGCATTCCAATCGCCGGCGGTCCAGGTAAAGGCCGGCACTATCACGTCGCCGATGGTCAAGCGACCTTCCTCATCATGCAGGATTCCACCAAGCATTGGACGTTGCATGCCGTTGTCGAACGCGACGAAGACATGGCGCAGCAGTTCGAAAAGGCGGTTGGCGCGCCGGTCAACTACGAAATGCTTTATGTCGGTCAGTGGAAACAAAACCTCCTGCTTGCGGATCGCTATGGTGCGGGAAGAATATTCCTCGCTGGCGACTCGGCTCATCTCGTCATTCCTACAGGCGGCCTTGGCATGAATACCGGTGTCGGCGATGCTGTCGATCTTGGTTGGAAACTCGCAGCGACCCTTCAAGGCTGGGGCGGTCCCAACCTGCTGCGTTCTTACGAAATCGAACGCCGACAAATCGGTGACCGAAACGTCGGCGCGTCGCGCTACGCATCGCAAGGACGCCGTAAATGGCGCTCGCAATATCGCCCGGACATTGCTGACGATACACCGGAAGGCCAGCACACACGGGATAACCTGACCCGCGTCGCCGATGTCGAACAGCGCAAGACCAATGAAATGATCGGGGCTGAGCTCGGATACCGCTATGTCGGTTCGCCCATCATATGCGATGAGCCCGGTGGGCCTGAGCATCTCTTCCGCGAGTACAACCCCACCACGTGGCCCGGAGCACGTTTGCCGCATATCTGGATTGCTGAAGGTGACGCAGTTCAGGATCGCATCGGCGGAGGCTATACATTGCTGCGGCTCGGCGGATCCTCGTTAGAAACAAGCGCCCTGCAGCACGAGTTCAAATCGCTCGGCGCACCGTTTGAAATCCTCGATATAACGGCCGGCAAAGCCCGTGATATCTATGGATACGATCTCATTCTGGTAAGGCCAGACATGCACATCGTATGGCGTGGCAATTGCCTACCGGAAGATATTGCAGGCTTGGCGGCCTTGGCGACGGGACATTGACATCAATTTGATGGTGTTGTGTTCCCTTTAGCCGCAGTCTAAATCTCGGCTGTTGGTGAGCCACAAGGCTGATTCCGCTGCATCAAGGAGACATCTTTGCAGAGTCACGAGCGTATGCTGGGAATTCTCGATCTCTTCGACAGCGACGAGAATTATGTGGCGCTGACTTTCGATGAAATACACGCTCGCGTCGGCTATACGCGCTCCACGCTCTATCGTTATCTGAAAGCGCTGACCGACGCCGGACTCCTGTCGTCCCTGCCCGGCCTTGGCTATGTACTCGGCTCGCGCATCATTGAACTCGACTACAAGATCAGGTCGGGCGATCCGCTGATCCGTGCAGCACGTCCGGTCATGGAAGAGCTTGCCGGCCGGTTTTCAGGCATTGCCCTGCTATGCCGGAAGTACCGCGAACATGTCCTGTGTATCCATCAGGAACGCGGCACTGAAACTTTGCAGAGTAATTACGATCGTGGACGCGTCCGCCCGCTGCTCCTTGGCGCTGCCTCGGTCGCGATCCTGGCCTATATTCCGGCATATCAGCTGGGCAGGCTATACAATCGAATTCCTGAGGAATTTGATGCGGCGGGTTTCGGAAAGTCGCTTGCTGAAGTCAAAGCAAATTTGAAAGTGCATCGCCAGCAGGGTTGGGTTGTCACGACGGGGGAAGTAACACCCGGAGTAGCGGGCATTGCGGCCCCCGTCTTCGATGGCGAGCATGACGTTCTCGGCAGTCTCAGTCTCACGGTGCGTGAGTCCCAGATGACCCCGGACAAGGTACAGCGGATAGCCGAACAAGTCGTGCTGTGCGCCCGTATAATTTCAAACGCTGTGGCGCAAAATTAGAAGGCAGTCGCCCTGTCGCGACGACTGCCTTTGCACCATCTTCAAGCTGCCAGAAGCGTGCACTTCTCGGGATCGATCGCGATATGGATCTGTTCCCCGACCAGCGTACGAACTGAAGGGTGGGCGCGCGCCAGAAGTTGTGTTTCATTCACATCGATCTTGAAATCCTGGCATTCGCCAAGAAATACCTTGGCTCTCACAGTACCGACAAACAGCGAGTTCGACGATGGTGCAGGGGCAGTGTCGGACAGATGCACATCCTCCGGCCGTATCGACAACGATACATTGGCGCCGATCGAAATACCGGGTTGCGCATTGACGTTGAGCTGGCCAATTCGAGTGTCTACGACCAGCCGGTCGTCCGCACCGCCGCGTACAGTACCCTCGACAAAATTCGTGGTGCCAATGAAATCGGCGACAAAGGTATTTGCCGGGCGCTCGTAGATATCGCGCGGCGATCCGACCTGGACGATCTTGCCTTCGTTCATGACAGCGATTTCGTGGGAAAGCGCCAGTGCTTCGCTCTGATCATGGGTTACGTAGATCGTGGTTAGGCCAAGCTCGCGCTGCATCTTTTTCAACTCGAACCGCATCTTGTCGCGTAGCTTGGCGTCCAGATTTGACAGTGGCTCATCGAGCAGCAGCAATCTTGGTTCCATGACCAGCGCGCGTGCCAGTGCAAGTCGCTGCTGCTGGCCACCTGACAATCGGGTCGCCTCCCGCTGCTCAACATGGTCGAGGGATACAGCGGCCAAGACTTTCATGACCTTGTCGCGGATATCCTTGCCGGACAGGCGCTTTTTCTGCACCTGCAACGGAAAGGCTGCGTTTTGGAAAACCGTCATATGCGGCCAGATGGCATAGGATTGGAAGACCATTCCGAACTGCCGATGGTTTGGCGCTACGAAGATATTGCCGGCCGAAGAATAGACCACCGTATCGTGGGCTTTGATGACGCCCTTTGAAGGACGCTCCAGCCCCGCGATTGACCGCAAGGTCGTGGTCTTGCCGCAACCGCTCGGTCCAAGCAGAGTAAAGAGCCGCCCAGTTGGAACAGAGAAATTTATATTGCTGGCAGCGAGAACCGGCTTGGCGCCCGGCGCCTGATAGGTCGTACTGAGATTTTCGACTGATAACATGGTTTCCTCCCAATTATATCAAGCGTCCTTGACGCCGAAGCGCTTCGACAGCGTCTGCACGACCATCAGGAAGCAAAAGAGCGCAGTAATCATCATGACGCCGAAGGCTGAAAGCTCGATGTACTGGCCGTTCTGCCAGAACTCCCAGATCATGATCGAGATGACTTCATTGCCTGGGCTGTAGAGCAGGATCGAGCTGGATAACTCGCGTACCGACACGACAATAATATAGATCCAGCCCGCCATTAGGCCGGGCTTCAACAGCGGAAGAACGATCCGCCGGAAGATCGTGAACCAGGAAGCGCCGCTCATGGCCGCAGACTCCTCCAGTTCCTTATGAATCTGGATCATCGAAGTGCTGTTATAGCGCATTCCGTAAGGCAGGAACTTGATCACGTAGGCCATCAGCATGATCCAGAGCGTGCCATAGATGCCGATGTCGAAGTTGAGATAAAAGATCATCAGCGAAAGGCCGAGGACGATGCCGGGAAACACCAGCGGCAATGACGCCAGCATGTCGAGCACCCAGCGGCCGGGGATCTTTGTCTTGATGGTGATCCAGCAAATGACCGAGGTCAAAAGCATCACGACCGTAGCACCGCCGAGAGCGAGCTTCGCGCTGTTCCAGACGACACCGTAGAAGCCCGGATATGCCAGTACCTTGCCATAGGCGGCAAAGGAAAGATTATGCAACGCCGCCCATGATGGCGCCGCGTAATATTTTTGCAGCGAGGCCCACAGAAGCACCAGAAATGGCAGAGCAACGACAAAGATGCAGTAAAGAATGAAAATGCCGGCTGTAGCGTAACGCCAGCGGCCAATATCCGACACGCGTGGCCGAAACCCCTTGCCGGTGACGGTCGAAAACCTGGAACCCTGGCTGGGCAGTCGCGATTGATAATAGATGCCCAGCGACGTGATCAGCAGCAGCGCCATTGCATAGGCAGAAGCAAGACCGATGTCGCTTGGATAGCTATGAACTGCATCATAGATCGCGGAAGTATAAACGCGCAACCCGACAGGCAAACCAAGCAGTGCGGGCACTTCGAACGACTCGATGCCCCTGACGAATAGAATGAGAAACGCCGCAAGAATTGCCGGCCATGCGAGTTTGAGCGTAATCTTGAAAGCCACTTGTACGACGGAAGCACCGCTCATCAAGGCAGATTCTTCAAGCGACGGATCCATCGATCGGAAAGCCGCCGTGACCAGAAGAAAGGCGATCGGCGCATAATGCAGGCCATCAACCCATATCATGCCCGTCAGCGAATAGATGTTGAACGGCAGTGTCGTCAGGCCAAACCAATCCCTGAATATCTGATTGAAAATGCCGATCTGCGGGCTTGCGAGCATAATCCAGGAAACGGTGAACAGAATGCCGGGGATGATCAATGGAACGATGGACATTGCGAAGAACAAGGATTTGAAGGGCGTGTTGGTCCGCTCATTGACCCAAGCAAAAAATGTCCCCAGTACGAGCGCGAATGCAGCCGTCCCGAATGCGAACTTCAAAGAGTTGAACATAAGTCCGAGTGAATCGGTGGAGCCGAATGCCGTGGCATAATTCTCAAGCGTAAAAACGGCAGGAACCTGCGCAGTCGACGTCGATGCGAAGCTCTGCCAGATCAAGAAACCAAGTGGAATGAGCGCGAGCCACGCAATGACAACAATACATAATCCGATGATCACCCATTTCATATCGAATGAACGGCCCCAGCCTTGGCCAAGCGAGGTATGAACGGTGCTACCGTCCGGTGTCGTTACTGCCATTGGTTCCTCCCTTTTATGCGGTCGCTTGGCACGACTCGTCTTTTTACGATCTAGATCAAATCACGAAAGCCTCAAGCGTTTCAGGTGCGAACAATTCCTCTGCCTTTAATTGACGCCGCGAAAGGCCCTGTTCGTATGAATATCTGAGGAAGACGTCCAAGGTCTTCTTGTTCTTTTCGAAGCCATTGGGCCAGAAATCTGCACCCATCTCGCTCTCGGTCTCTTCGTAGTGAGCAACGGCCCAAGGTAACATTGTCTTTAGCGCCGCCGTTTCCTGAAGATCGCGATAGGTCTTTTGTTGAGATGCATTGAGCGCTTTGAAGATGGATTGGGCAACCCAGCGGTTCTTCTCATATACCTCACGTCGGATCACAAAGGTGTGCATGATCGGGAAAATTCCGGTACGGGAAAAGTACTCGCGTTCGACACTGACATAATTGTCGAAGAGACGCTTCACGGTTCCGTTTTTCCCCTCAAAGGTTGAGGGCTTCCGAGCCGTATAAAGTGCATCGATCTCACCGTCTCGAAGCATGGCTGCAAGAGTCTGCTCCGGGCCGATCGGTTCGACCTTGATATTATCCGGCAGCGAGAGTTTCAGCTTTTCACTGCGATTGGGCGATTCTTCGCCGCCCGTCCGATAGGTGACGCTATCCACCGGCACGCCGAATTCGTCAGAGAGTATGCCGCGGATCCAGGCTGGCGCCGTCATCTGATATTCCGGGCAGCCTACACGTTTGCCGATGAGATCCTTCGGTTCGCGAATACCAGAATTGGCGTTGACGTAGATCGATGAGTGCCGGAAAAATCGCGACGGAAAGAATGGGATGGCAATAAACGGCCGCTCTTCCTTGAACAGCGAAACCACGTAGGAAGAAAGTGACATCTCGGCGACATCGAACTCCTTGTAACGGAGCATGCGAAAGAAGGTCTCTTCGACGGGAAGGCTAAGGCAAGTCAGATCGATTCCATCGGGACGGATCGACCCGTCCATCACGCTGCGTGTACGATCGTAATCCCAACAGCCCATCGTCAAACGCAGATTGCTCATGCCAGTTCCTACCGTGTTTCCTGTTGTTCATGCCGGCATCCCAACCGGTCCGCTTTTTAGCTGGCGTAGATCAACACACTCTCTCTATCCAAGAGTATTTTCATGGGAGAGCTCGCAGCTTTTTGATGTTCAAGCTGCCGTCGGTCGCGTGTACAGTTAGGAAGACTGGCAGGTAAATATTCGCCTTGAGCGAGACCGCCCTGAAAAATTCAGTCATAAAATTCAAGCTGCCGACTATCCAGTGGAGGAGCCGGTTGGTCAGCTTGCGGGGAAATTTGGAGGAGGAAAATTATGAATTTACAACGCCGCCTATTAATGCTCGCGGGTGCTGCAGCCTTCGCGCTTTCGGCATTTGTTGAGCCAGTCCTTGCAGCCGATAATGCGCTGCTCGTTTCCAAGGACGCCGGCCGCGAGGACAAACTCGTCGAAGCCGCAAAAGCAGAAGGCACGCTGACGCTTTATACCTCGATTGCGCAGAACGACCTGCAGCCACTGATTAGCCCCTTCGAGGAGAAATATGGAATCAAGGTCGTTCCCTGGCGTGCGAGCGGCGACACGGTGTTGCAACGGGTCATCCAGGAACAGAAGGCCGGCCGCAATACAGTTGATTCAGTCCACATCAGCGCGCCCGAAATGGAAGCATTACACCGTGAGGGTGTGTTCCAGCCAGTGGAATCTCCCTATTTTGCCGATCTGCTGCCGGGGACCGTACCTGAGCACAAGGAGTGGGTGAGCACGCTTTTGTCGGTGTTCGTGCAGGGCTACAACACCAACCTCGTCAAGAAGGAAGAACTTCCAAAAACCTATGAAGATCTTCTCGACCCGAAGTGGAAGGGCAAGCTCGGCTTTGAAGTGGAAGACATCGACTGGTTCACGACGGTCGTTCAGAACATGGGCGAAGAAAAGGGTCTGAAATATTTTCGCGATCTTGTCGCCGGAAATGGCTTGTCAATTCGCAAGGGTCACTCGCTGTTGAACACACTTGTCGCAGCGGGCGAAGTGCCGATAGGACTTACCCTCTATAATTATATGCCTGAACAGGCAAAGAAAGAGGGTGCTCCCATCGACTGGTTTGCGCTTGAACCCGCGATCGCACGTGCAAACGGAATTGGAGTCGTCAAGACTGCCCCTCACCCCAACGCTGCAGCACTCTTCGAAGAATATATGCTGACGGAAGCTCAGCCGATCCTGAAGCAATTGAACTACGTCCCTACCTCGACGAAAGTTGAATCACCTCTGAAAGGTATTGCGCTCAAGATTGCCAATCCGGTAGAGAAACTCGACAACTCAAAGAAGTGGGAACCGCTTTACCAGAAGATCGTCATCCGCGGAGAGTCAGATTGATGAGTTGGCCGCTTTCGACTATTCGGGAGCGGCCGAAGATTGGCTAGCCGTGCCGCAACGGCCAATAACTGTGGCGTGCGGCCCGATGCGATCGGCAAGTGTATCAACCAGCATGTCGATGAAATCGCGTAGCGCACTTTCCTGCTGAATCGGCATACGATTTGGGGATTCAGCCAGATACAGCGTCCGGACCAACTCCGGTCCTTCGATGGTGTGTGCCTCGATCACACCCCTTGCGATTTCCTCGGCAGCCACGCCATATGGAACGATACTCGTCGCGACGCCCCGTTCAACCAGCGTTTTTATCGTCTCAAGCGACTGAATGGTGAAGCGCACATTGACGGGTAGCGTTGATACCTTCGCTGCCCTGTGAACGGCTCGCCAAATATTGTCACGGTCGCTCGGAAGCGCCAAATTCGAAGCCACAGCGTCTCTGAACTGCACTCCTCCTCGTGGGAAAGCGCTGCCGGGCGCAGTGATGAAAAACAGATCTTCCTTCATCAAAGCCGTCCGCATCGAGGTGATGCTTTCGGTGACGTCGTAGGCCAAAGCCAGATCGATCTCGTCCCGAAGCAGGAGATCGACAAGTACGAAGCTCAGTTCCTCGACAAGTCTTACCGATACGCCCGGGAGTTCAGACATGGCGGAGACGAGGAAATCAGCTCCGACAAGCCGCATGATGCTAGGTGTGACGCCAATAGAAATACTTTCGAGGGCGGACGTGCGAAACGCGGACACGTCCCTTTTGGCTTCTTCCACCAAGCGCATGATTGCGACGCCGCGATCGAACAGCAGGCGACCCGCTTCGGTCGTGGTTATCCCACGTGAATGGCGTACGAGAAGTTCAACGCCGAGCATGGCTTCGAGATTTCGAATCTGCAGACCAAGCGAGGTTTGCGAGACATTCAGGCGTTCAGCAGCTTTCGTCATATTGCCGGTTTCAACCGACTTGATGAAATTACTAAGCTGTTTCAGATTGATAGCGTCACCTCATTCTAGTTCTAAGCCGCCAAGCCGCGCTTTGCCCTTCGCGCGAGATAGTCGAAATTCACTATATACTGCTCTTGCCGGTCCAGAGTGCGGCACAATCTCTCGACATCGTCTTTGTCGAATTCTACGAGATCTCCTCCCAGAGACTGCAAAATGACCTGATCTTCACAGGCGTTCTCAAGCATTATCGTACGAACCACGGCTTCTTCAATAGAATTTCCGGCCACTGCGACGCCATGGCCCCGCATCAGCACCGCCTTGTAGTTCCCCAAGGCCTCGGCGACACCCCGGCCGGTCTCCTGGCTCCGTATCAAATTTATCGTGTCTTCATAATAGCCGACGCCGTCAAAGCTCGCACTTGGCTGCGAGCACGCCCGCCACGGTCTGCGCGTCGAGGATAAGGCAACGGCATATTTAGGATGTGCGTGAACGACCGAATTGAGATCGGGCCGGATTTTGAATATCTCCGAATGGATAAATACTTCGCTATGCCGCTTCCCGCCGCCGCCGATTCTCTCACCCTCCAGATTGCAGATAACGATGTTCTCCATCGTTATTTCCTCAAACCCCAAGCTATGAGGCTTCATGAAGAATATCGAAGGATCCGCTGGATCGCGCATCGAAACATGGCCACGTGTAAAATCGCCGAGGTTGTGCGCGTCAAGGATGAGGCCTGCCTCGATCAATCGTTGCTTCAGGTGGTCCACCATTTAATATGCTCCGTTCAAGTTGTGTACGAATTCCGGGCCGTTAGCCGGTTGCCAGCAGCAGGCATGTTGTGCAACTGATCGAGAACCTGTTAAAGGGCCAGGGTCAGCCGCGACGTCTTGGAGCCGGAGCAACAAATCATCATGCCGCCTTCAGCTTTTTCCTCATCCGAGAGAAACATGTCGCGATGATCGGGCTCGCCCTCGACTACCTGCACTTGGCAAGCACCGCAGATGCCTTGCTCGCACGAAAAATCCACATCCAGCCCGGCATCGCGCAGGACCTCAAGGATCGATTTACCCTCAGGAATCGAAAATTCCCGACCGGATTTCTCGAGCATGACGACAAAGCCCCCCCGCGTGAGACTTCTTCGACAGGAGCAAACCGCTCCAGATGAACATGGCCGGGATCAAGGTCTCTGGTATTCGCCTCAAAAACATCCAGCATAGGCGCCGGGCCGCAACAATAGAGATGCGAATCGGCAGGTGCGTGATCGATGATAGCGCCAAGATCAAGAAAGCTCCCTGCTTCGGCATCGATGTGGATCCGGGCCCCGGACAGTTTTTCTATGCTCTTTAGAAAAGCAACGTCGCGACGGTCCCGGCAAGCATAGTGCAATTCAAAACTGCGACCGAGTTCCTTCAGTCGCTCTGCCATGTACCAGATGGGGGTGATACCGATGCCCCCGGCGATGAGAACGGTATGATCAGCGGTTTCCACCAACGGAAAATTATTGCGTGGCACGCCGACAGTTAGCACCGATCCCACCTTGATCTTATCATGAAGGCAAGCTGAGCCACCACGGCCGGCGGCATCCCGCTTGACTCCGATTGTATAGCGATTGTCTTTACCCGAATGGACGAGCGAATAGGGACGGATCATGCCATTCGGCAAATGGATGTCGATATGCGCTCCGGGTCCGGCGGGAGGGATTGCCTCGCCGGCGATGGGCTCGAATTCATAGAGATTTGTCTCATGCGCCAGGTACTGAATCCCGGTCAGACGCATTGTGATCGTTTTGGTGGGAACGGCTTCCAAGTTTCTTCTCCCTTATCCCGACGGTGGTCCTCCCACCTTCCGTCGTTGGCGGCCAATTGCGGCGTCAGCCGTCAGATCGTCGCAGATTGATTTCATCAAGATCCGGCAGGCGCGGTTTGAGCGCCTCTGCGGATTCTTTCAGTAACTTGCGTGCCGAGTTGATCCGCTCGTCGGAGAAGCGGCTGATCAGCCCAGACACGGACAAGGACCCTATCAATTCGCCATGCCGGTTGACGATCGGCACTGCGACCGCGGCGAGATCCTCATCGCGTCCGCCTTTCGATACGATTGAACCGGTTTCCCGCAGTTCAACCGCTGGTTCGGAATTCGCCATCGTGCCGTACCAGGTCAAAAGCACACCAGCGGCGCCTTGATCGAGTGGATGCCTGGTTCCCTCTTCCAGGTGATGCCGCGTGCTGCGTGGAGAATTCTCCCTGTAGAGACAGACACGTTCATCGCCGTCACGCACGTAAAACGAAGCGGTTTCCTGAGTAATCGTGGTCAGATGACGCAGCACCGGCCTGATTAGCGCTTCAAGCGCGAATTTCGAGCGGCTTAGTTCGCCGAGCCGGCGCAATTCGGGCCCAAGCAAGTAACGTCCATCCGCGCCCTTATCCATGAAGCCTGTATGCAAAAGCGAACCTGCCAGCCGCAGGATCGTGCTCTTGTATAGACCCGAACGCTGAGAAAGCACCGACAACGTCAGGGCCTCTGCTGGCTCTTCAAAACATTGCAGCAGCGCGATAGCCCGTTCGACTGCCTCAACGCGCTCTCTACCAACGTCCATTTCATCGCTCGACCCATCCATGACAGTCACCCTAACATTCAAACAGTATTCTGTCTAGCAGAACATGATCCGCTTGACAGAACGTTGATAATGATTACAAACTAGAGACGAGAGGGTGGAACGTGGGCCGTCGTCCGGCATGCGAATTTCATAGCCCTAATGGTGTTCCCGGGCTGCCGCTAACTTGGGAGAAGAAAATGCTCACGAAGGAACAGAATGAACGCCTGACAAGCGTTGGACCTGGAACGCCGGGTGGGGAACTGATGCGGCGCTACTGGCTGCCGATCGCGCCTTTTGCTGAACTCCTGGAAAATCCGGTCAAGAAAGTACGCATTCTTGGCGAAGACCTTACGCTCTACAAAGACAAGAGCGGCAATCTGGGCTTGATCGGCGATCGCTGCCTGCATCGCAATGTCGATATGAAGTTCGGTATTCCAGACGAGTGTGGATTGCGCTGTCCCTACCATGGCTGGCTCTACAATGAGACTGGTAACTGCGTTGAACGGCCAATGGAGGGCGCTCCGCAAGCCGAGATCAAACAGAAGCTCAAGGGCTATCCGGTGCGCGAACTTGGCGGCCTGGTCTTCGCCTATATGGGCCCGCTTCCGGCCCCGGACCTGCCCCGATGGGATTTGCTGGTATGGCCGAACGCCATTCGCCAGATCGGCATAAACATTATCGACTGCAACTGGCTGCAGTGCCAGGAAAATACCGGCGACCCGACCCATAGCGCTTGGGCGCATGGTCACATGTTCGAATATGTGCTGGAAAAGAAAGGACAACTTGAGGACCGCAGTTCCGACAATTTGCATACGCTACATCAACGCAAACGTGTGGGCGTCGGGATCAAGGAGATCTATGCCAATCAAACCGAGCACGGCTTCCGCAAAGGTATTCGCTATTCCAAGGCGCTTGGCGCTGATTCCGACAAGGATCAGGAGCATTCCACCGTCATTTTCCCGTTCTACACGCAGACAGGCAAGACCGGGGCGACGCGCAGCGAATATCAGATTCGCGTGCCTATCGATGACACGCACACATATCACATCTGCTACCAGGCCTACTCGGCTCCGCCCGGAGTCGAAGCCCCTAAACAGGATGTCGTGCCTTATTATATTCCGCCGACACATGACGAGATGGGTGAACCGATCCTTGACTATGTCCTCGCCCAGGATGCAATCGTCTGGGTTGCACAAGGTCCGATAGCGGATCGCACCACGGAACTGCTTGGCCGAACCGATATTCCGATTGTGGTTTTGCGCCGTCAGCTCGATGAGCAGATCAAGCGCGTTGAACAAGGTCTGGAGCCGATGAACCTCTTCTGGAAGAGTCCGGATATGATTCACCCTACCGGCTCGCCACCTGACTATTCCAAGCCCGAGACGCTGATCAAACACGGCTTCCGCAAATACTACCACAAGGGCTTTGCCAACGATGATGCCGACCGCTACGGTCCGTTGATTGAAACGGTCAAAGATCTGCATCGCAAGATCGAGGAATACGAGATCAAGCGTACCGGGCAAGCTGTGACGGAGCACGCCTAAGCTATCCCGCCGGGCCGCCAGACTTTAACGTTTGTCGGCGCGGCTTTTCGAGCTGGAGCAGGATTGAAATGCCAATTTCACGCGACGCCATCGATGCCGTCATCAAGGATCTAATCGATCAGGTACCGACCATGACTGTCAGGTCGGTCACCTTGACGCCATCAGTGCCACTCGAGGGACAAAGCATCATCGCGCGCATCGATGTTTCGAAGAGCCGCCATGTCCTGTGTGAGATTACGGCCGGTGGCACTCTCCAGTCGGCCCGGGTCATCGAGACCTGAATCAATCTTCCACAATACCAGGAATCCGAGACGGCTGATGGGTTCCCACCAACTTGGAGTAACACATGAAACAGCGCCGCATCGGGTCGACCGAACTCAACATATCTGAAATCGGTTTTGGTTGTGGCGGCAATGCAGGTCTCATGGTGAGCGGCGAATATACCGAGCAGTTACGCGTTATCGCGCGAGCCCTGGAATGCGGCATCACCTACTTCGACAATGCGCCTGACTATGGCGCCGGCGCGGCAGAAGTCAATCTCGGCCGCGTGCTGAAAGAGCTCGGTGCCGATCCTGTTATCAACACCAAGGTCGAAATCCGCGCCGAGAATCTCGGTGATATAGCCGGACATATCGAACGGTCAGTCGAAGAAAGTCTGCGCCGGCTCAAACGCGACGCAATTGATATCGTGCAGATTCATAACGGGCCGGTCGCAGCACAACCTCACATGGAAGGCAAGTATTACGCCACGCTTTGGGCCGAAGACTATCATCGGCAAGGCGGCGTACTGGAAGGAGTCCATGCCCTTCTCCGGCTGGGCAAGGCACGTCATGCAGGGTTCGTGTGTCGCGGCGACGATATTGATGAGGTGCGTCAACTCCTTGATACCGGCCTCTTCCACATGATCAACGTACCATACACTTTGTTGAACCCGAGCGCCGGTTACTCCTATTCGAGCAGCATCGGCGTCAAACCCGATTTCGGCAATGTCATCAATGTCGCCAAGGCTGCTGGCTGCGGGGTTGCGGTCTTTAGCCCGCTTGCCGGCGGCGTTCTGACCGATGCAATATTGCGCGGGCAACAAACGCATCCGCTTGCACGCACGAAGAATATCGAAACGCTGGAGGCAAACGGCGTTTTGCATAAGGCACGGAAATTTCAGGCGCTGGCTAGACGCGAAAATATCGAACTGGTTGAACTCGCTTACAGGTTCATCCTGAGCAATGCGTCCGTGACGACCCTCTTAGGTGGAATTACCGTAGCAGAACAGCTGGCAGCGGCGGTTACAGCTTCTATCGCGGGACCCTTGCCGCAAAATCTTCTTACAGACATCGAAACCATCCGGCATCGCTGACTCTGCTCTTTCTGCGGCGCGCTGCGTCTGCTTCATCACCGCGTTCCCTTCGTTTCTTTTACCATTCCTAGAGCGCGATTTCGTCGCTGGGGCTACACCGAGCACATGCAAAGATCGCATCTCGTGGATAGCTTACCGTACCTTCCGGAATCATCATCTTGCGGACACTGACGGCTTTGACAACGACGCGGGATGACGCCGGACAGTTCAGCGACACCAATCCCTAGTATCCATCGCCAACCTTTTAAAATATTGCTTTGTACATCATTGAGTGGACTTTGCTTGTACGGTCATTGAGTAGTAGTGTGTGGCAGAGGTACATAAGCCTCGTGCTTTCGGGAGGAGCAAATGACCAAATCAAGAAACCGAACATGGGATAAAACGTCGCGCCGCAAGTTCCTGAGTGGTGCAGCGGTGGCGGGCGCGGCGATGGTTGCTGCGCCGAGCGTCGTCAAGGCGCAAGGGCCGGTCAACATGCGCTGGCAAAGCACATGGCCCTCCAAGGATATCTTTCACGAGTTTGCAGTCGATTTCGCCAAGAAGATCAATGACATGACAGGCGGAGATCTCAAGATCGAGGTGCTGCCGGCAGGCGCCGTCGTGCCTGCGTTTGGGCTGCTCGATGCGGTCTCACAAGGTACACTTGACGGCGGGCACGGCGTACTTGTCTACCATTACGGCAAGCAAACAGCGCTGGCACTGTGGGGATCCGGGCCAGGCTTCGCCATGGATGCCAACATGCTGCTCGCGTGGCACAAATACGGCGGTGGCAAGGAGCTTCTCGCAAAACTCTATGACTCCATAGGCGCCAATGTCGTTTCCTTCCCGTATGGGCCGATGCCGACACAGCCGCTCGGCTGGTTCAAAAATCCGGTTGCGAAGGTCGAAGATATCAATGGCTTGAAGTTCCGTACCGTTGGCATCTCCATTGATGTCTTCACGGGTCTTGGCGCGGCGGTCAACGCGCTCCCGGGCGGCGAGATCGTGTCGGCATTGGATCGCGGATTGCTTGATGCGGCCGAATTCAACAACGCCTCGTCTGACCGGGTACTTGGTTTTCCTGACGTATCCAAGATCTGCATGCTGCAAAGCTATCACCAGAATGCGGAGCAGTTTGAAATCCTGTTCAACAAGACGAAATATGACGCACTGCCAGAACAAATGAAGGCCATAATCGGCAACGCGACCGAAGCTGCCTCGCAGGACATGCACTGGAAGGCGATCGATCGCTATTCGAAAGATTATCGTGAGATGCAGACGGCAGATAAGGTCAAATTCTACAAGACACCGGACGTGATCCTCAAGAAGCAACTGGAAGTCTATGACGAGGTCGTGAAGAAAAAGGCCGGCGAAAACCCGCTTTTCAAGGAGATCCTGGTATCGCAGATCGCTTTTGCCGAGCGGGCAACGCGATGGGAACAGGACACGGTCGTCAGTCGCCGGATGGCATTCGATCACTATTTTGGAGAGAACGCAGCGGCTAAGAAGATCTGACGTACACTCCAAACTGGTAAAGCATCATCGGGCATTTTGATCCGATGATGCTTTCTTTGCCTACATACTCT
Organism: Phyllobacterium zundukense; assembly: GCF_025452195.1. Lineage (NCBI taxonomy): Bacteria > Pseudomonadati > Pseudomonadota > Alphaproteobacteria > Hyphomicrobiales > Phyllobacteriaceae > Phyllobacterium > Phyllobacterium zundukense. The sequence goes on along the minus strand of NZ_CP104973.1, from coordinate 1,875,776 downwards.
CTCACATCGGGGGCATGCGTGAACGTTCAGCATTTTCTGAATACGGTCGATGCAATCAGCGTATGGGTCGGAAAGGCCGCAGCGTGGCTTATCATCGGGCTGATGACGCTCGTCTGTGTCGAGGTCTTCAAGCGCTACATAATGAACATGCCGACGGCATGGATATTCGACGCCAGCAGCATGTTCTATGGCAGTTTGTTCATGCTCGCGGGAGCATACACATTGGCGCAGAACGCCCATGTGCGCGGCGACTTTCTTTACAGCTCGATGCGGCCACGGACGCAGGCGGCGCTTGATCTGGTATTGTATATCGTCTTCTTTCTGCCGGGCATCGCCGCCCTTGTTTACGCGGGCTACGACTACGCAGCGCTCTCGTGGCGGATCGGCGAGCATTCAACAGTGACGGCCGAAGGTCCGCCGATCTACTACTTCAAATCCGTCATTCCCCTGGCTGGTGCCCTTTTGATGCTTCAGGGAATAGCCGAAATCACTCGCTGTATCGCCTGTCTCAAGACCGGAGAATGGCCTAGCCGGCTCAAGGATGTCGCGGAGATCGACGTGGTCGAGGAGCAGCTCGCGCACAGCGAGCATGTGGATGAGGAAACGCGCAAACTGGCGATCGAGCGCGCGCAGCAAATCGATGAAACCGCGCGCAAACGCGGCTCGGGGGGAGACCTGCAAACGTGAGCGATCCAGTACTTGGACTAACGATGCTGATGCTCATAGTCGTGGTTATCGTCATGGGTTTCCCGACGGCTTTCACGCTGATGGGCCTCGGCATGTTTTTCGGCTTCTATGCATTCTACAACCCAGCGGAACACTGGATAGATAATCGTGTTTTCGATCTGATGGTTCAGCGCACCTATGGGGCGATGACCAACGACGTTCTCATCTCCATACCGCTGTTCGTGCTCATGGGGTACGTGATGGAACGCGGAGCCTTGGTCGACAAGATGTTCTACAGCATCCAGCTTTCCTTCCGCCGCGTGCCTGCATCGCTCGCCATTGCAACGCTCATCGTCTGCACGTTCTGGGGCATCGCCAGCGGCCTCGTTGGCGCAGTAGTCGTTCTGATGGGAGTGATTGCCTTCAACCCGATGCTGCGCGCCGGATATGATGTGAAGCTCGCTTCCGGCGTGATTACCGCGGGCGGTACGCTAGGTATCCTGATCCCGCCGTCTGTCATGATCATTGTCTATGCGGCGGTCGCGGGGCAGTCCGTCGTGAAGCTCTACGCCGCCGCAATGTTTCCCGGCTTTTTCCTCGCCTTCCTCTATCTCGTCTACATTCTCGCCTGGGCGACAATCAATCCGAAGATTGCTCCCCCCTGCCGGAGGAACAAACAAGGGTTCCGGTTCCAGCATGGATGAAAAGCTTTCAGGCAGCCTACTCACGCAACATGTTTGCCGGGCTTTTTTCAGCTTTGTTCGCTCCGTCAAGGGCTATGTCGCTCGTGGCTGAGGATGGACCTCTTACCTATTTGAAGCTGCTCAAGAATTTTTGTGCCGCATTGATACCCTTCGCCCTGACAGCTCTCACCTTCTTACTGGTGTGGTGGTATGTCGTCATCCATCAGCAAGCCTCGGCCGACACCGAAGCGCCAGCTGGATTGGAACAGCTCGGCTCACCGGTGGTGGACGCGGCACCGACGGGACCTGTCGGGCCGTCCACCAGTTTCTACGTTTCTTTCGGCGTCATTGCCGTTCTCGCTGCGATCGTGCTTGTGCGGTACTACCGGAAGATGGATGCCGAGCGACTGGAGGTTGTGAAGCTCCTGACGTCATCCGTTATGCCGCTCGGCGTTCTCACCATTGTCGTGCTGGCGGTCATCCTGTTCGGAATAACGACGGCGACCGAGTCAGCGGCGGTCGGGGCCGCCGGCGCCTTTCTGCTGGCGTTCCACGCCAGAACGCTCAACTGGAAGCGCACCAAGGAAGCGGTATTCCTCACCGCGAAAACCACGGCCATGGTCTGTTGGCTCTTTGTCGGCTCGGCGCTGTTCTCCGCCGTTTTCGCCATTCTCGGCGGTCAGGCGCTGCTTGAGCAATGGGTGCTGTCGCTCAACCTGACGCCAGTGCAGTTCATGATCCTGTCGCAAGCGATCATCTTTATTCTCGGCTGGCCGCTTGAGTGGACCGAGATCATCATCATCTTCGTGCCGATCTTTCTACCCATGTTGAAGCACTTCAACATAGACCCGGTTCTCTGGGGTGTTCTCGTCTTCGTGAATTTGCAAGCGGCGTTCTTGTCGCCTCCGGTCGCGATGTCCGCGTTCTATCTTAAAGGCGTCGCTCCACCGCACGTCACACTCAACCAGATATTCGCAGGTATGATGCCTTACATGCTGATCGTCATCGTTTGCATGATCATCATGTATATCTGGCCCGGCATAACACTCTGGTTGCCAAACTACCTTTACGGTGGCTGAGACCGCCGTTCTTTGGACGGCCGAAAACCCCGGTTTATTGTCAGGAAAATCAATCTGTGCAATACTTTTTAGCGTTGAGTAAAACTTGCGAATTCTACGCCCGGCGCCGAAGATTCAAATAAAAACGAACTGCCGCAGCGTAGTATCTGGTCCCTTGGGAGGATACCGTGATCAAGAAACTTGCTTTCGTTTTATCATGCGCAGCCGTCTTTTGTTTAACGTCCGCCTTTGCACAAGACGCCAATCTCGAGAAACTCGGCGGCTTCAAGACCACCGGCACACCGATGATGGAGCCGATTCCGCAAACTGGGGAGAACGCCGAAGCCCTCAAAGCAATCGCGGCGAAGATCAAAGTTCCGGACGGCTTCAAGGTCAATCTCTATGCCATTGTTCCTGATGCCCGTCATATGGCCGTAGGGCCGCAAGGTGTGGTGACCTTCGTCGGTACCCGCAAGGAATTGGTCTATTCGATGACCGACCGCGACAAGAACCGCGTCGCCGACGACGTGAAGGTGTTCGCGCCTTCGATCAAAATGGCCGTGCCGAACGGCGTTTGTTTCTCCAGGGATGGCCATCTTTATCTCGCCGAGCAGAACCGGGTGCTGTGGTTCCCCGCAGCCGAGTTTTTCTATGAAGGCCCGGATGTCGCGGCTTTCGCCATCGTCAAGGAAGGCGAACTGATCCCCGCGTCTAATGAAAGCTACAATCACACAGCGCGCACTTGCCGTGTCGGGCCTGATGGCCGGATCTATATCACTATCGGCCAGCCCTTCAATGTGCCAGCGCCCGAAGTACTCCCGGAGTTTCAAAAACTGGGTATTGGCGGCATCATAAGCATGAAGCCGGACGGTTCCGATCGCAAGATTTACGCCCGTGGCATGCGCAACCCACTTGGCCTTGACTTCAATCCAAAGGACAAGACAATTTGGGTGAATGACAATCAGGTCGACGGCATGGGCGACACCATCCCGCCGGGTGAAATGAATCATGTTACCGGGCCGGATCAGAATTTTGGCTTCCCATGGTATGGCGGCGGCAAGGTCCGTACCAATGAGTACAAGGACGCCACAGTGCCCGACGGCGTGATTTTCCCGGCTGTCGAACAAGACGCTCACGCGGCCGACCTTGGCCTGTCGTTCTACACGGGCAAACAGTTCCCCGAAAAATACCGCGGCGGCATCTTTTCGACCCAGCATGGTTCCTGGAACCGCGTAGACCCCGTGGGTGCCCGGGTGCTGTTCACCTCGCTCAAGGCAGACGGCTCAGCGGACAAGACGGAGGTGTTCGCGGAGGGCTGGTTGAGCGAGGATGGCGAATATCTTGGCCGTCCGGTCGATGTTCAGGTGCTCAACGACGGTTCTCTGCTGGTATCCGACGATCTGGCCGGTGCAGTCTGGCGGATTTCCTATGGTACCAAGTGACGTTCGCCCCATATCGCCATAGGAGGTCGATATTCGTGGTTTGATAGTAAGTCTGGCCGCTCTCGTTGCGTGTTCCACTGTTGCGGAGGCCGCAGGTGATGCCGCTTCAGGCAAAAAGATCATGTCGAAGTGTCAGGTTTGCCATGGAAAGGACGGCCTCGCCAAGCTGCCAGACGCGCCGAACATAGCTGGCCAAAAGGAGGCTTATCTCGTGAAGGCGTTGATCGCCTTCAAGGACGGCGAGCGAAAGAATGAGCAGATGACGGTGGTGGTCAAAGGTTTGAGCGATGAGGACATCGCGAATGTCGCGGCTTATTATTCATCGATCAAGATCAGCGTTCAAGTTCCGCCATGAGTTGGTAAGGCGCAACGACACCGTCCATTTCAAGGGCTGGACATGCGGAGTGACGGCTTGTGCACGGCGGGAATAGTTTCGAGATCGTGCCGTCATCCTGAATTCGGTCAACAGCTGAGTCTTTGAGACTCCGTGATCCACCCATTGAGTATTCACACGGTGAGCCGTTTCTCCTCTTCTATAAGATCAAACATTTTCAAGAATCGAGCATCGCCGCGAATAGGGTTTAAATCGGAATCATTTTTGAACCACATAGTCTGATAGTGCGAACTTTTGGGTAGGACGCTTTGCAGCAATTGGATAGCTTTTTCGATTTCACCTATGATTGAGTACACGCAGGCGACGTTATATTGCGCGACGACATCGTCTGGATCGATTGCCAATGCCCGGTCAGCCCACTCTCGGGCGCGTTGATCGTCACCGAGATGCGCCCAGGCCAATGCACCGCGATGGGCTGGCCCCGAGTTTTCCGGATTTTTGGCCAGAGCCTGCTCCGCCCGCCATGCTCCAACGCGCGCCCAGCTCTCGGTTTCCGCTCCTTTACCGAGAGAGCTATACGCACTCATCAAATGGATGGGCGAGAGATAATCATCGGGCTTCAATTCGGCAGCTCGTTTAAAATAGTGCACCGCAGACTCGAAGTTGCCGCGCATGTAAAAGAAGCGAGCATAGTGGAAATTGGCTTCATGAAGTCCCTGATCGATCGCGAGTGCACGCTCGAAGGAGGCTGCGGCATCTTCATCATGACCAGCCTGATGGAGAGCCAATCCCCGGGATGCATGCGCTTCGGCTAGATCTGGATCCAGCTCGAGCGCTTTAGCGGCCATGGCTGAAATTCGTTCCAGCGGGAAGTCATCCGGTTGCCAGTCGCGCAATGCTGCCTCGCAGTCAGCAATGCCTGCATAAGCCCGGGCATAATCGCGATCCAGTTCCACTGCCTTGCAGAACATGCGCCGCGCCAAATGAAGGTAAGATTTGGTCCAGGCATGCGAAAACTGACGTCCCCGCAAATAATAGGTATAAGCTTCGACATTACCTGTTGGCTCGGTCTCGATTGCTTTCTTCTCTTCTGGCAAAAGCTTGATTTTCAACTGGCTGACGATTGCGTGCGTTATTTCATCCTGTATGGCAAAAATGTCGGTCAGGTCCCTGTCATATCGTTCCGCCCACATGTGGCCGCCGTGCAGCGCGTCGATTAGCTGCCCGGTTATCCGGACACGCTCTCCGACCTTGCGCACACTGCCTTCCAAGACATAACGGACGCCAAGGTCCTGCGCCACCTGTTTGATCTTTACAGACCTGCCCTTGTAAGTGAACACCGTATTGCGTGCCACGACGTGAAGGCTGGAAATCTTGGACAAATCCGTAATGATATCCTCGGTGATACCGTCGGAAAAATACTCTTGTTCGGGATCGCGGCTCATGTTGGTAAATGGCAAAACGGCTATGAGTTTTTGCGCCTGATCAAGCGGGCCAACTATCGTTTGCGTGTTAATTTCGGTGCTGGATGCACCGTCAAAACCAATCGTATAGACACGAATGTTTTGCTTGATGTTCTTAAGTGAGTGCTCGCCTCTGTCTACGAACTTCAAATTCAACCGGGAGCCCACTTGATCGCGTACTGATGCTGCTACCGCAATGCATCCAGCGTCGGCAATGCTTTCCAGACGGGCTGCAACGTTGACACCATCTCCAAAAATGTCGCCGTCCTCGACGATTATATCACCGAGATTAATTCCTATTCGCAGATCGATGCGGTGGTCCTTGGCGACGTTTTTGTTGCGTTCTGCCATTCCTCGCTGGATATCGGCGGCGCAAGCAACGGCATTGATCACACTGGCGAACTCAACCAGCATTCCGTCCCCGGTCAGCTTAAAGGTCCGACCTTTATGGTCATTGATCAAAGGGTCGATCAGTTCACTGCGATGGCACTTGAACCTGTTCAGCGTCCCCGCTTCATCAATGCCCATGAGATGACTGTAACCCACGATGTCAGCAGCAAATATAGCGCTCAGCCGGCGTTCCAAATGACCTCCAGATTATAACTAAATGCAAGAAGATCGGACTGTAACCGCTTCATCGCTTGAAGTCGCGTCCATCTTTCGATTGACGACAAGGAGTAACGATATCGATTTTGGCGTCCACCTGGTAGACAAAACCCTCCCCGAAACGTCCGTTGGATAGCGACCGAAGATCAGCCCGTCACTGCATTGGTGGATGATCGAGCGGATACAATGTGAGACGTTCATTATTGCGCAAAATGAGGCTAACCTTACTCGAGACGGACGATGAGGTGGCGAAGCTTCCATAGAAAGCATGAGCGAGTAGAGTCCTGTAGGCCACTGTGGTTCTATCGCCAGCGATCCTGAATGAATGGAGATATGACGATGGACATTCGATCGACACTGAAGGAGCTATGTGAGGCCTTCAACGCGCACGATCTTGATCGTATCATGACGTTCTTTTCTGATGATTGCCTATTGGAGATGCCGCGGGGAAACGATCCTTGGGGCTCTCGTTTCGAAGGCAAACGGAACGTACGCGATGCGCTGGCAACGCGCTTTGAGGGCCTGCCTGATGTTCATTACGGCAACGAGCAGCATTTTGTAGATTCGGATGCCGAGACTGGCATCTCAAGATGGACCCTTACGGGCACCACCCTCGACGGGACAAGAAAGGAAGTCAGGGGTTGTGACTTTTACTCGTTTCGCGACGGCAAGGTAGTACGCAAAGATTCATATTGGAAAATCGTGGAGTGAAAATATCCACACAATGCCGGCTGAACTATCCTGGTTCTTGGTGGCATGGGGCGGACATGAACATAGCGCTACTCTCCACTTGCTTTCCGCTTGACGACACTGTTGGATTAGCTTTTTTGTACTTCGGGAGAACAGCCATGATTGCTGCTTACATCGACGAGTTCATTATGTTTTGCGCCGGATTATGGATGACAGCTGTGGGCTTCCGTTACCTATCGTTTCCACCTCCCAACCAAGGTGTTCAGAACGCTTGGCTGGCAATCCTTGTTAACCATTTCAGATGGATGGGGCCGCTATTGTTGATAATCGCTATCGTTCTGGCCGTTGCCTCACCGGCTTAATGCGCTAGTGCTTGCCCACTCGATCAATTCGAGAGCCGGACCCTCGGGAAAGAAGAATGACGTTCGACGAGCCACCACTCAATACCGTCGGCATTGAACCAAAAGATAGAAAATGGTTCGTGACAGTGCGCGAAAGCGGACAAGTCAAGCAGCGCGCATTTGGTACGGAGGAAGCCGCGAAGGAGTTCGCCAAACAGGAGGAAAAACGCCTGGGCATTGTCAGGAAATAGCCCTCCTGTGACACACTTCATTTCGACACACACGGCTTGGAACATGGTTCATTCGATTGCCGGCCGCTGAGGTGGCCATCAATTTGTGATTAGGTTTAGAATCGGGGCAACAACCGGAGGTGCTCATCGACACCTCCCGCTGGCCGCGATGTTCGCACTCAGAGGGCTCCAGACTTTCGACAACTCCCTGGGCGCGGCTGGTTGCGAGCAAAGCCGGTATCATGCGCAGGTTAGCGTCCAAGTACCACGCCCTGTCAGCCTCTCGGCAGCGCAATCTCGATGTCCAGAGCCACGACGAGAACGGCAAGTATCATCAGGGTCGCCAGCACGGCTACGCCGACCGCCAAATTTAAATGTCCTCCAACGGGAGCCATTTGCTGCCTCCATGCGTTGACAATGAATTAAGGAATAAGCGACAAATTTGTGATGGTTTTGTGACATGTCAAGTACATGTAAAATCTGGTGATCTATGAGTGTCCGGCTCACTGATGTGGCCACTGAAGACCTTCCGCTAAGGGCGCGCACGTCTGTGAAGCGGGGCTGGGTGTTTTTACTGGCTTGTGTGGTTTCGGCACTGCTGCTCGGTGCAGGTTTTATGCAGGATCTGATACTCTATTCCGGCACCAAGCTGGACCTTTCCAATAAGATATGGCTGCTCGACGTCGACTCAGAGGAGAGCGCGTTTACCTGGCTCTCCGTGGTGATAGCGTTTTCCGCAGCATGGTTGCTTTTTCTGGCAAGCAAGGACGCAGCAATGCGCGGCAACCGGTTCAAATACCACTGGTATGCTCTCACAGTACTTTTTTTGTTGCTTTCGTTCGACGAATTCGCGGGCATTCATGAAAAGATTTCTGCCGCTTTATCGGGAAGGATTGAGCACACCGGCCTGATGTATTTTGCCTGGGCAGCGCCAGCCGGTATCCTCAGCCTGATAGGGCTCGTTGCGTTTATCCCGTTCATCAGGTCGTTTCCCTTGACGCTCGCGGGGCTCCTTGTGCTTTCAGCTCTGATCTTCCTTGGCGGCGCCGTCGGGTTCGAGATGATTGGCGGCAGCGTTGCAGAAGTTGAAGGGATTGAATCATTTCGTTACCGGGTATTGACGAACGTCGAGGAGGGTCTCGAAATGGCAGGTATACTGATCTTCATCTATGTGTTGCTGTGCCGTCTGAAGCGTTCGGGAGCAACACTCCACCCGAACGCGTGATCTCTTTTACCGCTTTGGGCTAGAGACATTCGCGAGGAGGTTCGAACACAAGCGGGCGTCCAAGCGCGGATGCGCAAGGGCTGTTGCGCCCGCCGTGCGTCAATGAGTGCATTGCAAAGCACAAAGGTTGCTCCTACATGGGATTTAGTCAACGCGGTTCCTCCTCCCATTTTCCGCGTTGGCTGTTCCCCTCTGGAGGTTTTTGACCTTCACAATTAGGCCGGGCTTTTTAGTCCGGCTCTTTTTTGTCTGTAAACCGGGATGGCCGTTGTCGCGCCTTTGCGTTTCACCCGTATATTAAGCATTGACAGCAGATTGCTTCGCGATGAGATATGATGTCTCGCACGTGGTCATACTTTTTTGTTCCCCGGCCACTTGAGATGATGTACCGTCGCCCAAAGCAATGGAGTTCGGATGGATATGGCCGATAGCATGGGTGTCAAGAGGACACTTGCCTGGAAAGTTGCCGATGAGTTGCGTCGGCAGATCGAGGGAGGTGACTACGCACCGGGAGACAAATTGCCGATTGAACCGGTGCTTGTCGAAAAGTTCGGCTTCAGCCGCACCGTCATTCGTGAAGCTATCGCGGCACTGCGGGCCGACGGGCTTTTGGAGTCGCGTCACGGGGTCGGGGTATTCGTGCTCGGACCAAAACAGACTTCCGAGACGCTGGCTCTCTTTACCGACGCGACCGACAAGATCTCGGATATCATCGAAGAACTGGAACTGCGTATTGGCATAGAGGTAGAGGCTGCGGGACTAGCAGCGCTTCGCAGTTCGCCAGCACAGGAGGCTGAAATACAGGCGCAACTCGATATTTTTGCGCAACTTGTTGCAAGGGGCGAGTCCACCGATGATGCGGATTTCCAATTTCATATGGCTATCGCGACCGCAACCAACAACGTCAGGTTCAAGACGTTTCTGGAACATATAGGACGCCGGATTATCCCTCGAGTTAAATTCCGCAAAGCGATGGGCGGTATCGATCCGCTACCCAATCGCGACCGCATCCTGCTCGCCGAGCATACGGAGGTCGTGGACGCTATTCTCGCCCGCGATCCCGACCAGGCGCGGGACGCCATGCGGCGGCATCTTCTCGGCGGCATCAAACGGTACCGTGGACTGGCGAGCCGGAAACCTGTCTGACGAAAAGCAAAACCCTGTTGACAGATCCTCTTATGTCATAATATGACTTGGCATGAGACATCGTACTAATAACGGGAGTTGAAATGTCGCCAGAAGAAATCAAATCGCGGCTGTCGTCAGGCTTGCTGTCATTTCCGGTCACGCATTTCGATAGTGATCTTCGATTGAACCTCGCCAGCTACCGCGAGCACGTCTCCTGGCTGTCCAGCTTCGACGCGGCAGCCCTTTTTGCGGCTGGCGGCACCGGTGAGTTCTTCTCCCTTTCACCGGAAGAAGTGGGTGAGATTACAAAGGCCGCCAAGGACGTATCGGGTAGTGTGCCGATCATCTCAGGCTGCGGATACGGTATCGAGCTTGCCAAGGACGTTGCACGTCGAGCCGAAAAAGCCGGCGCGGATGGGCTGCTTCTTCTGCCACATTATCTAATCGGTGCGCCTCAGGAAGGTATCTATCAGCACGTGAAAGCGGTCTGCGAGGCGACCGGCCTCGGTGTCATCATATACAATCGCGCGAATTCCGTCGCGAACGCCGATACGGTAGCCCGGCTCGCCGATGCATGTCCCAATCTGATCGGCTTCAAGGACGGAACCGGCAAGGTCGATCTCGTCCGCAACGTCACGGCGAAGCTCGGCGATCGTCTGTGCTACATAGGCGGCATGCCGACGCACGAGCTTTTTGCGGAGGCATTCAACGCCGTGGGTGTCACAACCTATTCGTCGGCTGTCTTCAATTTCGTTCCAGCCCTCGCGCAGCGGTTCTACAAGGCGATGCGCGCCGAAGACCAGAAGACAATGGCAACCATTCTCGAGGGCTTCTTCTTCGAATTCGCCAAAATCCGCGATCGTGAAGTGGGATATCCGGTCTCCATCATCAAGGCGGGTGTTGAACTCATCGGCAGAACACCAGGACCTGTCCGCCCGCCCCTGACCAATCTCAAGCCTGATGAAAAGGACATGCTCGCAAGGCTCATAGAAAGTGCAGAGGGCTAACCGCAGGAAGGGAGCTTGCGGTTCTTCGGCTCAGTCGGGCGGCGTCATTCTGCGCGCCATTCGAAAAGTTTGAACATCAATGGGAGGAGACAATATGAAAACGAGACACAGCATCGCTGTCATTGCCATGGCGCTCATGGCGACAACGTCCGGAATCGCGCATGGCCAGGAGGCTTCGAAGGAGATCAAGATCGTTCTGCCGGAGCAACCTGCCAATTTGGAGCCCTGCGGCACCATCATTACCAATGTCGGGCAGATTCTGAGCCAGAACGTCACCGAAGCGTTGACTGTCATCGATGCCAAGACGGGCCTGCCGCAGCCAAAGCTGGCGACAGAGTGGGCCCGCATCGACGATATGACCTGGCGCATCAAGCTCAGGCCCAGCGTCAAGTTTCAGGATGGAACGGATATGGATGCGAAAGCTGTCGCCTTTTCCATCAAACGCATGACGGGCGGTGCGCTGACATGCAACAACATGGCGAAGTTCGGTGACCGGACGCTCGAAGCAACGCCGGTCGACGATCTGACGCTGGATATCAAATCCGACCGGCCCGAGCCGATCTTGCCGACGCTGCTCAGCGTGGTGATGGTTGTTTCCCCCAACACTCCGGCGGACAAACCCGTCAATGATCCTGTCGGGACCGGCCCATTCAAGCTGACCTCCTTCGACACACAAACGGTCACTATGGACCGGTTTGACGGATATTGGGGCGAAAAGCCCGAAATCGAAAAGGCGACCTACGTCTGGAGATCCGAATCGTCGATCCGTGCCGCGATGGTCGAAACCGGTGAAGCTGACCTGACGCCATCGATCGCCATTCAGGACGCCACCAATCCCGAAACGGATTTCTCCTATCTGAATTCGGAAACGACTGCGATGCGCGTTGATATGTCCAAGCCGCCGCTCAACGATTTGCGCATCCGCAAGGCGCTCAATCTGGCGATCGATTGGGAGGGTTTGAAGGCATTGTTCGGACCTGACGTAAAGCGCGCATCACAGATGGTCGTTCCAGGCATCAATGGCCACGACGACAGCTTGCAGCCTTGGGAATCCGATCCGGCAAAGGCGACCAAACTCGTCGCGGAAGCGAAAGCTGCTGGCGTGCCCGTCGACACGGAGATCGTTCTGATCGGCCGCAACGGGATCTATCCCAACGGCGGTGAGGCTATGGAAGCGATGGCAGCGATGTGGCAGACGGCAGGGCTCAACGTGAAGCTCACCATGCTGGACGTTGCGGACTGGATCCGTTACCTGCAGAAGCCCTATCCTGAGGAGCGCGGCGCTACCTTGTTGCAGATGATGCACGACAACAACAAGGGCGACTCCGCATTCACCATTCCGATCTTCTACCGCTCGACCGGTCAGTATTCGACCGTGTCCGACACGGCGTTCGATGCGGAAATCGACGCTGCACTTGCCGCAAGCGGCGAAGAGCGCACGAAGGATTTCAAGGCGATCTTCACCAAGGCGCGCACGGACGTCGTATCCGACATTCCGATGTTCCACATGATCGGATATACGCGTGTGGGCAAGCGCCTCGACTGGAAGCCGGATATTACGACCAACAGCGAAATTCCGCTGGCAAATATCCACATGAAGGATTGATATCCCACAGGAGCGCGGCCGGTTTGAGTTGCGCTCCTGATTGTTCCAGTTACAGCCGAAAGGCAAATTCATGTTAAGTTTTATCGGCAGGCGCGCATCGCACAGCGTCATTTCGGTCATGGGCCTGCTTGCACTGGTCTTCTTCCTCACGCGGCTGACCGGCGATCCCTCATCGCTTTTTCTGCCCCTCGATTCGACGGCCGAGGCCCGAGCCGCGTTCGCCAAGCTGCACGGTTTCGATCAACCTGTTTATTGGCAGTTTCTGCAGTATCTGCGCGATCTGCTCAGTCTCGATTTTGGTGAATCTGTCCGCCAGAACCGCTCGGCGATGGCGGTTGCGCTGGAGGCTTTTCCACAAACGCTGAAACTTGCTGTTGTTGCGATGGTGCTCTCTACCGCTCTCGCACTCGTTGTCGGCTCACTTGCTGCTTCCAGGCCGGGTAGCCTGTTCGACCGTGTCGTGACGCTCGTTTCCCTGTCAGGTGCCAGCGCGCCGGATTTTTGGGTCGCGATCGTCGGAATTCTCATATTTGCCGTCAGCTTCGAACTTCTACCGACATCCGGCACAGGCAGCTATCTGCATTGGATATTGCCAATTTTTGTTTTGATGCTTCGTCCCTTTGGATTACTGGTGCAAGTTGTTCGTGGCGCCATGCTCGGGGCGCTCGCCTCACCCTACATCAAGACCGCGAGGGCCAAGGGCCTGCGGCGGCAACAGATCATCTTCGGACACGCGCTTAGAAACTCGCTTCTTCCCGTCATCACCGTCGCTGGCGACCTGACGTCAGGTCTCATCAACGGTGCGGTCATCGTTGAAACCGTCTTCGGCTGGCCAGGTATCGGCAAGCTGATGATCGACGCCATCATTCAGCGCGATTTCGCCGTCGTGCAATCAACCATTCTGGTCACCGCAACCGCGATCTTCATTCTGAATATCTGCATAGACCTTCTCTACGCGGTGCTCGACCCAAGAATTCGGTATTAGCCCATGACCGCAATCATCAGCGAAACATCCGTCTCTGCTTCCCATGGAAACGCCCGGGTGGTCTTCAACTGCCTGAAGCGCGACAAGCTTGCTTTCGCCGCAGCCATTTTTCTCGTGATATTGGCGATAGCTACGCTCGCCGGACCGCCGCTTATTGGCGATATGGCCGCCAAATTAGGTCTGCGCCAGCGCAACCTGCCGCCATTTTCCTTCAATCACGGGTGGCTCTTTTTTCTGGGCGCCGACACACTTGGGCGTCCTATCCTGGCGCGGTTGATTGTCGGTGCACAGAACACGCTGGGCATCGCGCTTGCCGCGGTCGTCTGTTCCATGCTGATCGGAGGCGTACTCGGGCTGATTGCCGGCTATAGCGAACGCTGGTACAGCCAGGTGATCCAGCGTGTCGCCGATATTATCATGAGCTTCCCGTCACTGCTGCTCGCCCTTATCGTGCTCTATACGCTTGGCCCGAGCATCTCCAACCTGATTATCGTTCTTGCCCTGACGCGCACACCGATCTACCTGCGCACCACGCGCGCGGAGGTGCTGGAGTTGCGCGAGCGGATGTTTGTGAGCGCGGCGAAATCCATGGGCGCCAAGCCGCTCCGTATCGTTGTCCGGCACATCGCTCCTATGGTATTACCAACGCTGCTGACCATCGCTGCTATCGATTTCGCAACGGTCATTCTGGCGGAGTCCTCATTGAGCTTCCTCGGTCTCGGCATCCAGCCCCCGGAGTTTACTTGGGGCGCCATGGTCGCCAACGGCCGTGGTTATCTGGCCAATGCCTGGTGGATCTCGTTCTGGCCTGGCTTGGCGATCCTTTTGACAACTCTCTCCCTGAACTTGCTTTCCAGTTGGGCCAGAACTATGGCAGATCCGCAGCAGCGTTGGCGTCTCCAGAGCCTGAGAAAGGCGTCCAGATGAGCCAGTCAGCAATCCCCATTCTTTCCGTTGATGATCTGACGGTGGATTTCCTCTCCGATGGCGCGCCTGTGCGAGCTGTCGATTGCGTTTCGTTCGAGGTCAATCGGGGCGAAACGCTGGTTATTCTCGGTGAGAGTGGTTCAGGCAAGAGCGTAAGTACCAGCGCGGTGATGGATCTGATCGATCAACCGCCCGGTGATATCGTCCGTGGACGGATTTCGTTCGAGGGAGCTCCGATCGGCAGTCTCCAGGGAGAGGCGCGCCGGTCCATTAACGGCCGCAGGATCGCTATGATCTTTCAAGACCCTCTCGCATATCTCAATCCGGTTTACACGGTAGGGCGGCAAATCTGCGAAGTCTTCGAATGCCATGGCATCGCCAAGGGCAGGCCAGCCCGCCAACGCGCTGTCGATATGCTGCGGCGCGTCGGCATTCCCGATCCGGAAACAAGGATTGACCATTATCCGCATCAGTTTTCGGGCGGCCAGCGGCAACGCGTGATGATCGCGATTGCAATCGCCTTGAAACCTGATCTGCTGATCGCCGACGAACCCACGACGGCCCTCGACGTCAGCGTTCAGGCGCAAATTCTCGATCTATTGCGCGATCTGCAGAGCGAAACGGGCATGGCACTGATCCTTATCACACACGATCTGGAGGTTGCCGCATCGATGGCCGATAAGGTCATCGTCATGAACCGCGGCAAAATCGTCGAGGCGGGCGTGGCGAGAGAAGTCTTCACCAAACCGCAACACGCCTATACGAAAAAGCTGATCGCGGCGCTTCCGCATGGCGATGCTGCGGAAAACACCAATCGACGCTCCACGAATCCTTCTGGCGAAACCGTTCTGCGGGTTGAAAACCTGACAAAGGAATACGCCTTGTCGTCAGGGCTCTTCGGCAAGAAGAAAAAAACGTTCCTCGCCGTCAGGGATGTGAATTTCGAAGTTAGAAAGGGCGAAACGCTTGGCATCGTCGGCGAATCCGGTTCGGGCAAATCCAGTGTCGCGCGCATGCTGCTGAGGCTGAACGATCCCACATCCGGCAAGGCAATCTTCAACGGGGAGGATGTCTTCGCCATGGACGAGCACCGTCTGCTCGCCTATCGCCGCAAGGTTCAAATGGTGTTTCAGGATCCCTACGGCTCGATGAACCCGCGCATGAACGTACGCGCGATCATCTCCGAACCCTGGTCCATCCACGCCGACATCTTGCCAAAGGCCAAGTGGAAAGACCGCGTCGTAGAGCTCCTTGAGCTCGTTGACCTGAAACCCGAGCACGCGGATCGCTATCCGCACCAGTTTTCAGGGGGTCAGAAGCAAAGGATTGCAATTGCCCGCGCACTTGCAAGCGAACCCGAACTCGTCATCTGCGACGAAGCGGTGTCTGCGCTTGATGTTTCCATCCAGGCTCAGGTAATCGACTTGCTCGCTGATCTTCGGACCCGGCTTGGACTCTCCTACATTTTCATCACGCATGATCTGCCAATCGTGCGTCACTTCGCAGACCGGATTCTCGTCATGAAACAAGGCGAAATTGTCGAGGAAGGACCAACCTCGGCCATCTTCGGTAGTCCCAGCCACGGCTATACGCGTAGTCTACTGGACGCAACACCCGTTCCCAAATGGCTTGAAACATAAAAACGTTGCGGTGCGGAATCGTAACATGCGAGGAATGCGTTACTAATCTGGAAACTGCTGTCCGCCACGTCGGCGGCGCGCCTTGCAGCCCCTGATACCGCTTCAAATCGGCCGGCCACGAAGCCAAAAAACAAAAGCCCGGACAAGCCGGGCCTTTTTGTTTTTGGTTGCGGGGACAGGATTTGCCCGTTCGGGTCTTAAATCAGTCCACTGGACTGATTTACCGTAAGCGATGTCCGTGTCACACCTGGGCGGGATAATTCCGAGATTTGGTAACCTATTTTGTAAATCGCCCGCTCTTATTGGGCGTTGCGATTCCGCAGGTGAGCGTCGGCTCCAGCCGCAACCCGCACGCTTCGACCATTCGTCGGGACGCAACGTTACTTGCCGAGACTAGCTCGTAAATGTGACTGGCTTTGAGGTGCCGGAACACTCGATTAATCATTAAAGCATTGATTACCTTGCCAAGCCCCTTGCCACGATGCGGCTCCGCCACTGCGACGAGACCGCCCCAAGCATAACCATGATATGGGCTGTAGGCGTTATGCGGCATATATCCGTGTGCGCAAGCGGCCACGTTTCCTTCGGCGTCGCCGATCAGAACGGTTGTCGCACTACCGACTGCTCCAGTTAGCATTGATCCGGAAAAAGGTACCAGACCAGCGCCTGCCATCATCGCTTGGAGCCGCCGCATGTGATCGCTCTCCGGGTCAATCGGCGTAGGCGATAGAGAATACTCCGCAGGCAGCGGCAGATGCGCAAATTTCTCGGAAGCTGCGAGTGCCGTTTCGCGGTCTGCGAGGAAGACATCCCAAGTATCGAGCCTGCATGCTCGGCTCGAAAGTTCAGACCTGATCTCTTCGACATTGTCGGCATCAATGAGCCGGAACCCGCAAACACCATCCTGTTCTATGATTTCGCCGATACGATCCCATCCGAATTTATCCGGATCATCACATCCCATCGTACGACCCGCCTGACATGCGCCGGGTGTCGAGGCGATCAATTCAGCAGCTACCTCCGCCCGAGCCTGGAGGCGTTGTTGCATCTCCGTTCCAAAATAACCTGCCATTTCGCCCTCCCAGTCAGCAAAAAGCTACCATCCTTTAGGAGCCCGGCAAACCGGAACAAGATAGGCCCGCTCGTCACCCTTAGGCGACCAGTGGTCATTTGTTAGAAGTGCCGCTGCGCAATCCCGAGTAATTCCAGGGCAGCAGTTTATTGACCTGGCTCTGCTTGTGGCCTTCGACAATGGCGGTGAGCGTGTTGGTCAGATAGGCCAGCGGATCGACGGCATTGAGTTTGCAGGTCTCGATGAGCGAGGCGATGGTCGCCCAGTTCTCAGCCCCAGCATCGTGCCCTGCGAAGAGTGTGTTCTTGCGATTCCGAGTCCGGCGAGCGCGGTTGTTTGCGCGATGAGCGCCTATGCGTGTTTTGTGGGAATAATTTGGTTGCGGGGACAGGATTTGAACCTGTGACCTTCAGGTTATGAGCCTGACGAGCTACCGGGCTGCTCCACCCCGCGTCATAGTTCTGTTTTGTTTTGTGAGATTTGTTTCTGAGCGTTGCGTTTGGCAGACCTGGCAGCGACCTACTCTCCCGCGTCTTGAGACGAAGTACCATTGGCGCAGGGGCGTTTCACGGCCGAGTTCGGAATGGGATCGGGTGCAGCCACCCCGCTGTAACCACCAGGTCAGCAAAGCGCAACGTTCACGCATGCGGTTTTTCAGGCGCATGCGATACAAATGAGAAGCTGGAGTTTTTTGGTTGTTTTAGTTGGCGGCTGGCGACCTTCGGGCGAAGCCCGCAAGGCCGACTGGCCGTCGCGGCGTGTGCCGCGCGCTGTCGCAGCGCCCGCACCAAAGGTGCGATACGGCGCGTGAGACAAATCCAATTCATCTGACTTCGTCAGATGGATATTTGTAATGAGAATGATCAAGCCAATCGAGCTATTAGTACCGGTAAGCTTCATGCGTTGCCGCACTTCCACACCCGGCCTATCAACGTGGTGGTCTTCCACGGCTCTGATAGGGAATACTCGTTTTCAGGTGGGTTTCCCGCTTAGATGCCTTCAGCGGTTATCCCGTCCGTATATAGCTACCCTGCTATGCGGCTGGCGCCACAACAGGTCCACCAGAGATACGTCCATCCCGGTCCTCTCGTACTAGGGACAGATCCTGTCAATATTCCTACACCCACGGCAGATAGGGACCGAACTGTCTCACGACGTTCTGAACCCAACTCACGTACCGCTTTAAATGGCGAACAGCCATACCCTTGGGACCTGCTCCAGCCCCAGGATGCGATGAGTCGACATCGAGGTGCCAAACAACCCCGTCGATATGGACTCTTGGGGGTCATCAGCCTGTTATCCCCGGCGTACCTTTTATCCGTTGAGCGATGGCCCTTCCACGCGGGACCACCGGATCACTATGACCGACTTTCGTCTCTGCTCGACTTGTCAGTCTCGCAGTCAGGCGGGCTTATGCCATTGCACTCGACGACCGATTTCCGACCGGTCTGAGCCCACCATCGCGCGCCTCCGTTACTCTTTAGGAGGCGACCGCCCCAGTCAAACTACCCACCATACACTGTCCTGGATCCGGATAACGGACCGCAGTTAGACATCCATATAGGTAAGGGTGGTATTTCAAGGATGACTCCACGAAGGCTGGCGCCCCCGCTTCAAAGTCTACCACCTATCCTACACATGCCGACACGAATGCCAGTGTAAAGCTATAGTAAAGGTGCACGGGGTCTTTCCGTCTAACCGCAGGAACCCCGCATCTTCACGGGGAATTCAATTTCACTGAGTCTGCGTTGGAGACAGCGGGGAAGTCGTTACGCCATTCGTGCAGGTCGGAACTTACCCGACAAGGAATTTCGCTACCTTAGGACCGTTATAGTTACGGCCGCCGTTTACTGGGGCTTCGATTCAAAGCTTGCACCTCTCCTCTTAACCTTCCAGCACCGGGCAGGCGTCAGACCCTATACGTCGTCTTGCGACTTCGCAGAGCCCTGTGTTTTTGGTAAACAGTCGCTACCCCCTGGTCTGTGCCACCCTCCTCGACTTGCGTCAAAAAGGGTCACGCTTCTTCCGAAGTTACGCGTGCAATTTGCCGAGTTCCTTCAACGCAGTTCTCTCAAGCGCCTTGGTATTCTCTACCAGTCCACCAGTGTCGGTTTAGGGTACGGTCTATACGCGGGAGCTATTTCCTGGGACCGCTTCGAAGCCCCTCCAATCCAATAAGGAGGAACAACACACGCGATCCGTCACTACCCGCAGGCCCACGAATATTAACGTGGTTCCCATCGACTACGCCTTTCGGCCTCGCCTTAGGGGCCGGCTAACCCTGCTCAGATTAACTTTAAGCAGGAACCCTTGGACTTTCGGCGAGGGAGTCTCTCACTCCCTTTATCGTTACTCATGTCAGCATTCTCACTTCTGATACCTCCAAAGGCCCTCACGGGTCCCTCTTCAACGGCTTACAGAACGCTCCGCTACCACTTGCTTATCGCTAAGCAAATCCACAGCTTCGGTGTATGGCTTGAGCCCCGGTACATTTTCGGCGCAAAGACCCTTATTTAGACCAGTGAGCTGTTACGCTTTCTTTAAATGATGGCTGCTTCTAAGCCAACATCCTGGTTGTTTTGGGATCCTCACATCCTTTCCCACTTAGCCATAACTTAGGGACCTTAGATGGTGGTCAGGGTTGTTGCCCTCTTCACGACGGACGTTAGCACCCGCCGTGTGTCTGCCGATCAGTACTCTTCGGTATTCGGAGTTTGGTTAGGTTTGGTAAATCGGTGAGATCCCCTAGCCCATCCAGTGCTCTACCCCCGAAGGTATAAAATCGACGCTCTACCTAAATAGATTTCGCGGAGAACCAGCTATCT
Source organism: Phyllobacterium zundukense (assembly GCF_025452195.1). Taxonomy (NCBI): domain Bacteria; kingdom Pseudomonadati; phylum Pseudomonadota; class Alphaproteobacteria; order Hyphomicrobiales; family Phyllobacteriaceae; genus Phyllobacterium; species Phyllobacterium zundukense. Next base: position 1,855,848 of record NZ_CP104973.1, on the reverse strand, counting down.
CCAAGTTTGATTGGCCTTTCACCCCTAGCCACAAGTCATCCCAATCTATTGCAACAGATGCGGGTTCGGTCCTCCAGTAAGTGTTACCTTACCTTCAACCTGCTCATGGCTAGATCACTTGGTTTCGGGTCTAATGCAACGAACTGAAACGCCCTGTTCAGACTCGCTTTCGCTGCGCCTACACCTACCGGTTTAAGCTTGCTCGTCACACTAAGTCGCTGACCCATTATACAAAAGGTACGCTGTCACCCAGAACAAATCTTGGGCTCCAACTGTTTGTAGGCATTCGGTTTCAGGATCTCTTTCACTCCCCTTGTCGGGGTGCTTTTCACCTTTCCCTCACGGTACTGGTTCGCTATCGGTCATGCACGAGTACTTAGGCTTGGAGAGTGGTCTCCCCATGTTCAGACAGGATTTCACGTGTCCCGCCCTACTCAAGGACTTTTGTTCGCATTACGTGTACGGGGCTGTCACCCACTTTAGCCACCCTTTCCAGAGTGTTCCACTTGTCTCACAAAAGCCACTGGCCTGGTCCGCGTTCGCTCGCCACTACTAACGGAGTCTCGTTTGATGTCCTTTCCTCCGGGTACTTAGATGTTTCAGTTCCCCGGGTTCGCTTCTAACCCCTATGTATTCGAAGGTCAGATACCTTATTATGATATCTAGAAATTATTTTGGTTCAGAAGAACCAAAATAACTTTCTAGATATCTAAGGTGGGTTTCCCCATTCGGAAATCGTCGGATCAAAGGGTATTCGCACCTCCCCGACGCTTATCGCAGCGTATCACGTCCTTCATCGCCTGTGCATGCCAAGGCATCCACCAAATGCCCTTAAGACACTTGATCAT
>NZ_CP104971.1:300000-586768 GCF_025452195.1 Phyllobacterium zundukense | reverse complement strand
TCGATCTTCGAGATATGAAGCGGTTCGCGCGAGATGCGTGCCAAAAAAGCCTATATGTGAGCGGGTTCGATGGCACTCCTATCAAAGATGCGAAAATCTATAGCATGAGCATCTCAGGCATTCGTGGACTGTCTCCAGAAGTACGGGAGATGCTCCTCGCATTGCCCGTGAACACCAAACATGGATTCAGCGCGCAAGTGCACGGCGGATCAGATGGACTTTTCTCGGCCTTCTCGAACGCCCGCGTTCGATAAAAGTCTAGATGCCAATACCTTGCGCATCGCTTGCCTTGGCACTCGAGCCAGATCAGCGCAAATTGAACACTCCCGGCAAAATTGACGTCCTTCGTAACCAGCAATCGACACCCGATTTCTGGCTAAGCATTTTAAGTTGGAATCGTTTGTCAGAAGCCACCCAGAAATATGCCCCGCTTACGATTTGAAATAACCGGACCAAATTCCCGGGCAGATATATTTTCAAGCGCAGCGAATTCTGATTCAAGGTGGCATGAAGCTGCCATCCGTTGATTCTGTTGATACCTTGTCGCTCGGTGCCATGCGCCGGCTGGTTGCGGGTTTGGTCGGCAAGATGAACATGAAGGTACAAAGTTGGGCGCCACCGTTCGGTATGATCGAACATCCTCCCAAGCGCATGTGCGATCTTCTGACCTATATTGTCGGGGCTAATAGTGCTGACGATCAAGCGTTCCCGTACTGCGCGGATGTTAAGATCCCGTATGATCAATAAGCCGGGAAGTATCCGCCGCCCTTTAAATCCCGACGAGATAATCTCCTGGAAACAGGTCACCCCTCGGCCAAGAACGTTAGTACCTGTACCCAAGTAGGGGTCGTTTGCGGGAGGGGCCGAATCCTACGCTAAGCTCTCTTTTCCAACCTGCCGAACAACTGAACCTATCGTGTTGACGACAATGCGGGCAGCCGTCAGCGCTGACATGCCGTCAATGTCAGCGGGCGGATAGAGCTCGACAAGATCGAATCCTATGATCCTTGCCCGGCTCCCCACGCCTGCAATCAGATCGATCACCTGCGTATAGGTGAGGCCACCGGGGGTGCGCGCCGCCACACCAGGCATGATGCTGGGATCGAGGCTATCGCAGTCGAGAGTGACGACGACCCGCGTTCCTTTCGGAATATGCCGAAGAGCAGCTTCGACGCCACGTGTGTGAATCTCACGAGCCGTTACAAAGTGGCTGCCATAGCGTCGTGCCGCGTCAACATCCGCCAGACGAGCGCTGCCAACACTGCGCAGGCCGACTTGCACGATGCCCGCGACATGCGGCATCTCACTCGCCCGACGCATAGGGCTGGAGTAGCCGTAGCGTTCGCCGTCGACCTCGTTGCGCCAGTCGATATGGGCATCAATCTGCAAAACCCAGACAGGGCCGTCGTCTCTAAAGCTGGCGAGAAAGGGAAATGTCACAGAACAATCGCCGCCGAGCAGGATCGGTACGGCCTGCAATGCCAAGGCTTCACGCGTCTTCGCCTCGATACGGGCTCGATTGCCTTCATTGTCATGCATGGTAGTCTGGATGTCGCCAGCATCAATACAGCATCCCGGCTCGCCGTTAAAAAGCGGCCCTCCAAGATCAAAATCCCAGTGCTCTACGAGTATGGCATCGTCTTGGCTTGCAGCGCGAATCGCGTCAGCTGCCAGGGTGTAGGCGCTACTGTCCTTGCCCGGATAGGTGCTGCCGTGACCAACACCAAATATCACCATACGGGGCATTCGGTCGTCGCCAAGATTAGCGGGAAAACCGAGAAAAGAGGATGAGATGTTCATTGGGGCGGTCCTGAAAAGGTGAAATTCTGATGTTAAGCAAGCATGGTGAGTAGTTTACGGGTGTGGCATCCTACACCGAACCGAGGACCCGTTGTCCGTAATCCCTAAGTTGGCGCCGACATACCGATAGGTTCCACTGTTCGGCAGGTTTGAAAAGACTTTAGCGCAGGATTCCGCCCCCTCCCGCAAACAACCCCAAGTACGTGGATGTCGTCGCGGCATCCATTTGAACCATCTTGCCCGGAAATCTGCCCCGTTTACCCGATTTGAAATTTCGCCGACGAGAACTCTGCGGTCATTAACCCACTGTTTACGTTAATTTTTTCTGCTACACGGTACTTATCTCCGGCTTAGCTTCGGCTTATCGGACTGAAAGAGGTCGAAGCCAACCATGGCCGCGCGATGGAACCCGACGTCCATAAAGATCGACGTCTAGTGCGCTGCTCTGATCGTCTAGACGCCTGTTCTCGTTGATTATACTGGGCTTTGTCGCCCGTAGGAACTGTGGCTTCGAGATTATCGGCATTTTCAAACGACCGTTTTCTGGTGACTTCCGGTCGTGTACTAGCGGGCTTTTCTGCCTAGAGTTCCGGAATGAAAACCCGATCCACATCTCATCGGCTATCCGAATGTTTCAGACGATCCCCCAAGCGCGGTAACGCCCCCTGCCCGTCATTTCCCGCACGCCAAGTTCACTGATGAGATTGAGCGCCCCGCGTTGCGAGATCTTCAATTCCTTGGCAATCAGAGCTGTTGATACCATGGGCCGCGATAAAATGAGATCGATCATGCCGGGAAGGCTTGATGTGGAGCGTCGATCCTTCAATTTTCGTTCCATTTGCATACGCGCAAGACTCAGCCGTTCGACTTCCTTCAGATTTGCCATGCTCGATATCTGAACCGCTTCCAGAAATGCAATAAGCCGTGTCGTATGATCGCGGGAACGGCGGCGGTCACGCGGAATGGAGCGCAATCCCGCATTGAAGGCTGCGAGATGCGATCTCGTCTTGCCCCGTTCTCTCAGCATGGCGGAGACGAGCATTGGACCCAGCCAGTGCTGATGTTGCAGCGGTTCGATATTCTCCCAAGCGTCCCAAACCACTGCAGCTGCAAGAAGTGGCGGCAAACCACGACTCCGGTCATGAACTGCCAACCACCGCTCGATCCGCGCATCTTCATCCCAATCCGGATCATATACCAACGGGTCGCCATCCGGTGTGAGGTCCGTCGTTGAAGGTTTGCTCCCTCCCCTCCCCCCGCCAGCCTCTACTGGTTGCGCAAGCAGCCGTGAGGCGTGGACCAGCAACGCATCCAATTTGGCCAGTTCGTCTTCGAACGCGTTTTCGGCGTCTGATTTGACCTCGAGCTCATCATCCGCAACGGGTTCAACCGCTGGCACGTTTTCCTGAGACAGCACAGTTAACTCGCTGATTGCCCGCCCGCGCAGGCTAGCGAGACCTTTCGAACTGAACGGCCAAGGCGGCGGGCTCGCAGCAATCTGGCGGCGCGTACGCAAAATGGCATGAGCCCTTGTTAGCTCATGTGTCGGAGTGCGGATGTCCATGCGTGCATCATGAAGAACTAAATCTTCGACATGAACAAGCTCTCCTGCCAACCAGAGAGCATTACACGCCTCTACGAAATGCGAGCGTTCTATCCAACCCTCATTTTCGCGCAAAAGCCCATCGCGCGTCCGGCGTCCATTCGTTTCGCCGAGATCATTCTTGCGACCAACCCTGTCATCAAGTCGCGCCAACGCATCTTCGGCAGCAACGACGGGTTGAAGTAGATCATTGAAGGATAACTCACCAGAATCATAAACCATTGAAATTATGGTAAACGATTGATTAAACAGACGCTATATACAATTTAGCTTCCGTTGGGGAGTTGCTGGATCCCGGCGGCAACACCGGATGAATCATTTTGAGGGACTGCTTTGAATTAGTAACGCATTTGGAGCGTCTAGCCAACCACGACCGTCGCTTTTCCGGGGACCCGACTATAAAGATCAATAATGTCCTGATTGATCAAGCGCACGCAGCCGGATGACATCGACTGTCCGATCGACCACCATTCCGGCGATCCGTGAATCCGATAGCCGGTATCGACGCCGTCCTTGAAAATGTAGAGAGCCCTTGCTCCCAGAGGATTTTGTGGACCCGGGTCCATGCCATTCTGATATTTGGCCAATTCCGGCTTGCGCTGAATCATTTCGCGTGGCGGCGTCCACCGTGGCCATTCTTTCTTATACTGGATATTGGCGCGCCCGCTCCAAAGGAAGCCGTCTTTGCCGATCCCGACGCCATAACGAATGGCATCACCGCCGGGTTGGACCAGGTAAAGAAAACGCTCCTGCAGGCGGACGACAATCGTACCCGGCTGCTCGCCTGTGGGATCGACAACTATTTGACGCCGAAACTGAACTGGGACCTTCTGATATGGAACTGCGGGGAGCGAGTACGGCCCCTCCTGCACGGCGGCGTACATAACATCTGGGACAGTGACGGATTTATCAATACTGATTTGCGGCCGTATGCCGCTGGTCGGCATCGCGTCTATTTCCATAGTTGGCAGTTCGAATGCCGTTTGGGTGCAGCCCGCTATTCCGAGTACGGCCATGGACCCGGCACCCGACAGGAGGTGGCGCCGAGAGATCGCCGGGATTGGCTGTTTGGTCGTGGATGCCTGTTTACGCTGGGACAATTTCGTACTCGCTTACAAATATTGGCAATCGTTCAAACTGTATGGAAATGTGGTTTACAAACGATGAATTAAATAGAAGCGTCTTAACCTTCTGAGAGATGTCGTTGCCAGCTGTCAACGCGTCTCCAAAAGAAACAGCGGGCTTGCCTCTTGGTGAGCCCAACTGCTGGGTTGACAGCTGTCAACACCGCTTGCTTGCGGACATAACACTAAGGTTCAATTTTCAAATCCTTGACTCTGACGTATTAAGTTATGCAATCCTACGTTTTACGCCTACAATTCTTCTACGCCAGATTGTATTCTACCCCGGTTTGGATCTTCAACACTCGATCAGGTATTTCACAATGGCAGATGATACGGCTCACAGTTTCAGACAGAGAATCCCCAGCGCCGAAGAATCGAGTGCGCGCGCGAACACGATCCCTGTCCAATATACGCTCAACAACAGGCCAGGATTTTCGCGCGACCCCCTGCAGCAATTGGCTCTGGCCGAAGAGTTCATCCGAAATAACATTTGCAATTTCGTCAGCATTTCAGACATCGCAAATGCCGCGGGCGTCAATATCCGCGCCTTGCAGCGCCTGTTTCGCAAATACCGCGGTGCCACGCCGATCCAGGTCCTTCTCAATAGCCGCATTGCTGCAGCCCATGAAATCATTTACAGCGGGAAAGCAACATCCGTGAGGGAACTGGCGGCCAAGCTCCACTTTTCGAATCCCGGCCGGTTTTCCAAGCTCTATCGCAAAACGTATTCCGTCGTTCCCTCAGAACACATCCGCGCCTATCAAAGCGACAAGGCTAAGCCGCGCGATTAATTACAGTCGACCGAGTGCATCAGCGATACGCCGCCGTTCGATCAAGAAAATCGTGAAAGTGCGCAACCACGCTCTCCTCATCGATAAAAATCACGGCATAGGCTGGCGGCTCGTGCGTAACCGCAATTCTATCCGGCGAAAAATCCAGTGCCGACTGATGGTTGGTGCCGCGCAGGACGCTGACAGGAATGCCCCGCCAACTCCCCGCGATCGGCCGGTGTGCATGGCCGGCAAAAATATGCCGGACATTGCCATATTCCTTCAGGAGCGGGTGGAGCGCATCCGCTTCGACGATGCCCATGCGGTCCAAAAGCGGCATGTAAATAGGAAAGGGCGGGTGGTGTGAGAACAGAAACACCGGACGGCCCCTGGCCTCCATAAGGCGCTGCTGCAGCCAGCGCAATCGCGTTTCATCCAGACGACCTTCTGGCCGCCCAGGAACCTGCGTATCCAGCATGATCAGCCTGCCTTCGCGGGTGTCTTCCACACTCTGGACGAAGCCTTCCTCGGCACGGACGGCGTCAAAGACGTTAAGAAAAGCATTGCGATCGTCATGATTGCCGAGCATCAGACGGAAAGGCGGGCGCAATTTCATGAGTTCATCCGCCAGAACCCGATAGGTAATCTCCTCACCAGTGTCACTCAGATCGCCGGTAAAGATTACCAGTTCGGCATCGCCGTGATTTTGGTTGATGTCGGTGATGCACGCCTGCAAACGCGCCAGGGGATCAAGGCCACACAGGGTTGCGCCCGGCTTCACCAGATGCAGATCAGTCACTTGGATAATTTTCATGCAGGAAGTTCCAGGAGTTTTTCTAGGATTTGTACGACCCGGGAATACGCGCGCTGCCGCGCAGGATAAGACGTGTATTCAAGCGTTCATGAGCAGGCGGGCGGTCAGGTTCCGCCTGGCGGCGATCGAGAAGTGCCACTGCATGCGCCGCCATAGTGCTCGCGTCCTGCTGAAAGGTCGTGAGATTGTAGGCATCCCATGACGCCTCCGGAATATCATCGAATCCGACAATGGAAAGATCTTCCGGGATCGAAAGTTTTGTGTGTTTCCGCACATAATCAATCAAGCCAAATGCCACAAGATCATTGGCGCAGAACACGGCATCAGGGCGGTCGCTTTCAACAGCGAAAAGCTGCTGAGCGGCTTCCTGCCCGCCCGCATAGTCCGAATTCTTACCATTTCCGGTCAGGACAGTAGCACCATGGAGCTCCGCTTCCAGCCGGAACCCGTACTCGCGTTCGATCGTCGTGGGTGTGCCCGGCAGCGCACCGGCAAAGCCCAACTTCTTTGTGCCATCGGCGAGAAAAAACCGGGCCGCCTCGCGGCCGGCGCCTTCATTGTCGATATTGACATCATCTGCTCCCGTTTCCGAGCGGCCAAGAACGATCAATGGCTGGCCATTGCGGCGGGCTAGATCAACGAAAGACGAGGGCGGTGAACCGGAGAGGATAATGGTCGCTTCTGCGCGATAACCAAAAAGCGTCTTTTGTGCCGCAACGAGTTCTTCTTCGGTGCGGCCGGTGTTGATCACTATGGGAACACTACCCCGGTGAATGAGCGCCTTGGTCAGCGCTGCAACCAGATGTGAGCGATAGCCGAGTTCGGGATTGGTGACGACCAAACCCACGAGCCGGCTCCTTCGAGCCAGAAGACCACGCGCTAGATCGTTGACCTGATAGCCAAGCGCTTCCGCGGCCTCCATGATCTTCTCGCGTTTTTTGGCCGAAACGCTTGCTCCTGGTGTAAAGGCCCTCGACACCGCCGAGCGGGATACACCCGCGTGTTTCGCGACCTGCAGCGCACTGACGTACTGCTTGTCGTCATTGGAAGCGTGCTTGTTTTTAGATTTCATGTTTTCAATGTCCGACCTTGGAAAGCACGTCTGCCCGCAAGAATCGCTCCACCACCAGCATGAAGCCAATCGAAGGTACGAGTAACAGCAGAGCGGTGATTGACGCAATCTGATAATTTCCGCCTGAACCCGCAGTGTATAGCAATAGGGGCAGTGTATTCACGACGGGCGCGCCGACAAAATAGCTGCCGGTAAATTCGTCGAGCGACTCCAGGAAAACGAAGATAGCACTGGCCATGAGACCGGGAGCGGCAAGGGGAAGCGTGACATCGCGAAACGCGCGAAACGGCCCGGCACCAATTGAACGCGCCGCTTCTTCGAGATCGATATCCACTGCTGAAAATGCCGCCGTAGCAATCCATACCGCGTAAACCAGACCATGTGTCACGTGCACTATGACGACACCGGCGATGGTTCCGTTAAGGCCGATCTCGTAAAAAAACCGAGCTATGTTTACGTAAACCGGAAGGTTGGGGAAAGCCTGAGGGATAAGGAATGCGAGAAGGATCAAACCGCGAAACGGAAGTTTCAGCCGCGATAGAGCATAGCCTGCGGGAATTGCCAAGACTAGCGACGCCACAACGGTGAGCGTCGCGACGACGATGCTCGTCATCAATGACGCCATCGCATTCCCACGCGGCGAGAATACCCTCTGCCAGAAAGTGAATCCGTATTCCAATGGCAACATATGCGGGAAATACCATTTCTCCGCTACTGTCCACAAAAGCAGATTGGTCAGTGGCCCGAAAATGATGAAGGCGAGGAGCCCAAGAATGAAGGCCCGCGGCAGCCACCAGAGATCGATTTGAGCCGTCATAAGCGATCCTTCATTGTCTGACGCAGATATATCAGTGCCACACCAGCCGTCAAAAGCAAAGAAATCATGCCGAGTGCGTTGGCGACGCCGTAATCACCATGGGCATTGATCCGAAAAGCGATATCGGCGGTCAGCATCGTTGGCGACTGGGCGTTGATCATCAGCGGGACGGACAGCACAGACATCATGGTGACGAAGGAAAGGATCAAACCGACGAGCAACGTGCCGGAGATCTGCGGCACGACAATCTCGATGAGAATACGCAGGCGCGAAGCGCCAAGATTGCGTGCGGCTTCTATCGTACTGCGATCGAGCGATGCCATAGCTCCGGCAACAAGCAGCGTCACGAACGGCGTCTGCTTCCAGACGAAAGCAATCACAATACCGCGCCAGTCGAGAAACCCTGTCGTCTGCAAAGGTGTCAATATTCCAAGACTGACAAGGATGTTGTTCATCAGCCCGTTTTTGGCAAGAAAGGTGCGCAAGACCTGACCGACAACGATAAAAGGAATGAACATCGGCCAGCGATAAAGCCAGCGCAGGATGGCAACGGAACGCGGATTCTCGCCAAGGGTAAGATATCCGCCAATCGCGATAGACAAAAGTCCGATGAGCGCGGTCGAAATGGAGACGATGACCACGGTGAAGATCATGTCCCTCGAATAGAGATCGAACGATTTGCTGAAATTGCCGAGGCCAAAACTGTCGCCGACCTCGAATGCACCGAGGATCGACGCAAACAGCGGCACGATGAAAAACAGCACGATCATGATCAGTGCCGGAAGAACAAGGAGGAGTGCGAGAAGGCGCGTCTGCATCAAAAAGTTCCGGAGAGGGGAGGGGGCCATCGACAAATGTCAACGGCCCAATAGAAGATATTAGTTGGCTACGTTCTTTTCATAAGCCTCGAGGATCGCCGAGTTATATGGTGCGATCGGGAAAGGCTTGGCTTTGGTTGCGAGATCGTCCGGGGAAATATCGACGAAGAGCTTGTCCCAGCTGGCTTTGTCCAGTTCGGGCTGCACGAATTTCGCATCGATCCCGGGGTACCAGTTGAATCGCTTGACGATACCATCGGCCTGGACTTTCGGGCTTGTCGCAAGCGCAACGAATTTTTCTGCCAGTTCGGTGTTCGGGCTCTTGGACGGAATGACATAATGCATCGGTTGTCCTGGCATACCCGGCGCGGGCAGGAACAACTTCATTTCGGGTGGCAATTTGCCATCCGCCTGCCACGAATAGAACATGTCGACCCAGACCGGCCCCATGGCAATTTCGCCGCGGCTGAGCATATCCAATGTGCCAGCATTGCCGGGGGTAAGGGTGGCGTTGGTTGTGAAATCCTTCAAACTGGCGAAAGCCTTGTCCCATTTTTTGGTCTCGGCTTCCTCGAATGGACCATTCATCAGTTTGTTGGCGTCGCCGTCGCCGAAGGCATAGATCCAGCCCATGACGAAACTGACCCCTGACGCTCCACCCTTGATGCCATTATAGCCGAACTGCTTCGGATTCTGTTTGGCCCAAGTAACAAGCTCTTCGTAGCTCTTGGGTGGATTGGAAATCAGCGCCGGGTTATATGCAATCGCTGTCTGGCTTGAAAACATCGGCATGACATAACCATCGACATTTGCGCCGAGCGCCATCTTTGCCTTTTCGCTGGTGACCATCTCTCCGGAAGGTATCTTCGAGCGATACGATTCAAGATAACCGTTCTTGACCAACGGCCCGGCGAATTTCTCATGCACAACGGCGACGTCAGCGTCCCATTTGTCGACATTGGCCTTTGCCTGTGCATCGAACCGCTCGACGATCTTCTGCGATCCGGCGTCCCCTGGGCCTGTGCCAACGACGCGAACCGTCGTCCCCGGATTTTCCTTCTCGAAGAGAGGGCCGAGATAGTCGTTGATGTAGTCGACCATGTTCTGATCACCAGCTGTCAAAACCGTGAGATCGCCAGCTGCAGCGGGAGTCCCCGCCAGTCCGAGGATAAGAGAGACTAGAAGTGTTTTCATTTGTTATCTCCATTGAGAAAAGTGAAAGGTAGCAGTGTTGTTTGGCGGCCAGGTCCGCGGCATCCAATTTGTGTTAATGCGCGCGTGCCTCAGCCGCGCCTTCGACAACGTTGAAGATAAAAAGCGACTTGGCTGGAATGCACACTCTTACCGTCTCGCCCTGATTGAAGGGCGTATCAGCATCGACAAGGATCTCGTTCTCACCCAGCCTGATCGCGTGACGCCAATGCCCACCCGGATAGCTGACGCTTGTAACCTGGCCGCGTAGCTCCAGCGCGCCCGGTTCCAGCGCCGTCCTATCTGAAGGACTTGCAAGTCGTGCGGCCTCGGCACGGAACCGCAGTTCAACCGGGCCGGTTGCCAATGTTCGCCCGGCACGTGCTGTGATGGTCGACGGGTTGAACGAACCTTCCATGAGTTCGACCTGGTCGCCATGGACACGCGCCTGCATCGACAAAAGATTCTCAGCCCCCATGAACGCTGCCACGAAAGGGGAGGCGGGTTTGTTGTAAACGTCTTCCGGTGACCCCTCCTGTTCAATATGGCCTGCATTCATGATGACGATGCGGTCTGCCATCACCATCGCTTCTTCGCGGTCGTGGGTGACATGGATCGCAGTGATACCGAGCCGCTTCTGCAGGGACCGAATCTCGTGGCGCACCGTCAGGCGAATGCGCGCATCGAGATTGGAAAGTGGCTCATCAAGCAGCAGGATTTCCGGATCGATCGCCAACGCCCGGCCGAGCGCGACGCGCTGCCGCTGTCCGCCGGAAAGCTGTCCAGGTTTACGATCGCCAAGTCCCGCAAGGCCAAGCAGATTCTGCATGTCGTTGACCCGCGCGGCGATACTTTCACGCGACTGCCTCTGCAACTTCAGCCCATAGCCGATGTTCTGGGCAACAGTCATGTGCGGCCAGAGAGCATAGGACTGGAAAACCAGCGCCATGCCGCGTTTGTCCGGCCGCATTTGCGTGACATCGCGATCCGCCACCTGGATAGACCCAGAAAATGGCTTGGCAAATCCCGCGATCGTGCGCAACAATGTGGTTTTTCCGCAGCCCGACGAGCCCAGCAAAGCGACAAATTCGCCCTTATGAATACCGAGGTCAAGCTTATCGAGAACGGTCGTTGTGCCGTAGCCAACGCTCATCTTCTCGACCGAGAGAAATGGCCGCATATTTCAGTTCCACCCTTGTTGCGCAGCTGTGCATTTTTTCTTGTACTTTCTGTTCGTAACAGCCACGTGACAAGCGAAAAATATTGAAGCTGCAATTGTACATTTTCGCCATTTCGATGGTACTCGACAGGCAAAGTGCGACTTTCGTATAAGTGTCATAGAACCGTTAACCGGCTTGTATAAGGGTGGCCAATCCGTTTGTGCCCGCATAGAAAGACGCGGGCTTGTCTCGTTTGATAAAGGGAATCATCGTGCGCCAACTTCTCGCCGCTGCAGTTCTACTGGCCGCCGGACTTCATCCAGCCTTCGCCGCTGATGGTAAACTCGTTCTCTATACAAGTCAGCCCAACACCGACGCACAAAAGACGACGGATGCCTTTATGGCAAAGAACCCCGGCATCAAGGTCGAATGGGTTCGTGACGGAACGCCTAAGGTCATGGCCAAGCTGCGGGCCGAGATCGAAGCGGGCAATCCCCAACCCGATGTTCTTTTGATTTCAGATGTTGTGACAATGGAAGGTTTGAAGAAAGAGGGCCGTCTGCTCGCCTTCAAGGATGCCAATACTGACGGCATCGACCCGGCGCTGATGGACAAGGACGGAACCTATTTCTCCACCAAACTCATCACGACTGGCATCGTCTACAACACGAAGGCGCCTTTCGTTCCCGCGAGCTGGAGCGACCTCACCAAGCCCGAGGCCAAGAATCTGGTCAGTTTGCCGAGCCCGCTGACATCGGGCGCCGCGATGATCCATACCGTGACGTTGACCGAAAACCTGCCGCAAGGCTGGGATTTCTATGGCGAGCTCGCCAAGAATGGTGCGCAGGCGGCCGGCGGCAATGGCGATGTTCTCAAGGCTGTCAGCGGTGGCGACAAACTTTTCGGCATGATCGTCGATTACATGCCAATCCGCGAAAAGGCCAAGGGCGCGCCAGTCGAGTTCGTATTCCCAAAGGAAGGTGTCTCGGCCGTAACCGAACCGGTCGCGATTCTCTCAACCGCGAAGAACCCTGAGGCAGCAAAGGCCTTCGTCAACTTCCTTTTGTCTGAAGAAGGACAGAAGCTTGCGGTCGGCATGGGCTATATCCCTGCGCGTCCCGATGCCGGCCTTCCGGCAGGCTATCCGGATCGTTCTGCCATCAAGGTGCTGGCGTTCGACGCAGCCGGCGCGTTGGCGAACGACACGGCGAACAAAGAAAAATTCAGCGAAGTCATGGGGCAGTAAGGCTCTTTGGCTGTTTCCCAATCTATTCGCCCGAATGAACGACCCGCGTCACACGACGCGGGCTTTCTCCCGATCCTGTGGCGAAAACTTCGGTACGATACGTGGCTTTCTGGCCTGGCCGTTCTGGTCGTCATTTTTCTCCTGAGCCTGGTTCCCGTGCTGCGCCTCGTGTCGACGGCCCTTGCGCCCGGCGGCGAAGTTGATTTGGCCGCTTTCGCAAACCGTCTTGCAAGCCCGGCGGGCATCCGCGCAACGTTCAATACGCTCGACACGTCCTTCTTCGGCGCGTTACTGGCACTCGTGATCGGTGCGCCCTTTGCCGTTGCGCTATCGATGACCGATTTGCCGGGGCGGCGGACACTGGGTTTTTTATTGCTGCTGCCGTTGATGATCGCACCGCAAGTCATGGCGCTGTCCTGGCTGCATCTGTTCGGACCATCGAGCACCTTGCTCGGAGCATTCAATCTCTCGCCCCTTCCGGGCACCGCCAATCCTCTGCTCGGCCGCAAGGGCATTATCCTGCTTTACGCCATTCAACACGCGCCGATCATCTTTATTACGCTGCGTGCAGGGCTCACGCGCGTCCCGCGGGATCTGGTTGAAGCGGCGCGTTCATCGGGCTCTTCGCCGCTGCGTGTGCTCGTCACCATTATCCTGCCGATGGTTCGGCCATATCTAGTCGCCGCAACGGCGCTAGCCTTCGTCTCTGGCGTCGGCAATTTCGGCATTCCCGCGCTGCTCGGCATGCCGGTCAATTATCTGACGCTGACAACGCTGATCTATCAGCGAATTTCCAGCTTCGGCCCAAGCGTTTTGCCGCAAGTCGCGGCGCTCTCCGTGCTGATTGCCACCCTGGCGCTACTCGGTGTCACGTTGCAGGCGCTGGCCCTGCGCCGCGCTGGTCATCGTTACACGGCCGGAACACCTGCGCGTTTCACTTTAGGAGGTTGGCGGTTGCCGCTCGCACTGCTGGGCTGGATCGCTATATTATTCATGCTCATCCTCCCTGTTCTCGCCTTGGTAACGACTGCGCTTATTCCGTCATTCGGTGTTCCGCTCAATTGGAGCACTCTGACCTTTTCCAACTTCGAGGAAGTGCTGTTTCGTCAGGCTTCGACCAATCGCGCCTTCCGCAATTCCACAATCTTGGCTGGTGGCGCGGCTTTGATCCTCGCCGTCGGTGCCATTCCTTTGGCAATCGGCCTTGAGCGCTTTTCGCGCCTGTCACAACGCGTGTTGCATGGGATGATCGAACTGCCCTATGCGCTGCCGGGCATCGTGCTGGCCATTGCCTGCATTCTTCTGTTTCTGCGACCGCTGCCGTTCATCGGTAGCCTCTACGCTACGCCATGGATCATCCTCGCGGCTTATCTCATGCGTTTCTTTGCTCTCGCCATGAAACCGGTCACCGCTGCCGTCGGCCAAATCTCGCGGGATCTGGACGAGGCCGCCGCAGTGTCAGGTGCTTACCCCTTACGTCGGATGATGACGATCACCGCGCCGCTGGTCGCACCAGCCGCCGTCGCGGGCGCGCTTCTGGTATTCATGAGCGCTTTCAATGAGCTGACCGTCTCTGCTTTGCTGTGGTCAAGCGGCAACGAAACCTTGGGCGTTGTGTTGTTCAGCCTTGAGGAGGCGGGGCTCGGCACCCAGGCGGCGGCAATCGCAGTCACGACCATTGTCATCGTCGTGGTATTGCTTCTCCTTCTGGACCGGTTCGGCAGGAAGCTCCCCGCGGGCGTCTTACCATGGCGTTGATTAAGGAATGATCCAGGCGTCGCTAACGCCGACATGCACCTTGCTTCCAAGGGGGAGGGGATCCGGGCTGTCAAGCGTCAGCCGCTCGCCATTGGCAAGTTCAAGCCACGTTTCGTGCACCGGTCCACGATAGGTGCGTTGCTGAACGACAGCAGCGAGACCTTGCTCGGAAAGGGTGATGGTTTCAGGACGCAGCAGAACCTGAACGCTATCCGCACCGTTGGCCTGTCCACGTGCAGTGACGTGTGTGCCCCCGATATTGACGATGGTTGATTGGCCGTTCCTGTGCACGACTGTGCCGGAGACAAGCGTCCCGCGCCCGATAAATCCTGCCACCTTTCGGTCGGCCGGCGAATGATAGACTTGCGAGGGGGACGCGACCTGCAAAATATTTCCTGAACTCATGACCGCTACACGGTCGGACAGCGCGAGCGCTTCGGATTGATCATGCGTTACATAGACAATCGTCGCGCGCGTCCGACGGTGGATCTCGCGAAATGCTTCGACCATCGAAGCCCGCAAATGCATGTCGAGATTGGCGAGTGGCTCATCGAAGAGAATAATCTTTGCGTCCGCTACCAGGCAGCGGGCAAGGGCAACCCTCTGACGCTGGCCGCCGGAGAGCTCCTCGATCCCACGCTTGGCGTAACCATCGAGGCCCACACTGTCGAGGACGGCGGCGACGCGGCTCGCAATCTCGTCCTTGCCCACCTTTCGCGTCTTCAACGGATAGGCGACATTTGCAGCCACATCCATATGCGGCCAGAGGGCATAAGACTGGAAGACGACGCCGACACCGCGTTCTTCCGGTTTCTTCTGGTTTTGGGCATCGGCGATCAACTCATCACCAAACGACAGCTGCCCGCCATCCGGGGCCTCAAATCCAGCGATCAGCCGCAGCAAGGTGGTCTTGCCGCAACCAGAAGGGCCGAGTAATGAAGTGAACGATCCGGCTGGAAAATCAATCGAGATGTCGTCGAGCGCGGTGACGTCACCAAAGCGTTTTGTCAGGTTCTGGATGCGGATTTCGGTCATGCGCAGGTTTTACAATTCTTTCTGCAATTTGACACCGGCTATGCTGCGTTTGCGTAACAATTGTGTGACGAGCAGTTGATGTCGAGCGTGCGACCTACAAAAAACCCAGACAGCGCCTGTGATTGACGCCGCAAGCGCCGCCACAAGGTTCAAATCATTACGAAACTATAATTTGAAATGGCCTTCGGAGTCGTTAGTGCTTGCGCATTAGGGGATGGCGGGCTCCCACGGCATCCGCCACGAAAGAGATATTTGTCATGAAGCGTATCGGCCTTCTGATAGGTGCAGCACTCATTGCCGGTATTGGCTATTTTGTCGTCTATCCCCAATTATACCCGCACGCATCTTTCCCCTCACAAAGCGCAGCATCAGTCGATACGTCGCCCGTTGGCGGCAAGGCTCATAAAGGGGGAGGAACGGCCTCCGTCGTCGTTGCATCTGCCAAATCGGAGGATGTGCCTGTCACCAAGACAGTCGTTGCCACGATGGAGCCGAGCGACACGGTCGCCGTCAAGCCACAGATCGACGGCGTTGTCGTCGCAACCGAAGTCACCGACGGTCAAATGGTCAAGGCCGGAGACGTGCTTTTTCAGCTCGACGATCGTGCAATCCGCGCCATGATCGATAAGGATCAAGCATTGCTCGCCAAGGACCAGGCAAGTCTGGTTGCTGCAAATCTCGATCTGACAAGTGCCAGGGACCTGCAAAAACGCAACGTCGATACCAATCAGCAGGTCTATCAGTTCGAAGCAGCCGTTAAGGTGCTCGAAGCGACGATCAATATGGACAAGGCTCAGATTGCTGCTGATCAGGTACAACTATCTTATATGGCGATCACGGCGCCAATCGACGGTCGCGTCGGTGTCGTCAATACGTCTGTCGGCAACCTTGTTCGCACTGCGGATACGAGTGACCTTCTCACCATAACCAAAATGGCGCCGCTGCGTGTTGCCTTTGTCATTGCCGAACGTGACCTGCCCGCACTGCGATCAGCCGTGGCGGATCACCCGACGCCGGTCCAGGTCAAACTTCCAGGCAGCAACGATACGATCGCGACGGGCACATTGAATTTCATCGATTCGAATGTAGACACGTCTTCCGGCACGGTGGTTTTGAAGGCAGATATCGCCAATACGGACGGTGCGCTTTGGCCCGGACAGTATGTTAGGGCTGTAGTGGAGCTCACGGTTCACAAGAATGCCACGACTGTGCCGCTTGTCGCCATTCAGCAGGGAAATGACGGCTCGTTCGTCTTCCTCGTTCATTCCAACAAAACGGTTGCAAAGCAGAACATCACACTGACCGACACGGTAGGCGACACCGCAGTTGTCGCTTCCGGCGTAGCGCCTGGCGATCAGGTGGTGGTCGACGGCCAGCTTCACTTGCAAGACGGCTCACCTGTCCAGACGAGCACGCAGGCGGCAGATATAGCATCGTCGATCGACAGCCCGGTTTCCGGAGCCTTAGAGGCCGCTAAATGAATATTTCATCGGTCTTCATCCGCCGGCCGATTGCAACCATTCTGCTTTCCATCGCGCTCGCGGCGTCGGGCCTTTTTGCTTATAATTTCATTCCGGTCGCTGCGCTGCCTGAAGTCGATTTTCCGATCATAACGGTTTCCGCCCAGCTCCCCGGCGCAGCGCCCGATACGATGGCGAGTGCCGTTGCGACGCCGCTGATCAAGCAGTTCTCAACTATCCAAGCCATTTCGACGATCAGTTCGACGAGTACCGAGGGCGCAACGCATATTACGCTCGAATTCGATTTGAACCGTGATATCGATCAGGCTGCGGCCGACGTTCAGGCAGCCATTGCAAGCACTCTGCGCCAGCTGCCCGCCAACATGACGACTCCCCCGAGCTATCGAAAGAGCAATCCTGCCGATGCGCCCGTCGTCCTCGTGGCGCTACAGAGCGACACAATGCAGTTGTCGAAACTCGACGACTACGCCGAAAACGTGATGTCTCCCGCGTTTTCGACGATCAATGGCGTTGGAGAAGTCCAGGTCTTCGGGACCAAACAATATGCAGTGCGCGTCGAGGTCGATCCGGAGGCGGTGACCGCACGCGGCATTGGCCTAGACGAACTGACGGCTGCTGTCGCCAGCAAAAATTCGATCGCCCCCGTGGGAACGATTTCCAGCCCGACGCAGCAGATGGCGATCGAAGCCGATACGCAGGCGCAAAACGCCGACACGTTCCGGCAGATCATCGTCAAATCAGCGAATGGCAAGCTTGTTCGCCTCGGTGATGTAGCCCGTGTTATCGATTCCGTTGCCACCACGCAGACCGAGAGCCGATATGATGGCAAGCCATCGCTTGTTCTGGGCGTTTTTCGCCAGCCGGGCGCCAACACCGTCGACGTCGTGGATCGCGTCAAGGCGATCCTCCCGCAATTCGAGCAGGACCTTGGACCTTCGGCAAGCATCCACATCCTGAA
Source organism: Phyllobacterium zundukense (assembly GCF_025452195.1). Lineage (NCBI taxonomy): Bacteria > Pseudomonadati > Pseudomonadota > Alphaproteobacteria > Hyphomicrobiales > Phyllobacteriaceae > Phyllobacterium > Phyllobacterium zundukense. The sequence continues at coordinate 569,121 of NZ_CP104971.1, read as the reverse complement.
CGACCGCTCGGCCTCTATCCGGCAGGCGGTGTCAGACGTGCAATTCACACTGCTCTTGACGATTGGCCTCGTTATCCTGGTGATCTTCATCTTCTTGCGCCGTGTGAGCGCAACGATGGTCCCGATCGTGGCTGTCCCGCTTTCGTTGATCGCCACACTTGGCGCGATGTATGTGCTCGGGTTTTCGATCGACAACATCTCTCTGCTCGGCTTGACCTTGTCTGTCGGACTGGTCGTCGATGATGCGATCGTCATGCTGGAAAACATAGCCCGTCATATAGAAGATGGCATGGCTCCGCTTGAGGCGGCGCTAAAGGGTAGCGAGGAGATCGGCTTTACGATCATCTCGATCACCACGTCGCTGGTTGCGGTGTTCATCCCGATCCTGCTGATGGGTGGCGTCGTCGGGCGTATCTTCAACGAATTCGCCGTCGTCGTGACAGTCGCTATCGTTGCCTCGGCGCTGATATCCCTCACGCTGACGCCGATGCTATGCAGCCATTTGCCTCCCGAAAAACATACCGACGGCGAAAAGAAGAAACCGCTTACCGAACGCATGTTCGATGCGGTGCAGTCGGATTACGGCCGTGTTCTTGATCTTTGCCTGCGCGCACGCCCCGTCGTCCTTGGCGTATTCCTGCTGACCGTCGTTGCGACCGGTTATCTCTTTTCAACGATTAACAAGGGCTTCCTGCCGACTGAGGATATCGGGCAGTTGTCGATCTCGACCGAGGCCCGGCAGGACATCTCGTTCGATGCCATGGTGGTGCTGCAGAAAAAGGTGGCGGATGCAATTTCAAGCAAGCCATATGTTTCGCATGTCGTATCCACGGTTGGTGGCGGTTTCAACTCCGCCAGTCTCAATCAGGGGCGAATGTTCGTTGAGTTGAAACCAAAGTCGGAACGACTGGCGCTTGAACCGCTTCTGCGTGATCTGCGCCAGACCTTGTCGAAGATTCCCGGGATTACCAGCTACCCTGTCGCCGTACAGAATCTGCGTATCGGTGGCGTCTCCTCCAATGCGCAGTATCAATACAATCTTCAAAGTGTCTCTTCGACCGATCTCTATCCGTGGTCGCAGAAAATCCTGCTGGCAATGCAGCAGGAACGTCAGACCTTCGTCGACGTGTCGAGCAATTTGCAGGACAATGCACTTCAGGCAAATCTGGTGATCGATCAGGACAAGGCGCAAATGCTCGGCATCAATGCCGATCAGTTGCGCAATACGTTCTACTACGCTTTCGGTACCAATCAGGCATCGACTATATTCTCGACGGCCGATAGCTATCAGGTCATTCTCGAACTCGATCCGGACATTCCCTGGACGACCGACAAGCTTGACCAGATGCAGATCCGCTCGCCAACCACCGGCAAGCTGATACCGCTTTCAGCCTTCGCCCACGTCGAGCGCAAGACCGGGCTGCTGGCAGTCAGCCAGCTCGGACAGCTCCCCGCCGTCACGATCTCCTTCAATCTGCCGCAAGGTGTCTCACTTGGTCAGGCGGTACAGGAGCTTGCTGCTCTCAAAACGCAGCTAGGTGTTCCTGACACCATCACGTCGAGTTTTACCGGCACCGCCCAGGTGTTCCAGCAATCCCTCGCCAATCAGGGTTTGCTTGTCGGCGCGGCGATACTGACGATCTACATTGTACTCGGCATCCTTTATGAAAGCTTCGTCCATCCGCTTACCATCCTGACCGGACTGCCGGCCGCGGCTGCAGGCGCACTCGCGACGCTGGAGCTGTTCGGCTACGATCTTAGCGTCATTGCGATTATCGGCATTCTCATGCTGATCGGCATCGTCAAGAAGAATGCCATCATGATGGTCGATTTCGCGCTTGTTCGACAACGCGCCGGTGAAACCTCGTTCGATGCCATTCGCGAAGCCTGTCTCGTGCGTTTCCGGCCAATCATGATGACGACCCTCGCTGCTCTCATGGGCACGATTCCCATCGCCATTGGTGCAGGAGCAAGCTCGGAGCTTCGTCAGCCGCTCGGTGTGGCGGTCGTCGGTGGTCTCGTCGTCTCCCAGATCCTCACGCTGTTCATCACACCGGTTATTTTCCTCTACATGGAGGATTTGTCTCGCGCCTTGAGCAAGATCGGCCGCAGGCTGCGCGGCACGCACGCGCCGGCGCCGGCTGAATAATTCAGGCGACGGCCGAACACACCGCTGCAAAGTGAATACTGGCAGCGATCAGTACGAACCCGTGCCATATTGCGTTGTGAAATGGCAACCTTTCCAGAATATGGAAAATAACCCCGAGCGAATAGACCACCCCACCGGCGAGAATGAGCCAGACGATCGTGGCGGAGAGCGCACTGGAAAATTCCTGATAGGCCGCGGCGCCGCTCCAGCCAAGCGCAAGATAGAGTCCGATCGACAGCCTGTCGAAGCGGTCTGGCTTCAGGAATTTTAGAAGTACGCCAACGATGGCAATGGCCCATACGCCTGCCAGCAGCCACCACGTTCCGCTCTTGGCCATGAAAGGCGTATAGGTTCCGGCAATCAGGAGGTAGATCGCCGAATGGTCGAAACGCCGCAGAAACCGCTTTATCGGCGAAAGCGGCCAGATATTGTACACAGCCGAAAGTGACATCGACAGAACGAGCGTAGCAAGATAGATCGTCGTTGCCACATAAGGACCTGGCGCTGTCCGATCAACCATGAATGACAGCAGCGCGACCGACCCTCCCATCGCCAGAATAACGCCAATGACATGAACAGCACCGTCGGCCCGCAACTCAGCCAGCGTGTAGTCCCGGTAGATTACGGCAGGTGCCGTTGAAATGTCTGATTTGGGCATAGCCTTCCCCATTGCTCACTAGCATTGACTCTTGGGGAAAGCTTGTCCAGCTCCTGGCGCTACTTTCGATCGATCTCGCCGCGCCCATAGGCGAGCAGCATAACAAGAATAACCACGCCGTAGATGATCTGCCGGCCAGCTTCCGGCATCTGCATAACCGCGAGGATCGATTGCAGCAGGGTGATCAGGATAACGCCTGCAATCGTACCGAGGTAGTTGCCGCGTCCGCCGAGAATATTGGTACCACCGAGCACAACGGCAGCGATGGCCGGCAGCAAATACGGGTCGCCCATGGCCTGATAAGCCTTGGTAGAATAACCCGCAAGCAGCACGCCGGCGAAGGCGGCTGCTGCCCCTGACAAGACAAAACACCAGATGATCACCGCATTCGTATTGACACCCGAGAGATAAGCTGCAGCCTCGCGGTTGCCCACCGCATAGACGCGCCTGCCGAATGCCGTACGGGTCAGAAGAAAGATAGTGAACGCGCCAACGACGACCCATATGAGCAGGGCATTGGGGATACCGAAGACCGGCCGACCGACAGCCAGGAAATGCATCGCATCGGTGGCATGGTCCTGCGGCGCAAAGCCACCCGTATGCAACACCATCAGCCCTTGCACCACGGCGTTCATGCCAAGCGTAAAAATCATCGATGGCAGCCGCAAATAGGCCACCCCGAGGCCATTCAGCAATCCGACCATCGCGCCGCAGAACACCCCGACCGGAATGGCGATAAGATTGCCGGTCTCGCCGAACCAGCCGGCAACGGCCGTCGCCATCATCGCGCCAAGTGTCACCGTCCACGGGATCGAAAGGTCGATGTGACCGATCAGGATGACCATCATTGCGCCCGAGGCAATGATGCCGAGAAACGCGCTGATTTGAAGTTGCTGCAGGAGATATTCCGGTGAGAGGAATTCGCGGGAATAGAGCGCTCCGCCAAGGAGCATCAGGATTATGCAAGCAAAAGCAATGACAAGCGAACGGTCGAAGGCAAACCGCAGGACAGGGATGGTGCTGACCGGAAGTTTCGAGTCGCTCATGCGAAGAGCTCCAGGCGGTTGCGGATACGCAGGACGCGCAATGCGCCGAGACTTACCGCCGCGAGCAGGACGACACCCTGGAACAGCGGCTGCCACAACGGATCGAGATCAAACACAAAAAGCAGATCCTCGATGGTGCGAAGCACGAACGCGCCAAAGATGGATCCGATAGCCGACCCCCAGCCACCAAACAGCGACGTCCCGCCAATCACCACGGCCGCGATGGAATTGAGTGTATAGGTACTGGCAATCGGAGCGGAGGCCTCGCCTGAATAGGTGTTGAAGGTGAGCATCAGTCCGCCGATGGCAGCAAGGAAGCCTGCAAGTGTATAGGCCAATAGCTTCGCCCGCTGTACCGGCACGCCGGACATATAGGCGGCCTGCTCGTTCGAGCCCACGGCATAGGCTGCACGGCCAAGCACCGAGTTCCGGTAGGGTACCCAGACGATCAGCACAATCGCAAAGAGTACGACAAGCGCTGTCGGCATGATGCCGAAGAGCTGTCCGGTCGCAAAGTCGGCGATATCAGATTGTACGTCGCCTCCGGGTCCCGGACGAACATAGAGCGCGATGCCGTAGTACACAGCACCCGTCGCAAGCGTCGTGATGATCGGTTGCAGCCGGCCCCAGACAATGATTGCCCCGTTGACGAACCCGGCCAGCGCACCCGCGCCAAGGACAATGGCAATGCCAAGAAACCCTTCGCCGATCGTGCCGACCACAATGACCGACGCCAGACAATTGGCAAGGATGAAGACCATTCCCACCGAAAGGTCGAGACCGCGCGTCAACACCGGCAATGTCTGCGCCATGGCGACCAGCGCGAGCAGAACCGCCTTGTTGGACGCCGTGGTCGCCACGGCCGCAGTCAGCCCGACCGGATGATTGCTGACGTAGATAATGAACATCACGATGAAGAGACCGATAGCTGCGAGCAACCCGCCATTGTGATGGATGCGATGGCGAAGATCGTTCATGCCGCCTGTTCCTTGTCGTCGACATTGAGTGCCGTCTCGATGATCGTGCGCTCGTTGAGGTGCTGGCCCTTCAGTTCCCGCGCGATGCCGCCGTTATACATGACGAGAACGCGGTCGCAGCAGCCGATCAGCTCGGCATAGTCTGTGGAATAGAAGAGCACCGCCACTCCCTTGTCCGCAAGGTCACGAAGCAGCTGATACACCTCCTGTTTGGTGCCTACGTCGATACCGCGCGTGGGGTCGTTGAGAAGGATGATGCCGGGATCGGTCATCAACCATTTCGCCAGCACGACCTTTTGCTGGTTGCCACCCGACAGAGTGGAAACTGCGGCGGCAAGATCGGAAATCTTGATCTTCAGGCTGTCGATCATCCTTTCGACAGCGGAATGCTCTTTACCGCCATCCAATCTCAATCCCTTCTGGAACCGGGACAACGAAGCCAGACTGATATTGTCGCGAATATTCATCGGCAACATCAGACCCTCCGTCTTTCGATCCTCGGGAATGAGCGCCATTGGCAAGGAAGCCCGCATTGCCGAACGCGGTCCCGAAAGACGGTGCGGTTTGCCCATTATTTCGACCGTGCCGGAAACACCCTTGAGCACACCAAAAAGCGCCAACAGCAGGGACCGCTGTCCCTGACCGTCCAATCCTCCCAGTCCGACGATTTCGCCCTTGCGAATATCAAGTGAGATATCGCGCAACTGGGTACCCCAAGAAAGGTTTTTGGCGGACAGTGCTACCGGTTCCGCCGGCTTCGGCGCTGGCTTGTCAGGATAGTGATGCGTTAATTCACGCCCAATCATCATCTGGACGATGGCGCTGACCGATCGCTCGCCCTTCCGGAACGTTTCGATCCTCCTTCCATTGCGGAAAACGGTTGCAACATCGGCAAGAGCCTCGATCTCATGCATCCGGTGCGACACATAGAGAATACCGACGCCTTCAGATCGAAGCTTGCGGATGATCGCGTAGACACGTTCAACATCGGCAGCTGTCAACGCTGAAGTCGCCTCGTCCAGAATGAGCAGCTTCGGCTTTTTGCCCAGCGCCTTGGCGATTTCTACCATCTGACGCCGTGACAGCGGCAGGTCGCGCACGAGTTCGAGCGGATGCACATCCTCGCAGCCGATCGACGCAAGCAGCTCCCGCGCGCGTTGACGCTGTGCGGCACTATCAATCAACCCGCCGCGAAGAGGAGGGGAGACGATCGAGAGATTATCCGCAACCGTCAGATCAGGCAGTAACGAGAGCTCCTGGAAAACACAGACCACGCCTGCGGCCATCGCCTCCGTTGGATTGCGAAAATTTACGCGCCGACCGTCAACGAAGACCTCGCCATCGCTCGGATCGGTCACTCCGGCGGCAATCTTGATCAGTGTCGATTTGCCGGCGCCGTTCTCGCCAAGAATCGCATGAATCTCGCCTGGGTAGGCGACGAAATCCACCTCGTTCAGCGCAGTGATACCGCCATAGCGCTTCGCGACATGTTTCATTTCCAGAATTGGTGCAGCGTCCGACACGAAACCCCTCCCAAAGAGAACCGGGGCGCACATTCTGCGCCCCGACATTGCAGATTTACTGATCGGCTTTGGTCTGACCCATGATTTCCTGTGCACTGAAATTGATGCCGCAGGTCGGGAAGGAATTACCAACGAAGAAGTTGTCGGTTTCTTTTGAATAGAAGCTGTCGCCGTCCTTGAAATTCGGATCTTCGACAATGGACAGCGGCAGCGAAATCGATTGCGGGACGACCTCTCCTTCAAGTGCGGCAATCGCAGTCTTGATGGCAACGGCAACCTGCGCAGGGCCGGTACCTGCGGAGGTGCATTTCAATCCATCCTTGGAATATTGGGCGCAGAGCTTGCGGAAACCATTCTCCGTTTCACCGCCCACCGGAACGAAAGGATGTTTCGCGTCGATCATGGCACGCACTGTTCCCGTCGAGCCGCCCTGAACGGAAACGCCATCGAAATGCTTGTGCACGGCAATGGCATCAGCCACGACCTTCTGCGCAGTGCCGTCATCCCAGCGGCCGACGACCTCTACGGATTCCCACTGTCCGCCAGACTTTTTCAGGACTTCCTGAATGCCCTCATGACGATCGCGATCGACGGACGTGCCGGTAACGCCGCGTACTTCGAGCAGCTTGCCTTTGTTGCCAGGCACATTCTTGACAAGCCAGTTGCCCCACAATTCGCCAAGCCCCTTCTGGTCGACATTCACATTGACGGCCTCATCAGTATCAAGTGTGTTGTCGAAAGCGATGAGGACCACGCCAGCGGCATTGGCACGCTTGATGACCGGCTTGAATGCCGTCGGATTCTGCGCGTTGACAACGATTGCGTCATAGCCGGAGTTGATGAAATTATCCACCGCCGCGATCTGGGCAGCGACATCGTCGCCAGTCGAGACCACCTTGAATTCCTTGAGTTTGGCCTTCACCTCCGGCAAGGCAGCATAAGCCTTTGCTGTCTGAATCATCTGGATACGCCAGGTGTTGCCGATGAAACCGTTGGCAAGCGCTATGCGGTACGGACCTTCCTTCTTGGGCCATTGGAAAAACTTCGTTTCCGCCGTCAGCGGCTTGAAGCATTCCGCGTCCTTGCTCGGACCTTTGACGATTTCAGGCCCCGCCGCATAGGCAGATACCGTCATTGCCAGAGTGGCAGCAGTAGCAGCCGCCAGATATTTAAGTGTCGTTTTCATTTCGGTTCCTCCTCCTTGTTAATTATCTTCTTGCTTGCCAGTTACGGGGTTTGCACACCTCGCCGTGTCGTCTCCAGTGCATAGATCGAACTCGTAGCCGCAATGAACAGCCGCGATTTTTCGGGCCCGCCAAAGGTGAGATTGGCGACGACCTCGGGTACGAGAACCTGGCCAAGCCTTTTTCCATCAGGCGTGTAACAGTGAACGCCGTCCTCGGCGGATATCCACAACAGCCCCTCGGTGTCGACGCGCAGTCCGTCCGGCACCATGTCGATCTCCGCGACCACGCGGCTGTTCCCAAGTTTTCTTCCGTCGATCACCTCGAGAGCGCGCACGTTATGCGGACGCGCATCGTCAAAACCGAAGCCATGGCCGCGAGCACGACCGGAATCGGCGATGTAGAGCACGGTTTCGTTAGGGGAGAAGGCGAGACCGTTCGGCCGGTCGAAATCATCCGCCACCACCTCGACGAGGTGCGTCTCCGGATCGATCCGGTAAACCTGATTGCTGCCGATCTCGCTCGGCGCGCGAATGCCTTCATGATCGGAAATGATGCCGTAGGGCGGATCGGTAAACCAGATGGAACCATCGGATTTGACCACCACATCATTGGGAGAATTCAGGCGTTTGCCCTTCCAGTGCGTCGCAAGAACCTCATAACTGCCATCCTTGCCGGTGCGGCTGACACAGCGTCCGCCATGTTCGCAGGAAATCATCGCGCCGGTCCGGTCCAGTGTATTGCCATTGGTTCGTTGTGACGGCTGCCGGAACACCTGCAAGCCTTTATCCTGTGACCAGGACATCATCCGGTTATTGGGAATGTCGGAAAAGCGCAGTTCATGCGTTTCGTTGATCCAGACCGGCCCTTCGGCCCAGATAAAGCCGGTCGCGATCCGCTCCAGCCTGGCGCCGTTCGGAAAAAAAGACGCGAACTGTTCATCGTCCGATGAAAGAAAATCCTCTTCCGTTCCCAATGATTGGCCCTCCCCATATCTATCCGTCATGCTTTTTCACGCCGCCGAATACGGCTACTATCGTTTCACGGCTTTCAGCCGCCGCTCACTATTGCGCGTTGGTCTGTTGTCGGCTGCAGGCACCCCCAGCAATTCAATGTAAGAAGAACGTGTCCATTCAATATGCCAGGCTAGCAATTCCACAACCTTCTCATTGTCGTTCTTCGTAACGAGCTCCAGCAGGCGCTTGTGCTCTCCATGCGACTTTTCATTGAGCGCAGGATCGAGTGACAGCCGGTTGCGCAAGGCCTGGATGCGGAACGCGATAACGGTGAACGTCTCGGACAGAAACTGATTTTCTGCGAGATCGAACATTGCTTGATGGAACATCCCGTCGAGAACGCGATAATCCTGCGTGTTTCCATTTGCCATCGCCACATCCATGTCGGCGACAAGTTCGGCCCAACGGCGGCGCAGGGCATCCCGATTGCGTTCCATGGCCAGACGAAGGGCGGCGAGTTCGAGTATGGAACGCATCTCGGCGAGCTGCACGACCTGGGTTGAACTCATTTCGAAGACGAAGGTGCCGCGTTGAGGGTGTATTTCGACAAGGCCCTGGCGCTTCAATTCCAGAAGCGCCTCGCGTACCGGAGTCTTGCTTACCCCAAGCTCCTGAGCCAGCGCCAGTTCGGACAAGGGTTCGCCGCACTGCAGCGTACCGTGTACAATGCGGCTGCGGATATGCGCGGCCGCCTGTTCCGTCAATGAAGGACCTCTCGCAAGCGTTAGGGTCACAAAGACATCTCCTGTCGTGCTTATATCTGAGATATCATATATTAGCGGCACAGACATCTAGATACTTGTGGGGATGAACAGATGGCGGAAATTCTCGTTAAGGTGGATGAGCTTGCAAAACGCCTTCTGGCTGCGCTTGTGGCCGAAGGCGTCCCTGATGAGGCGGCAGCCGCAACGACAAAAGCCCTGATGCACGCATCCCTTCTTGGCATCGACAGTCATGGCGCGCGCTTGATCACGCATTACTGCAAGGTCCTGCGCGGCGGTCGCGTCAATCCGCGAGCTGCTGTTTCATGTCACCGCACTGGCCCTGCCACAGCCATGGTCGACGGCGATAACGGGCTCGGTCATCTAACCGCATATCGCGCTGTGGCTGTCGCCATCGAGATCGCCCGGGAAAGTGGCATAGGTGCCGTTGGCGCGACCCGTTCCTCACATTTAGGGGCTGCAGGCGCCTATGCCCTCGCCATTGTGGAAGCGGGCATGATCGGCTTTGCCACCACCAATACCGACTCGATCGTGGGGCTTTTCGATGGTGCCGAACCATTTCACGGAACCAACCCGCTCGCCTTTGCCGCACCGGTAACGGGCGAAAAGCCATGGCTGCTGGACATGGCGACGTCGTCCATCCCGCTCAACCGTGTCCTGCTCTATCGTTCCTTGCACAAAGAGTTGCCTGACGGTGTAGCAGCGGACGCTGCAGGCGCACCTACGCGGGATCCGAATGTAGCGCAGATGCTGTTGCCACTAGGTGGCGCAGGCTTCGGTTTCAAGGGCGCCGGACTTGCCGGTGTGGCGACTCTCCTTTCCGCTGTCCTCACAGGCACGACGCTCGATCCTGATTTTATCCCCATGGTCAACAGCGACGACATATCGACGCCGCGCAATATGGGACATTTCTTTCTGGCTATCGATCCTGCACGCTTTGCAGGTGCGAACATCTTTGCCGCAGGTATGCGCGCTTACCTCGATCAGCTCCGGGCAGTTCCCGCCATCGACGGCGGCAAGGTCATGGCGCCGGGCGATCGCGAATGGGCCGTGGAACAGCAGCGTCTGCGGGACGGCATACCGCTCGATAGCGATACAGCAGCGTTCCTCAATTTCTAGCGATCAAGCTGCATTTTCTTGACCGGAACGGGAACTCCTCTGATGGGCGATGCGTTCGATAGCATCGATCAACCCCAGAGAGGGAGTGGAAAAATGTCTTCGACGCAATCAACGACAGACCACAAGCTCATTCGTAAATGGGTGGAGGCGCGGGATGGCCGGCCATCCAAGGTTACAGGACGCGATGAGGGCGGTATCTTGCGGATCGATTTCGGCGAACGGGAAGAAAACCTCGAGAAGATATCATGGGACGATTTTTTCGAAGTTTTCGATGATCGCCAGCTCGCCTTTCTCTATCAGGAAGAGACCGAGGACGGAAAACCGAGCCGATTCAACAAATTCGTCTCGCGGAAAGACAACTGATCGCGGTATCCCAAGCACCGCAGCAGAAAACGCCGTCGCTCGAAAGTTGACGAAGCTGAATTTCGCGCGCGGTTCCTCAGCAATTCAAAGACGCAGCGTTCCACCGCGGGTTCGCGTTTGAACCATTCGGTCGTCATCGTCGCTGTGTCCGCGCGAGAAATGACGTGAAATTTTCCCATCAAAACCACTCAAAAAGAGTTGCACACCTCATTTCGCTGATCTAAGACTTTAGGCGGAGGAGAATTCTCGTGGGGAAGATGACGCTCGAAGACGTCGCCCGAGAAGCCGGTGTCAGTTTAGCAACGGTTGATCGTGTCGTGAACGGAAGGATTGGTGTGCACGCGCGCACCATCGAACGCGTCAATGCGGCCATCAAACAGCTTGGCTTTTTGCCGGATCCACATGCATCCCGGCTCGCTCGCGGACGCGACTATGATTTCCGCATCATCCTGCCGACCGGCGAAAACGAATTCATGATGGCCCTCGGCGCCGAATTCCGGGCCACGCGCGAGCGCCAATTGCAGGAACGTGTCCGCCTGTCGATCCAGCACGTCGATACGTTCGACGGTGAAGCCCTTGCGGCAGCCCTCGAAAAGCTCCCGTCCGGTATCGACGGTGTCGCCGTAGTCGCACTCGATCATCCCGCTGTCACCGAGGCGATCAACGCCTTGGCAGACGCCGGTGTGGTCGTGCTTACTCTCGTGTCGGACGTGCCGAATTCTCGGCGGGCGCATTATGTCGGCATAGACAACTTTGCTGCCGGGCGAACAGCTGCCTCGCTGATCGGCCGCTTCGTCGGGCCGCGCAAGGGCAAGGTCGGCATGATCGCCGGGTCGCTGGCATTGCGCGATCACGTCGAGCGCCAGTTCGGTTTCGAACAGATACTCTCCCGCGAATATCCAAACCTCGAAGTGCTGCCCGTGCGCGAAGCGCGCGACGAGAACGCACGCGTCGAGGCCGTCACCCGCTCGCTGCTGCGGGATCATCCCGACCTCGTCGCCATCTACAATGCCGGCGGCGGGCAGGCGGGCGTCATCGCTGCGCTCGAAGCGACAAACCACGTTTCCGACGTGATCTTCGTCGCGCACGAACTGACAACCTCGACGCGCCGCCATCTCGTGCGTGGCACGGTGGACGCGCTCATCAATCAGGATGCAGGTCACATGGCGCGCAGCGCTGCCCGTATCCTGACCGCATTACGTGAGGGACGCCCGATCGTTCCAGGTCAGGAACACATTCGCATCGATATATTTCTCAGGGACAACATGCCTTGACGGCAAAATCTGGAATTGGAGGATTGACATGAAGACGATCAAGGGACCGGCCATTTTCCTAGCGCAGTTCGCGGGCGACGAGGCGCCGTTCAATTCGCTCGATGCCATGTGCGGATGGGCAGCGGGGATGGGCTACAAGGGTATCCAGATACCGGCTTGGGATGGACGCCTCATCGATCTGAAGAAGGCTTCCGATTCGAAGGATTATTGCGACGAGATCGCCGGTGTTGCCGCTTCGCATGGCTTGACCATCACGGAGCTCGCAACCCACCTTCAGGGCCAGCTCGTGGCGGTTCATCCGGTCTATGACGAGTTGATGGACGGTTTTGCCGCACCGGAAGTGCATGGCAATCCGAAAGCACGGCAAGAGTGGGCGGTGGATCAGCTCAGGCGCGCCGCCCGCGCTTCAAAACACCTCGGCCTCAAGGCAATACCGACGTTCTCAGGGGCTCTGGCATGGCCATTCCTTTATCCGTTTCCGCAGCGTCCGGCGGGTCTCGTCGAGGCGGCATTCGATGAGCTGGCGAAACGCTGGACGCCGATCCTCAACTATTTCGACGAGCAGGGTGTCGATGCCGCCTATGAGATCCATCCAGGTGAAGATCTGCACGACGGCATCACTTACGAGATGTTCCTGGAGCGGGTAAAAAACCATTCCCGCGCCAATCTACTCTATGATCCGTCTCATTTCGTCCTGCAGCAACTCGATTATCTTGATTATATCGACATCTACCACGAGAAGATCAAAGCCTTCCACGTCAAGGACGCCGAGTTCAATCCGACCGGCCGGCAGGGCGTCTATGGGGGCTACCAATCCTGGATCAACCGCGCGGGCCGCTTCCGCTCGCTCGGCGACGGGCAAGTCGATTTCGGTGCGGTCTTCTCGAAATTGACCGCCTATGATTTCGATGGCTGGGCGGTACTCGAATGGGAATGCGCGTTGAAACATCCCGAGGACGGCGCCCGCGAGGGAGCGCAGTTCATCGACGCACATCTCATCCGTGTCACCGAGCGCGCGTTTGATGATTTTGCCGGCTCTGGCACCGATGACGCGGCCAATCGCCGTATTCTTGGCCTGAAATAGAGGATCGAATAATGGCTATTGGAGCATCCAGGGCGAAACCCGCAAGCCGCCGTATCCGTATCGGTATGGTCGGAGGCGGGCAGGGCGCTTTCATCGGCGCAGTGCACCGAATTGCGCTGCGCATGGACGATCAGTATGAGCTCGTTGCAGGCGCGCTCTCTTCCGATCCGGCGCGCGCCAAAGCTTCCGCGAAGGAAATCGGCATCGCCGAAGACCGCGCCTACACTTCGTTCGAGGAGATGGCCAAGACCGAAGCCAAGCGTCCCGACGGCATCGAAGCGGTTTCCATCGTCACGCCGAACCACATGCACGCTCCAGCGGCAAAGGCATTCCTGAAAGCGGGGATCCACGTCATCTGCGACAAGCCGCTGACCACGACTGTCAAAGAAGCAAAGGAACTCGTGTCGCTGGTCAACAAGACCGGCAAGCTCTTCGTCGTCACGCATAATTACACCGGCTATCCGATGATGCGTCAGGCACGCGCCATGGTTACCAAGGGCGTGCTCGGCGACATTCGTGTCGTGCAGGCTGAATACCCGCAAGACTGGATGACGGAGAAAACCGAAGCCACGGGCAACAAGCAGGCCGAATGGCGCATTGATCCGAAGCGTTCGGGTGCAGGTGGTGCCATCGGCGATATCGGCACACATGCCTATAACCTTGCCTGTTTCGTTTCAGGACTCAAGCTCAAGCAACTCTGCGCCGAGCTCACCAGTTTTGGCGAGGGCAGGGTGCTCGACGACGATGTGCAAATTCTTATGCGCTTCGAAGGCGGTGCCAAGGGCATGATCTGGGCGAGCCAGGTGGCTCCAGGCAATGAGAACGGCCTCAAGCTGCGCATCTACGGCACCAAGGGTGGGATCGAATGGACGCAGGCGGATCCAAACTATCTCTGGTACACGCCTTTCGGCAAACCGAAGCAATTGCTCACGCGCGGCGGTGCTGGCGCATCGCCGGAGGCGGCGCGTTTGACCCGCGTTCCATCCGGTCATCCGGAAGGCTATCTCGAAGGCTTCGCGAATATCTACGCCGAGGCTGCGCAAGCGATCATCGCAGCGCGTAGCGGAAAAAACCCCCCGAAGGATGTGATTTTTCCGACTGTGGACGATGGGCTTGCGGGGATGGAATTCATCGAGGCTGCGGTGAAGTCATCCAAGGCGGGCGGCGTTTGGACGAAGGTGTGATGAGCGACAACCCAACCAAGGCTGCGACAGTGCCAGTGCTTGAAGCACGAGGTATAGCCAAGGCGTTCGGCCCGGTCGAAGTGCTGACGGACATCAGCCTGCGCGTGATGCCCGGCGAAGTGCATGCCATCATCGGTGAAAACGGTGCCGGCAAGTCGACGCTGATGAAGCTTATGAGCGGACACCTGAAGCCGACGCGCGGTACCGTCGCGATGGATGGGGAACCGGTGCACTTTGCCGGACCCGTCGACGCGGAGCATCGTGGTCTGGTGCTGGTGCATCAGGAGATATTGCTCGCGCCGGACCTGACCGTGGCGCAAAACATCTTCATGGGTCGCGAGTTGAAGCGCGGGCTCATGGTCAATGACCGCGAGATGAACCGCCAGTCCGCCGAGGCTGTGCAAAGTCTCGGAGCCGATATCGATCCTACGACGCAGATTTCGCGGCTTTCCATCGCCCGGCGCCAACTGGTCCAGATCGCTCGCGCGCTTCAGGTGCCGCATCGCGTCGTGATCTTCGATGAGCCAACCGCGTCGCTGACACCGTTCGAAACAGAAGCGCTATTGAAAGTCATCCGCGACCTTCGGGACAGGGGCGTAGCCATCCTTTATATCTCGCATCGCCTGCCGGAAGTGGGCGCCATCGCCGACCGCATCACGGTGCTGCGCGACGGCAAGCTCATCGCCACACGCGAAGCCTCGGAACTGCAGCCGGTGGATATGGCGCGGCTGATGGTCGGGCGCGACATGTCGAAGCTCTATCCGGAGCGCGAAGATACGGCGAGCCGTCAGAACGTGCTCGAGGTCCAGAACTTCGATGTTCCCGGCTATGCGCGCGATGCATCATTCACCTTGCGCAAAGGCGAGATTTTGGGCTTTGCGGGACTGATCGGCGCTGGCAGGACCGAGCTTCTCGAAGGCATCGTCGGGTTGCGCACTGGCCACGGCGAAGTCAAGCTCAACGGCAATCCGGTCAAGTTCAAAACGGTGCGCGACAGTATGGCTGCGGGCATCGTGTACCTGAGCGAAGATCGCAAGGGCAAAGGGCTGCTCCTCGCCCAGGATCTGCGCACCAATCTTACGTTGGCGACGCTGGAGAAGTTCACCAGGGGTCCGCTCATCGAGCGCAAGCGCGAAGATAACAGCCTCGACAAGGCGATTACCGACTTCGATATCCGTGCGCGTCGCCGCGACCTTCTCGCCGGACAGCTCTCCGGCGGCAACCAGCAGAAGCTGCTGCTCGCCAAGATGATGCTGCTGGAGCCCAGCATCGTCATCATCGACGAGCCGACACGCGGCATCGACATCGGCACCAAGGAACAGATCTATAAATTCATTTCCGATCTCGCCAAAACTGGCAAATCAGTCATCGTCATTTCCTCGGAAATGCAGGAACTCATCGGCATATGCCACCGCATCCTCGTCATGCGTTCGTCACGCATTGTCGGCGAGGTTACGGGCGAGGCAATGACCGAAGACGAGATCGTCGTCTACGCCACTGGCGTCAAAATCAACGAAGCAGAGCTTTACTCGGCGGGGAACGCATGACCGACACGAAAACAATCACCGACACACGCGGTTTCGGCCGCAAGCTGGCGGATCTCGACAAGACGGCCGTTGCGCCATTCCTGGCGCTTGCCGCATTGTTCGTTCTCGGGGCTCTCGTCAACCCAAATTTCCTGTCGATCGACAATCTGCTCAACGTTCTGACCCGGTCGTCCTTCATTGCCATCATTGCGATTGGCGCGACATTCGTCATCTCCGCAGGCGGTCTCGATCTGTCGGTTGGCTCCATGGCCGCGCTTGTCGCCGGTATCATGATCCTGTTCCTGAACTCGGCTTCCATAGACGGTGATGTAGCCATGCTGGCCACGGGTATCGTGGTTGCCATCGGTGTCGGCGCTCTTGCGGGACTGCTCAACGGCGCGGTTATCACCATCGGCAAGATAGAGCCCTTCATCGTCACGCTGGGCACCATGGCGATCTTCCGGTCGGTCACGGTCTGGCTGGCGGATGGCGGTTCGATCGCGATGAAATCCATCGCGATGCGCAATATGTTCCGCCCGGTCTACACCGGGGTGTTTCTCGGCCTGCCGATACCGGTCTGGGTCATTATCGCCGCGGGCCTGCTCGGCGCGTTCATCCTTTACAAGACATCGTTCGGACGGCACGTGATCGCCGTTGGCTCGAACGAGGATGTGGCAAAATATTCGGGAATCCACGTCAATCGCGTCCGCGCCATGACCTACATCATTCAAGGCATCTGCGTCGCCATCGCCGTCGTCGTCTACGTCCCGCGCCTCGGCGCCGCGACGACGACGACAGGCATGCTGTGGGAACTCCAGGCGATCACCGCTGTGGTCATCGGCGGCACTGCACTGCGCGGCGGTGTCGGCCGCATCTGGGGTACGATCTGCGGTGCGTTCATGCTGGAGATCGTCGGCAACATCATGGTGCTTTCGAACATCGTCAGTGAATATCTGATCGGCGCGGTACAGGGCACGATCATCATTATCGCCATGCTGGTGCAGCGCACCCTGCAAAAGAAAAAATAGTCGGCAGACTATACGCGTAAGGGGGCGGGAGGCTGCCCCTTCTAAGGGAACGGGGGGAAAAGGGCCACCCACCGAGCCGCAATCAAGGCCCGAGCTAAATTGGGAGAAACCAAATGCGTAAACTTTTGATCGGTCTTGCCGGGGCGGCGCTCGCTTCGAGCATGACCTTGGCCTACGCTCAGGACAAAGAGGTCAACATTGCCGTGTCGATACCTGCGGCAGATCACGGCTGGACGGGCGGCGTTGTCTACCACGCAGAACGGGCTGCCAAGCTGCTCGAGGCTGCTCATCCGGGCCTCAAGATCACCATCAAGACTTCGCCTGATGGAGCATCGCAAGCGAATGCACTCGAAGATCTGACGACGCAGGGCATCGACGCACTCGTTACCCTGCCGCACAATTCCGACGAACTGACCGATCCTCTGCGTCAGGTCAAGGAAAAGGGCGTTTTCGTTACCGTGGTTGACCGCGCTCTGTCCGATCCGACGATTCAGGATCTTTACGTTGCCGGTAACAATCCGGAGCTCGGCCGCGTCGCTGGCGAATATCTCAAGGACACACTGAAGACCGGTGACGTTGTTGTCATCCGTGGTCTGCCGATCGTCATCGACGAAGAGCGCCAGAAGGGTTTTGACGATGCAATCGCCGGCAGCGGCATCAAGGTTCTCGACAAGCAGTTCGGTAACTGGTCACGCGATGATGCCTTCAAGATCATGCAGGACTACCTGACCAAGTTTCCGAAGATCGACGCCGTATGGTGCCAGGATGACGATATGGCTGTTGGTGTACTCGAGGCCATCGATCAGGCCAAGCGCACCGACATCAAGTTAGTCATCGGTGGCGCCGGTATGAAGGACATGATCAAGCGCGTTGCCGATGGTGATGCGATGACACCGATCAACGTGCTCTATCCGCCTTCAATGATCGCCACGGCAATGGAACTCACGGTCGCAAACTTCTATGACCAGGTCCCTGTGCGCGGCAAATACATCCTCGATGCGACACTGGTCACCAAGGACAACGCCAAGGAATTCTACTTCCCGGATTCGCCCTTCTGATCTGAGACGCATATCCATTGAAAAAGAAAGGGCCTGCAAGGGCCCTTTTTTGTTTGGCCAGGGTTGGCGCCGGGGGGACTCTAACCCCGACGCCACCCTGTTGCGGCAAGCAGGAATATGGCTGTAACAGCGGTCATGCTATGGCCAGGGCTTGCTGCAAATTGACAGGTCTTTTTAACTTGAGTTGTTGACTCTTGTTTCGATTGAGTAATAAAGATGAATAACATAGTCAAGTTTAAATAAGTGGGATAATGCGAGCAGCGCTGTCCCGGACAAAAGGAACAGAAAAGGCCCACTGCCATGTCTCCACGTCAGATCATCGATATGCAGGTGCGTCTCCCCAACACTACGCCGGTGCGCGCCAATTTTTCCGCGCCGATACAAAAGGACATCCGCGTCTACGGTAGCGACATCCTTTTCGACGGCACCAACGAGGTTGGCATTGAACACGCTGGCTCCCTCTACCGTCTCAAAATTACCCGGCAGGGCAAACTGATCCTGAATAAATAGTTCCCATCAACAGGCTGAAACATGACTAACGCAGTAAAACCAACACCCGAGGCAATTCGGCAGGCGAGGGCTGAGAACCCGAAAATGCGCGAGCGCGACCTTGCGCAGCAGCTGCAGATCTCGGAAGCCGAGCTGGTGGCCGCCTATTGCGGGATCAATGTCGTTCGTATCAACCCGCACATCGAAACCTTCCTGACTGAAATCGAATCGCTTGGCGAAGTGATGGCGCTCACCCGCAACGAGAGCGCCGTCCATGAGAAGATCGGTGTTTATGACAAGCCGATCGTCGGCAAGCACGCCTCCATGCTGCTCGGCGAGCAGATCGATATGCGGCTTTTTCCCAATGCCTGGGCACATGGCTTTGCCGTCGAAAAGCAGGACGGCGAAGACGTCCGCCGCAGTCTGCAATTCTTCGATGCAGCCGGCGAGGCCATCCACAAGATCCATCTTCGCCCAGCCTCCAATCTGGAAGCCTACCAGACTCTCGTTGCCAAACTTCGTCTCGATGATCAGTCACAGTCACTGCAACTGACAGCCCTGCCGAAGCCGGAGGAAAAAACCGCAGAGCTTGACGAACTGGATGCGGCCGGCTTACGCGACCGCTGGACCCAGATGAAGGATGTCCACGAATTCTTCGGCATCCTGCGCTCCTTCAATATGACCCGCCATCAGGCGGTGCAGGTGATCGGACAAGACTATGCCTGGCAACTCGACACGGCCGCATTGACCGCAATGATGCACGATGCAGCGCAGGAGCAATTGCCGATCATGTGCTTCATCGGCAATCGCGGCTGCATCCAGATTCATTCGGGACCAATTCACAACGTGAAGCCGATGGGATCATGGATCAATATCCTCGACGAAACCTTTCATATGCATCTGCGTACTGATCACATCGCGGAGTTGTGGGCTGTGCGCAAGCCTACCAAGGACGGGCATGTTACCTCGCTCGAAGCCTATGGCGCAGAGGGCGACATGATCATCCAGTTTTTCGGCAAGCGCCATGAAGGCTCCGGCGAACGTGGCGATTGGCGTCAGCTCGTCGAAGCGCTGCCACGCCTCATGCGTGCTGCGGCATAGGAAATGACAATGAACAGATTCCCCCTCATGGTGGCAGCGCTCGGCATTCTGGCGCTGCCAGCCGTTGCGATGGCAGAAGAGATTTCCGGCCCCATTCCCGATGCAAGCCGCGTGGTGTCCATTGGGGGGTCGATCACCGAAATCATCTACGATCTGGGTGAGGAGGGGCGGTTGGTCGGCCGCGATACCACCAGCGTTTTCCCCGAAGCTGCGCACAAGATTCCCGATGTCGGATACATGCGTGCGTTGTCGCCGGAAGGCGTCCTGTCGATCAACCCGACTGCGATCATTGCCGTTGAGGGTTCAGGCCCGCGTGAAGCCATCGACGTATTGAAAAAAGCCAGCGTACCTTTCGTGTTCGTTCCGGAAAACTACACGGCCGAAAACGTGTCGGAAAAAATCCGGATCGTCGGCAAGGCACTCGGCGTCGATGACAAGGCCGAGAAGCTATCTGCCAAAGTCGAGCAGAAATTGGCGGCGGCGAAAGCCGAAACCAAAGCTATCAAGACCCGCAAACGTGTGCTCTTCGTCCTCAGTACAACAGGCGGAAAAATCATGGCAGCAGGCACCAAGACGGCTGCCGACGGCATCATCCAACTTGCAGGCGCCGACAATGTCGTTACCGGATATTCCGGCTACAAGACAATGACCGACGAAGCGATCCTCACGGCGCAGCCGGATGTCATTCTCGTGATGGATATTCACGGGCCGCGCGCTACAACCGACGCGGATCTTCTCGCCAACAAGGCGATTGCAGCGACGCCTGCCGGCCAGAGAAAGAACATCGTGCGCATGGGCGGGCAGTATCTGCTCGGCTTCGGGCCACGGACGGCGGAAGCGGTGCACGATCTGGCCAAGGCGTTCTACGGCACTGAAACGAGCCAATGAGCGAGTCTGTTCTAGAGCAATTCCAGGAAAAGTGTGAAACGGTTTTCCGTTCGGAATTGCGTAAAAACAAAAAGCTGGAGCAATCCCGTGATACTAGGAAAAACGGAATTGCTCCAGTGAGACCTGCCGCTCTTCGGTCTGGGCAAAGCAAAACCCGTGCGGAAGGCGACCGTTCATTCCTGGCCAGGGGCGTCATCGTAGTGCTGGGCTTTGCTCTGCTGGCGACGATGCTGTTCAGCCTTACGGCTGGCGCATCCGACGCTTCGGTCATATCTGTTGTCAGCGCTTTGGTTCGAGGCGCAAGCAGTGACGATAATGTCCTTTCCCTGCGCGACAGCATCATCATCTGGGATATAAGGTTGCCGCGCATTATTCTCGGCGCGATGATCGGAGCGTCGCTTGCTGTCTCCGGTGCGGTGATGCAGGGCTTGTTTCGCAATCCGCTCGCGGATCCCGGTATTGTCGGCGTCTCCGCGGGTGCAGGTCTTGGAGCCGTCAGCGTTATTGTCCTTGGCACGACGGTTCTCACACCGTTCATTTCGACCTTCGGTATATTTGCCCTGCCGATTGCCGCCTTTATCGGCGCCCTGGTTTTCACGCTCATTCTCTATGGCGTCGCCACGCGGCGCGGTCAAACCTCCATCGCGACAATGCTCCTGGCCGGTATTGCACTTGGCGCGATGGCCATGGCGTACATAGGCCTCCTGACATTTCTCGCCGATGACAGGCAGCTCCGCGATCTGACGTTCTGGACACTGGGATCACTCGCCGGTTCCAATTGGGCCAAGATGTCTGCGGCTGGTCCCTTTATCGTATCGGCGCTGCTGGTTTCTCCCTTTCTTGGGCGCGGCCTCAATGCTCTCGCACTTGGTGAAGCCTCGGCAAGCCACCTCGGCATTCCGGTCCAGCGTTTCAAGCGCGTGGCCATCATTGTGGTCGCTGCCGCAACTGGTGCGTCCGTTGCCGTCAGCGGTGGCATCGGCTTCGTCGGCGTTGTGGTGCCGCATCTGCTTCGGCTGGTCATAGGACCGGACCATCGCTATCTGCTCCCGGCATCCGCACTCCTGGGTGCGAGCCTGCTGCTGGTCGCGGACGCCGTCAGCCGCACCATCGTCGCCCCTGCGGAATTGCCGATCGGCATCGTTACGGCAGCTGTCGGCGCGCCCTTCTTCCTGTGGATACTGCTGCGCCGCCGCGGCATTGTGGATCTTTGATCATGATCAGCCTTTCCAACGTCAACGTCATGCTTGGACGCAAGGCCATCGTCAAAGATGCGAGTTTCGATGCTCAGGCGGGGGAACTGACTGTCATTGTCGGTCCGAACGGTTCTGGCAAGACGACGCTGATGCGGGCGCTTTCCGGCGATCTGCCTTTCACCGGTCGCATAACGATCAACGGGCACTCGCTCGGCCATCTGAAACCGTGGCAGTTGGCCGCCATGCGGGCGATCCTGCCACAATCGACCTCGCTGTCCTTTCCGTTCACCGTTCGCGAAATCGTCAAGCTCGGTCTTACCAGCGGTCGTTCCGGCGCGACACATCATGTCGCCGAAAACCTCCCGGACGAGGCACTGGCACTCGTCGATCTCGCCGGCTTTGGCGGCCGTTTCTACCAGGAGCTTTCCGGAGGCGAACAGCAGCGCGTACAACTCGCGCGGGTTCTCTGCCAGGTCTGGCAGCCCGTTCTCGATGGTCAGCCGCGCTTTCTCTTCCTCGATGAGCCCGTCTCCAGTCTTGATATCAAGCATCAGCTCATCATCATGCAGATCGCCCGCGCATTTGCCACGCGTGGCGGCGGGGTAATCGCGATTCTGCACGATCTCAATCTGACCTCTATGTATGCGGACCGCGTCGTGGTCATGCACGAGGGCACTATTGATAGCGTGGGTACACCCGCGGAGGTCCTTACCGACGACCGTATCCTGCGTGTCTATGAATGTGCGTTGAAAGTCGGCGCCTTGCCCGACAAGCATGTGCCCTTTGTCCTGCCGCAGTCGGCGGCGCTGTGAAACTCCAGCTGTCCGTCTATAAAAGTCGCGGGTCGAGCGTGAACGGCTCCAATGTGAGCACCTTGACCTCCGCCGCCAGCCGGTGTGAATGATTGATCAGCACGTTGATATCGGGCGAACCGGCAATAGGAACGATCGCTGACGGCACCATCAACAGCGGCGCTGTTTTGGCCTTGTGCCAATCATCGCCCATGCCTTGCGTCAAGCCCTCCTGCCGTCGCCAGTCTGACGGCAAAGATTGAACTGCGATGTTCTCGACCGGAACATTGTCCGGCACCTCATAGGTCACCATGACGAGTTTCGGCAAAAGTGTCGGATCTTCGACGTGTACCAGCTTTTCAAGGACACAAAGGGCGGGTGACGTCGCGCAATAGGTCACCGCATGCCCAACGCTGTTCCAGCGGCCATCGAACAGCAGTCCATAGCCGCCGTCAAAAGTCTCCGCATGCTGCTTGCCGGATAATCGCCAAAGCCGCATCAGAGCCTCTAGGCGGCTGCACCCCAGGCGATCTTGCCAAGAATGGTTTCGATGACGCGGACGCCAGCTTCCGTCTGCGCAATCACAAGCGGCGTTTCGCCCCCGAGTTCGGCCAGCGTTCGACGCAGCCAGCGATTGGCTTTTTCCTTGTCGCCAAACGTTTCTTCAGCCAGTGTCTGGATACGCATCAAACGGACTGTCCTGTCGGACTCGTCAACAGTCAACGGTTGCTTCTTGTCGGCGCGGTGCCGCCTTGTGCGCTGAGGAATAACGAATTGCTCGATCTCCTGATTGGTCAGTCCAGCAAGGGTCAAGCCCTTGAGAGCACTCAAAGGCAAGCGACCACGGACAACCATGGCGAGATCCGCCTGCGAGCGAACTTCAGATCCGAGCACCGGCGTCCCACCGAGCTTTCGGGCAACTTCCTCGACAATGACTTTTGACATCTACGTGCTCCAGGCCTTTGCGGCAACTTGCTCGAATATAGACGGCATATTGCCGTTTTACAAGGCCGACGAACCACCACAACTGCGACATATCATGCCGCCAACAGAATTGACTTGTTGACATAAAGATATCTTTATGTGACCCTCACACCTCGGGTGTATTTGAGATTTTTGCTATGACGCTCCGAAAATGGTGGTTTTCGAGCACCGGAGCGCAGCGTACATTTTGGTACGTGAGCACCGGAGCGCAGAAAACCGCCGTTTGCAGGACGTCATAGCGTGAATATCAATACACCTCATCCGGATCGTGGATCATGAGGCGTGCCAAGTTATGAATATTGCGGTTGATAGTCTGTTCGGTCCCATGGGTTCTCCTCGCGACGGCTCCGAAGTTTTTGCAGCTTTGACTAAGGCGGCGAAAGAACGGATACTGATCCTCGACGGCGCCATGGGCACGCAGATTCAAGGCCTTAGCCTTAACGAAGATGACTTTCGTGGTGATCGCTTTGCGGATTGTTCCTGCCACCTGCAAGGCAACAATGATCTCCTGATCCTGACGCAGCCGCAAGCCATCGAAGATATTCACTACGCCTATGCCATGGCGGGCGCCGATATCCTTGAGACCAACACATTTTCCTCCACTACGATCGCCCAGGCTGACTACAGCATGGAAGAGGTCGTGTACGAGCTTAACCGCGATGGTGCGCGGCTTGCCCGCCGTGCTGCGTTGAAAGCCGAGCAGAAGGATGGCCGCCGCAGGTTCGTCGCCGGAGCGCTCGGCCCGACAAACCGCACGGCATCGATTTCGCCTGACGTCAACAATCCCGGCTATCGCGCTGTCACTTTCGACGACCTGCGCACCGCCTATGGGACCCAAGTGCGCGGCCTCATCGATGGCGGCGCGGATATCATCCTCATAGAGACCATCTTTGATACGCTCAACGCCAAGGCAGCAATCTTCGCCACGAACGAAGTGTTCGAAGAGAAGGGCATTACGCTTCCGGTGATGATCTCCGGCACGATCACCGATCTCTCCGGTCGCACGCTTTCCGGCCAGACACCGACCGCTTTCTGGCATTCGGTCCGTCACGCCAAGCCATTCACCATCGGTTTGAATTGTGCCCTTGGCGCCAATGCCATGCGCGCGCATCTCGCCGAGATTTCCAGCGTCGCGGATACGTTCGTCTGCGCCTATCCCAATGCGGGCCTGCCCAACGAATTCGGCCAATACGACGAGAGCCCGGAAGCGATGGCAGCGCAGCTTGAGGGTTTCGCCAGCGAAGGCCTGCTCAATATCGTCGGCGGCTGCTGCGGTTCGACACCCGAGCACATCAAGGCAATTGCCGAGGCAGTCGGCAAATACAAGCCGCGCGAGATCCCCGAGACGGAAACGCATATGCGCTTGTCGGGCCTCGAACCTTTCACGCTGACCAAGGATATTCCCTTCGTCAACGTCGGCGAGCGCACCAACATCACCGGCTCTGCGAAGTTCCGCAAACTCATCACTTCGGGCGATTTCGCCACGGCATTGGATGTAGCGCGCGATCAGGTAGCGAATGGCGCACAGATCATCGACATCAACATGGACGAGGGCCTGATCGACAGCGAAAAGGCCATGGTCGAATTCCTGAACCTGATCGCGGCAGAGCCGGATATCGCCCGGGTGCCGGTGATGATCGACAGCTCGAAGTGGGACGTCATTGAGGCAGGCCTCAAGTGCGTGCAAGGCAAGCCACTGGTCAACTCGATCTCAATGAAGGAAGGCGAACAGGCCTTTCTCGATCACGCCAAGAAAGTTCGCGCCTATGGTGCTGCAGTCGTTGTTATGGCATTCGATACGGACGGCCAAGCCGACACTCTGGAGCGGAAAGTCGCGATCTGTACACGTGCCTATGAACTCCTGACCAAGGAAGCGGGTTTTCCTCCGGAAGATATCATCTTCGATCCAAACGTCTTTGCTGTCGCTACCGGTATCGAGGAACACAATGGTTATGGCGTCGCCTTCATCGAAGCGACGAAACAGATCGTCGACACCCTGCCGCACGTGCATATTTCCGGCGGCATCTCAAATCTCTCCTTCTCGTTCCGCGGCAATGAACCGGTGCGCGAGGCGATGCATGCAGTGTTCCTCTATCATGCCATCCAGGTCGGCATGGACATGGGCATCGTCAATGCGGGCCAGCTCGCTGTCTATGAATCGATCGATCCTGAACTGCGTGAGGCCTGCGAAGACGTCGTGCTCAACCGCCGTGATGATGCGACGGAGCGGTTGCTTGATCTTGCCGAGCGCTACAAGGGTTCCGCCGGCAAGGAAGCGCGCGAACGCGATCTTGCCTGGCGCGAGTGGAGTGTCGCCAAACGCATCGAGCATGCATTGGTCAACGGCATCACCGAATTCATCGACGTCGACACCGAAGAGGCGCGCAAGGAGGCCGAGCGCCCGTTGCACGTCATCGAAGGCCCGTTGATGGCAGGCATGAACGTCGTCGGTGATCTGTTCGGCGCCGGCAAGATGTTCCTGCCGCAGGTGGTGAAGTCCGCCCGCGTCATGAAACAGGCTGTGGCCCTGCTGTTGCCCTACATGGAGGCGGAGAAGCTTGCCAATGGCGGCACAGGCGAACGTGAGAGCGCCGGCAAGGTGCTGATGGCGACGGTCAAGGGCGACGTCCACGATATCGGCAAGAACATCGTCGGCGTGGTCCTGGCTTGCAACAATTACGAGATCATCGATCTCGGCGTCATGGTGCCTGCAACCAAGATCCTGCAGACGGCCCGCGAACAGAATGTCGATATTATCGGGCTCTCCGGACTGATAACGCCGTCGCTCGACGAGATGGTGCATGTGGCCTCGGAGATGGAGCGCGAGGGTTTCGACATTCCGCTGCTGATCGGCGGCGCAACGACCAGCCGCGTGCATACAGCTGTCAAGATCAACCCGCGCTACAACAAGGGGCAGACGATCTATGTCACCGATGCGAGCCGTGCGGTTGGTGTTGTATCCAATCTTCTGTCGAAGGAAACCAAGCCGGGTTACGTCGAAGCCATCGAGGCCGAGTATATCAAGGTCGCGGATGCGCATGCGCGCAACGAGGCCGACAAGCAGCGCCTGCCATTGGCCAAGGCGCGCGCCAATGCGCACAAGATCGACTGGACCTCGTACAAACCGACCAAGCCAGGTTTCATCGGGACGCGCGTCTTCGAGAACTACGATCTCGCGGGGATCGCCCGCTATATCGACTGGACCCCCTTCTTTCAGACGTGGGAATTGAAGGGCCGCTATCCTGCCATCCTTGAGGACGAGAAACAGGGCGAAGCCGCGCGTCAATTGTTCGATGATGCGCAGGCTATGCTGAAGAAAATCATCGTGGAGAAGTGGTTCAATCCGAAAGCCGTCATCGGTCTTTGGCCAGCGGGAGCGACGGGCGACGACATTCGCGTCTTCGCCGATGAGGAGCGCAAGGACGAGCTCGCGACCTTCTACACCCTGCGCCAGCAACTGTCGAAACGCGATGGACGACCGAATGTGGCACTCGGCGATTTCGTAGCGCCCGTCGACAGCGGCGTTCAGGATTACATGGGCGCTTTCGTCGTCACCGCTGGCATCGAGGAAATCGCCATCGCCGAGCGCTTCGAACGTGCCAACGACGATTATTCCTCCATCCTCGTCAAGGCACTGGCGGACCGCTTTGCCGAAGCCTTTGCCGAATTGATGCATGAGCGCGTGCGCAAGGAATTCTGGGGTTATGCGCCCGACGAAGATCTTGCGCCGGAGGAACTCATCGGTGAACCCTATCGCGGTATCCGACCGGCGCCAGGCTATCCGGCGCAGCCCGATCATACCGAAAAAGAGACGCTGTTCCGCATCCTTGACGCGGAAACCCGGATCGATGTCCGCCTGACCGAAAGCTATGCCATGTGGCCGGGCTCGTCGGTATCCGGCATCTATATCGGCCATCCGGAAAGCTATTATTTCGGCGTCGCCAAGGTCGAGCGTGACCAGGTGGAGGACTATGCGAACCGCAAGCAGATGCCGGTCGGTGAGGTCGAGCGCTGGCTTGGGCCGATCCTCAACTATGTCCCGGGGCCAAGGGTTCAGGCGGCCGAATGAAGGTAATGCCGGGGCGGGGCGCCGAGCATGCGTTTGAACATGGTAGTGAAAGCCGGCACGCTGTTATAGCCGAGGTCGAGTGCGACACTGGTCACCGGCTCACCCTTTGTCAGGCGGGGCAGCGCTGACAACAGGCACGCCTGCTGGCGCCACGTTGAAAGGCTGAGTCCGGTTTCGCGCCGAAATGTCCGCGTGAAAGTACGCCGGCTCATTCCGAGCCGATCCGCCCAATCGTCGATATCTGTGTGAGGCGAGGGGTTCTCGAGGAACCCGCGGCACAGTGCCGCCAGCCGCCGGTCCTCCGGGAATGGCAGGCCGAGTGGCCGTTCCGGAAGGTTGGGGATTTCATGCAGCAGCAATCCCATGACAAATGTCGTCCGTGGATCGGCGTGCACGTCGGCAGGCGCCGCCACCGCCTCGCGGATCAGATTGTCCATCAGGGGCGTCAGCCCCACCACGTGCAAATGCCGTTTCAAGCCCGCCACCGCGTCCGGCCGCACATAGATTGAATGCATCGAGACATCGCCCAGCATATCCACCGCATGTTCCGTCCCTGCAGGCAGCCATAGGGCATGATGTGGCGGAACCATCCAGCGGCCAAACTTGGTCGTGACCATGGCAACGCCGCTGATGGCGTGCAGGAGTTGCGATTGGCTGTGATGATGGTCGGGAATGTGGAATCCCGACGGATAAACCGTCGCCAACGCAAAAACGTCGCCTTCGGCTTGCTCAAGCCAGTTGAGCCGCACCTTATGCAGCTCCTCAAGCCGCAGGCCCGCAGCGTTCCGGGCAGCAAATGTCTGATAGCGCATTGTTTTGGCCCACACTCGAAAGAACTGGACCAAACCACGAAAGCAGGATGCGTGCAACAGGTATATCAGATGCGAAAGAGGGGTGACCGCTTGGGGCGGGACACCCTCTTTCTACGATGGACGCATACCATGACCGATACTGCCTTGCCTGCTCAGCGGACTTCTGCTGAAACAACTGTCTTCGCCATCATTTTCGCAGTCAGCTTCTGCCATTTTCTCAATGACATGATGCAGTCGCTGCTTGCAGCTATCTATCCGATGCTCAAGGAGAACTATGGCCTCAATTTCAAGCAGATCGGTTTCTTGACGCTGACATTCCAGGTCACGGCCTCGTTGCTGCAGCCGGTCGTCGGCACTTATACCGACAAGCGCCCGATGCCCTATTCGCTGCCCGTCGGCATGGCTTTTTCGCTGGTCGGGCTCGGCTTGCTTTCCATCGCCACGCATTATGTCATGTTGCTCGCCGGCGCCGCTTTCATCGGTATCGGTTCGTCGATCTTCCACCCGGAAGCCTCGCGTGTGGCCCGTCTCGCCTCGGGCGGGCGCCATGGTCTGGCGCAGTCGTTCTTTCAGGTCGGCGGCAATTTCGGCACGGCGCTCGGGCCTTTGCTCGCGGCCTTCATCGTGCTGCCGCGCGGCCAGCAAAGCATTGCCTGGTTCTCCGCTGCCGCTCTGATCGGCATGATCATCCTTTATCAGGTCGGCAGCTGGTACCAGCGCTATCGCATCGCCAATGCGAACAAACCGGCCGCCAGCAGGGTCCTGAAGCTGCCGCGCAAAAAGGTCATTACATCGCTGCTGATCCTGACGCTGCTTGTCTTCACGAAGAACATCTACCTTGCCAGTATTTCCAGCTATTACACGTTCTACGTCATCCACAAGTTCGGTATTTCCGTGCAGCAATCGCAGATGATGCTGTTCCTGTTCCTCGGTGCCGCTGCTGTCGGGACTATTCTCGGCGGCCCGATCGGCGACAAGATCGGCACCAAGGCCGTCATCTGGTTCTCGATCCTTGGCGTCCTGCCATTCACGTTAATGATGCCCTACGCCAATCTGCTCTGGACAGGTGTGCTCACGGTCTTCATCGGCTTCATCCTCTCGTCCGCCTTTCCTGCGATTGTGGTTTTTGCCCAGGAGCTGGTACCCGGCCGGGTCGGCATGATAGCCGGTATCTTCTTCGGCTTCGCCTTTGGCATGGCCGGTATTGCCGCTGCGGTGCTCGGCTTCGTCGCCGATGCCAAGGGCATCGACTATGTCTATATGATCTGTTCCTACCTGCCATTCCTTGGATTGCTGACGGTCTTCCTGCCAAGTATGCGGGAAGTACGGGGCGAACCGGCCACGGCCTGAACAACAAAAGCCCGGCAATGGCCGGGCTTTTTTGCCAGTTCTCCTTCGGCAACGCTGCTGACGTAAATTGTCAGGAATGCCGGTTTGTAAAACGATATCCAACCCCATATAAGGAACACCATTCTCACGGGCGCGCCTGCGCCTCAGATTTGTTCCGCCAGATACGTCCAGACCGAAATTCCTTTCCAGGTAAATTCATGTCCTCAGCTATCTCTGTCTCCAGCCTTTACAAAACCTACTCAACCGGTTTCGAAGCGCTGAAGAACATCAATCTCGACATTCGACATGGCGAGATATTCGCGCTGCTCGGTCCAAACGGCGCGGGCAAGACCACACTGATCTCGACAATTTGCGGCATCGTCAATCCGACATCGGGAACGATCCTCGCCGACGGCCACGATATCATCAAGGAATATCGCGCTGCCCGTAGCAAGATCGGCCTTGTGCCCCAGGAACTGACGACAGATGCCTTCGAGACGGTCTGGAATACAGTCAGTTTCAGTCGCGGTCTCTTCGGCAAGCCGGCCAAGCCGGCGCATATCGAAAAGATCCTGAAAGAACTGTCGCTGTGGGACAAGAAGGATTCAAAGCTCATGACGCTTTCCGGCGGCATGAAACGCCGGGTGATGATCGCGAAAGCTTTGTCGCACGAACCGGAGATCCTGTTTCTCGATGAGCCTACGGCCGGGGTCGACGTAGAGCTCCGGCGCGACATGTGGAATGTCGTCCGGGCACTGCGCGAATCCGGCGTCACCATCATCCTGACGACGCATTATATCGAGGAAGCCCAGCAGATGGCCGATCGCATCGGCGTCATCAGCCATGGCGAAATCATTTTGGTCGAGGAGAAGGCTGAACTGATGCGCTCGCTCGGCAGGAAGCAATTGCGGCTGTTTCTTCAGGAAAAACGTGACAAGGTACCGGAGGCGTTGGCCCAATACGAGCTTGAGCTTTCGTCCGACGGCTGCGAACTCATTTATCACTATGACACGCAGAAGGACCGCACCGGGATTACGGCTTTGCTGAAAGACCTCGACAAGGCCGGCGTCCGTTTCAAGGATATCCAGACGCGCGAAAGTTCATTGGAAGAAATCTTCGTGAATCTCGTGAGGGAACGCAAATGAACCTCTATGCCATCAAGGCGATCTACCTGTTCGAGATGCACCGCACATGGCGCACGATCATGCAGAGCGTCATCTCGCCTGTCGTTTCGACGAGCCTGTATTTCGTCGTCTTTGGTTCGGCCATCGGCGGACGTATTCCTGAAATCAGCGGGGTCAGCTATGGCGCGTTCATCGTGCCCGGTCTGATCATGCTGTCGCTGTTGACGCAGAGCATCTCGAACGCTTCCTTCGGCATCTATTTTCCGAAGTTCGTCGGAACGATCTACGAGCTCTTGTCGGCACCCGTGTCCTATCTGGAGATCGTCATCGCCTATGTCGGCGCCGCAGCGACCAAATCCATCATTCTCGGGGTCATCATTCTGGCCACGGCCGCCTTGTTCGTACCGTTGCGGATTGAACATCCCTTCGTCATGCTGCTATTCCTGGTGCTGACTGCAGTTACATTCAGCATGTTCGGCTTCATCATCGGCATCTGGGCCGACGGCTTCGAAAAGCTGCAGCTCGTCCCGCTGATGATCATCACGCCGCTAACCTTCCTCGGAGGCAGTTTTTACTCCATCGACATGCTGCCGCCTTTCTGGCAGAAAGTGACGCTGTTCAACCCGGTTGTGTACCTGATCAGCGGTTTCCGCTGGAGCTTCTTTGGCCTGTCGGACGTGCACATCGGCACCAGCCTTGCCATGACAGCGCTGTTCCTCATCGCCTGCATTCTGATCCTGCGCTGGATCTTCACGACGGGATACAGATTGAAGAGTTAGGGATCTTTCGACCAGTCCTCCACTTGGAGACCTTCGACATGGCGGAACGCTGCATCATTTGACACCAAAATCGCATTTGCAGCGATTGCGTGAGCAGCAATCAACAAGTCTAGCCCTATGATCGCCCTTCCGCGCTGCTCCAGCTGTGCGCGCAATGGTCCATAGCGGGCAGCTACGGTGCTGTCGAGCGGCAGGCTATTCACACGCTTTAGAAACTCGTGAATTCGACTGGAGAGCTTTGTAGCTGCAGGTCGCTTCGCAAGCCCGAAAAGCAGCTCTGCCTCGGTGACAACAGAGATGCATATTGATGCCATTGGGATATCGACCATGCGTTTGACAGTGGCGGCATTTCCCTTGATTGCTAGGCTGACAGCGTTGGTATCGAGCATGAAAAGTGAGCTCACTCCTCCCAACCCTCAAATGGATCTGTATCGCTGCCGGAAAGATTGCGCTCTTCCCTGCTAAGGAAATCGGCAGGTACATCTCCTTCTCTAAGTGCTGCGAGAAATCCATCCCAGTTATCAGGTTTGCTCGACAGGATGACATCACCCGTAACTTCATCACGGCGAATAAATACCTCGCTGCTGTCGAACCGATAGGCTGCAGGAAGGCGCACTGCTTGACTGCGCCCATTCGTAAAAATCTTTGCCGTCTGGGTCATGAACAGGATCCCTCCCTTGATATATACCAAGATATATATTCTGTCAGAAATAGTCAACCCACAAGGTCACGCCTGATTATAGTACTTCTCCAGCGCAGCCAGTCCGGCTTTCAACTCATTCTCGCCCAGTTTCCCGAGAGCCGAAAGCAGGTCGGTCTCAAACTGATGCGCGACCTTGGCAAGTTCATTATAGGCCTTGTGCCCTGCGGGCGTGAGTTCCAGGTTCTCGATGCGCCGGTCGATGTCATCACGCTTGCGACTTAGCCATCGGCGCTTTTCCAGCGCGAACACCGCCCTCGAGACCTTCGTCTTGTGCATGGAGGAATGCGCACCGATTGCAGTGGCCGTCAAAATACCGAACTGGCCAAGCGTCGCCAAGGTGCGCCATTCAGGCCGCGTCAACCCGTATCGCTCGCGATAGATGCTGGCAAAGCGCTGGCTGACGGCCTCCGCCGCCTTGTTCAGCCGGTAGGGAAGGAAATTTTCCAATATCAGCGGCTGTGTTGTCTCGGCTGTCATCGGCGTAAAAGAATCCTGTTTCAAGTTGATAGTTACAAAATAGATCGTCACAATTGCAACTAAATTCAGAGGAGGTATCGTCATGGCGGCTGTCAACTACATGCCCGGCTTCGGCAATGATTTCGAGACAGAGTCCCTGCCTGGCGCTCTGCCGCAGGGGCAGAACTCACCGCAGCGTTGCGCCTATGGGCTCTATGCCGAGCAACTGTCCGGCTCTCCCTTTACCGCGCCGCGCGGCATCAATGAACGTTCCTGGCTCTATCGTATCCGGCCTTCGGTCAAGCACAGCGGCCGGTTCACACCATCGAAGCGCGAACATTGGAAGACCGCGCCTAACCTTGATGATCATGAATTGCCAATCGGCCAGCTGCGCTGGAATCCGACACCGATGCCGCAGCAACCAACGAGTTTCATCGATGGCATCCGCACCATGACCACGGCCGGCGATGTCCATGGCCAGGCAGGCATGGCGGCGCATGTCTATGCATTCAACCGCGATATGGAAGACGACTATTTCTTCGATGCCGATGGCGAAATGCTTTTGGTACCGGAAAAGGGAAGGCTCCGTATCTTCACCGAAATGGGCATCATCGAGATCGAACCTTCGGAGATCTGCGTCATCCCGCGCGGCATGATGTTCAAGATTGCGGCCCTTGATGGTGAGGCGCGAGGCTATATCTGCGAGAATTACGGCGCGAAATTCTCGTTGCCGGATCGCGGCCCGATCGGCGCCAACTGCCTGGCCAATCCGCGCGATTTCAAAACACCTGTTGCGGCCTTCGAAGAAAAGGAAATTCCTTGCCGGCTGCATGTGAAATGGTGCGGCAAGTTCTATCAAACGACGCTCGATCATTCGCCTCTCGACGTCGTTGCGTGGCACGGCAATTATGCGCCTTACAAATACGATCTGCGCACCTTCTCACCTGTCGGCGCTATCCTGTTCGATCACCCGGACCCGTCGATCTTCACCGTGCTGACCGCTCCCTCCGGCGAAGAGGGCACGGCCAACGTCGATTTCGTGATTTTCCCGCCGCGCTGGCTGGTGGCAGAACACAGTTTCCGCCCGCCCTGGTACCATCGCAACATCATGTCCGAATTCATGGGTCTGGTATATGGTCAGTACGACGCCAAGGAGGAGGGGTTCGTGCCGGGCGGCATGAGCCTGCACAATATGATGCTGGCACATGGTCCCGACGCGATGGGTTTCAACAAGGCCTCGACGGTGGAACTCAAGCCGCAACGCCTTGAGAACACTCTGGCGTTCATGTTCGAGACGCGTTTCCCGCAACATCTGACCCGTTTTGCCGCAGAACTCGTATCGCTGCAGGACAATTACGCGGATTGCTGGAAAGACCTGAAGAAGCGGTTCAACGGAACGCCCGAGGGCGACTGGTCAGAGGAGAACAAAAACAAATGAAGCTAGCCTCCCTGGACAACGGTACCCGCGACGGCAAGCTCGTTCTTGTCTCCAAGGATCTGACCCGCTTTACCGACGCTTCGTTTCTCGCGCCGACCCTGCAATCGGCGCTCGACGATTGGGCGCGTATAGCACCGCATCTGGAAGCGCTTGGCAAAAGTCTCGAGCTTGGTGCGGTCCCCACCGGCCGCTTCCACGAACATGAGGCAATGGCGCCATTGCCACGCGCCTATCAGTGGGCGGACGGCTCCGCCTATGTCAATCATGTCGAACTGGTTCGCAGGGCACGTGGCGCCGAGATGCCACAGAGCTTCTGGACCGATCCTCTGATCTACCAGGGTGGTTCCGACGGTTTCCTCGGGCCACGCGAACCGATCCGCATGGCGGACGAGGCCTATGGGATCGACATGGAAGGGGAGGTCGCCGTTGTTGTCGATGACGTGCTAATGGGTGCAAGTGTCGACGAGGCACGTGATACAATCCGTCTTGTCATGCTGGTCAATGATGTCAGTCTGCGTGGTCTGATCCCGGCGGAACTCGCGAAAGGTTTCGGCTTCTTCCAGTCCAAACCATCATCGGCGTTTTCGCCCGTTGCCGTGACCCCCGATGAACTCGGCGATGCCTGGGACGGAAGTAAGGTGCACCTGCCGTTACATGTCAACCTGAATGGGAGGCCGTTCGGCCGCGCCAATGCCGGTATCGACATGACCTTCGATTTCCCGACGCTGATCGCCCATGCCGCCAGGACGCGGCCGCTTGGTGCCGGTACGATCGTCGGCTCCGGCACGGTCTCCAACAAGCTCGACGGCGGGCCCGGCAAACCAGTCGAGGAGGATGGGGCGGGCTATTCCTGTATAGCGGAGATCCGCATGATCGAGACCATCCGGGAAGGCGCTCCCCAGACGCCGTTCCTGCGTTTCGGCGATCTTGTGCGGATCGAGATGAAGGACCCCTATGGTCATTCGATCTTCGGCGCCATCGAGCAGCAGGTCATCAATTACGGGCGTGAAGCATGAACGGTATCATCCTTTACGACTACTGGCGCTCATCCGCCAGCTATCGGGTGCGCATAGCGCTCAACCGTCTCGGTCTCGAATATGAAACCGTGCCGGTCAATCTTCTCAAGGACGAACACAAAGGCGACGACAATCTCAGCCGTAACCCGCAAGGTCTCGTTCCAACGCTTGCCATGGATGGGCGGATGATGACCCAGTCATTGGCAATCATCGAATATCTTGACGAGATCTATCTGGACGCAGGCTTCCTGCCGCAGGAACCGGCCGGAAGGCAGCGGGTGAGGGCGCTTTCCTATGCCATAGCCATGGAC
The DNA here is from genome assembly GCF_025452195.1 of Phyllobacterium zundukense. Taxonomy (NCBI): domain Bacteria; kingdom Pseudomonadati; phylum Pseudomonadota; class Alphaproteobacteria; order Hyphomicrobiales; family Phyllobacteriaceae; genus Phyllobacterium; species Phyllobacterium zundukense. The sequence continues at coordinate 533,724 of NZ_CP104971.1, read as the reverse complement.
ACACATCCTGTCTGCAACATGGGTGTGATGGCCCACATCCTGTATTTGACCGAAGGTGGCGACAAGATCCGCATCGCCTGGATGCGCAAGTTCATCGCCGAGGGCCTTTCCGCATTCGAGGCCATGCTGGACCATCCGGATACGGGGAAATTCTGCCAGGGCAACGCGCCTGGCATGGCAGATTTCTGCCTTGTTCCCCAAGTTTACAATGCCAAGCGATGGGGTGTTAAGACGAGCGGCTTCAAACGCATAAGTGCAATCGTCAAACGGTGCAGGGCTATCGACGCCTTCGCAGCGGCGCATCCGGACAAGGTGAAGGTCTGATCCCGGGAGCAAGCGCCGCGGCACGGTTCACTCGATGTATTGATCCCACTCGGGGCCGAGGTCATCGAAATCTTCCGATATCCTTACCGCGCCCTTCATTGTGCCGATCAGGCTGCGCATCTCTTGTGGCCAAATACGCTTTACTTCCGCGGTTATCGCTTTGACAGCTCGTACCGTATCGTTTCTCTCCATTTGCAGAACGTCACTTGCGTGTCGCAATTCGTCTACGCCATGAAGTTTGTAAGCTGCCCATGCGAGCTTGCGCGGAACGTCCTCACCGTAGGCGTTCAATCCATTGGCAATCGCCTCGTCTGGAATATTGCCAAACCCGATCACAAGCATGCCAAGATCAATCGCATCGCGGTAGGCAACAGAACGGTCATGGCACCGGTCAGCATTGGCAAGCAGCTTTTCCGCAAAGAGATCCTGCACGACCAGCGTGGGCAACCCCAGTTGTTCGTCCATGTGTCCTCTCAACTGAATTCTGGCTTCGCGAATAATTTCAAACTTAATTATCTGGCCATGCAGGCCAAGCGCTGTCCGCAAGCCGTATTGATCAGACTTGAAACCCCGCACCGTTTCCACGGGTTCCGGAAAAAAACCCCGGACGCCACGTTCCACCGCTGCACTGCGAAGTGCCCGGTATCCGTCCACACTGGAGCAAAGAAAATCAACATCAAGCGACTGGCGATATTCGCCTAGCTTAAGGACGATTGCTGTCCCCCCACCAAACCAGCAGCCGTTGGCGACAAGAAATTCATGATCCATGAGCCTTAGAGCCTCAAGGATGACGCGATGTTCATTGCGTTTGATTTTGATCACAATTTTCCGTCTCGACTGCATATCCCACACTATGCAGGAGCACTTGCGAAACGAAAAGTCAGGAAATTAGAAGTACACCATTCCCGAAAGCATTCGTCAGTTCTTTGATGAGCTTGGCTTCACACGGCGTCAGATGCTCTGCATCGACAAATCGCCAGTTCCGTTCATAGAGCTCAAATGCTTCTTCTGCGGGGATGGGGCGCGCAACGTCACGGTTCCACGCGAGCAAAGTCAGCTCGGGGAAATCTGCCGGTACAATCGTGGTTCCATAGGTCGCGGTCATGTGCCATATATAATGCACTATTCATGCAGTTTACAGCCTCCTACTCCGCTGCTGCGATTTTTATCACACCGCGCCGGATTTGGTCTTCCTCGATCGATTCGAACAAAGCGCGGAAATTGCCTTCACCAAATCCTTCGTCACCCTTGCGCTGGATGAACTCGAAGAAAATCGGGCCGATTACGGTCTTTGAGAAAATCTGCAGCAAAATCTTCGTCATGCCGCCATCGACGACGCCTTCGCCATCGATGAGAATGCCGTGCTTCTTCATACGCTCGATCGGCTCGTCATGGCCGTTTACACGGGTCTGCGATTTTTCGTAATAGGTCTCGGGCGGTCCGGGCATGAATTTGAGCCCGTTATCGGCGAGCTTGTCGGTCGCGTCATAGATCGCCTCCGTCCCGACAGCGATGTGCTGGATGCCTTCGCCCTTGTACCTGCGCAAATACTCCTCGATCTGACTCTTGTCATCTGTCGATTCATTCAGCGGGATCCGGATCTTGCCGCAAGGCGAGGTAATCGCGCGGGAAACCAGACCCGTAAACTTGCCGGCAATATCGAAGAAATGAATTTGCTTGAAGCCGAAGAGTTCGCGATAGAACGCCCACCATTTATCCATATTGCCGCGATAGACATTATGGGTGAGGTGATCGAGATAATAGAAACCGACACCTTCCGGCTTCGGATCGCGCTCTCCCAGCCACTCGAACTCCGCATCGTACACCGAGCCCTTATCGCCGTAGGTTTCGATGAAATACAGCATTGATCCGCCAATGCCGACAATCGCCGGAACATCGAGTGTCTTGTCGTCGCCCTCATAGGGCGTCGCGCCGTTGGCAACCGCATGGTTGTAGGCGTGCTTGGCATCCACCACCCGCCAGGCCATGGAAGGGGCGCAGGGGCCATGCTTGTCGACGAACTTCGTCGCGTGCGAACCCGGCTCGGCATTGATGATGTAGTTGATGTCGCCCTGGCGCCAGACCGTGATGTTTTTGGTCTTGTGGCGGGCCACAGGCACATAACCCATGCACGCAAAAAGCTCTTCAAGCTGCTCCGGCTGCGGATGGGAGAATTCAACGAATTCAAAACCGTCCGTTCCGGCGGGGTTATCCTTGCTGATCGTGGCTTTCGGTGCGTCGTGCGGAAACGGGCCCATATCATCCTCCATGCGGTGGTTGATATTATCGCGCAAACCGCCCGCAATGTGCTTGCATTTCAACGCTTCATAACCACATACTTTGCATGTTTCATGCATAGAAACGATATAGGATGCACATATGCCGCAACTTGATCCATCTGACCGCAAAATTCTCATTTGCCTGCAGGAAGACGGGCGGCTGACTAACAATGAGCTTTCCGAGCGGATCAACCTCTCGCCGTCGCAATGTTCACGCCGCCGCTCACGGCTGGAGGAAGAGGGATATATTCGCGGCTACCGGGCGGAGATCGACCGGGAAAAGCTTGGCCTCGGTATCGTCAACATTATCTCTGTGACACTGGCAACGCACAACCGGGACAACGCGCAACGCTTTTCAGAACTCATCTCGAAACTGCCTCAGGTCATGGAAGCCCATGCTCTGACTGGAGAGATGGATTATTTCATCAAGGTGGTGACACCGGACCTGCGCGGACTTTCGACATTCGTCAATGAGGTTCTGCTGCCGCATCAATCCGTCCAGCATGTCAAAACCGCTATCGTACTTGATACGCTGAAGGAAGACGGGCGATTGCCAATATAAACGGTGCTAGATGGACGAGAACCGTTAAAGAAACAGGGCCTTCCTGACCATCGGATAGACCCGGGCATGACCGAGCATATAGGCGGTAATTGTTTGTGCGTCGAACAATCCGTGAAAAGCCCGGCCGAGAATATTCATTCCGCCCGCATAAGCGCCGAACGCCGGCATGATCAGACGCGAGCGGTCGCTGACGAAGCAGCGCCGCTGCACCGATTGCCCGCGCCGAACCACCTTGGCTGCCGGGTGCAAATGCCCTGCTATCTCACCCGAGAAAGGAGATCTCGACGGCTCGTGCCGGAAGACCAGATTGCCGAGCGCCAGCTCCGTGAATGTCTCGCCCGGCAAATCCGCCGGATGTTCCGGGTCATGATTGCCGGTGATCCAGATCCACTCGCGCCCCGCCATCAATATGGCGAGTTCCGCCGCGTATACCGCGGGCAGCCGCGCTGCCGCTTGACCATCGTGAAAACTGTCGCCGAGGCTTATCACGCAGAGGGGGTTGTAGCGCGCGACGATCTTCGCAAGCGCGGCAAGCGTCGTTGCCGTGTCGTATGGCGGCAGCATCATGCCGCGCCGGGCAAATGACGAGCCCTTTTCGAAATGCAGATCCGACACGACGAGAATCCGGTCGCTTTCGAGATAAAGTGCGCCTGACGGATCGCAAACGCCGCTGTGCCCGGCAACCATCACTTCGGCTGCGCCATGTAAGGCTGTCTTGATCGTCTGAAACACCGGCGTCATTTATGATCCATCATTTCCCGGGTCAGTTCGTCGGCGATCTCTTCCAGGAGCGTCTCATGCGCTTCACCGGGAACACGTTCCTTGCCTATCTCCATCATCACGGGAACGGCAAAAGGCGAGATCTGGTCGAGGTTCTTGTGAACGATATGACCCTTGATTCGGCTTAGCATATCGCTCAAACGCCGAATGTCGAGAAGACCCGTTGCGGCATCGGCGCGCGTCGCCTGGATCAGGATGTGATCGGGCTCGTGCTCGCGCAGCACGTCGTAGATCAGGTCGGTCGAAACCGTCACTTGCCGTCCGGATTTTTCCTGTCCGGGATGACGTTTTTCAACCAGGCCAGAGATAAGCGCACAATTGCGGAAGGTGCGCTTCAACATGAAACTCTCCGACAGCCAGGTTTCGAGATCGTCCCCCAGCATATCCTCGTCGAAGAGCTCTGACAGCGGCAGTTCACCATTTTGGAACATCCGCCCCATGTCGCGCAGCCCCCAGATCGATACGGCGTAGTCGGTGGCGATAAAGCCGAGCGGCCGCGCCTTGGCGCGTTCCAGCCGACGGGTGAGCAGCATGCCCAGCGTCTGGTGTGCCAGCCTGCCCTCGAACGGATAGATCACCATGTAGGATCGCTCGCCGCGCGGGAACGTTTCGACAAGCAGGCTGCCCGGCTGCGGCAGCACGGATTTCTCCTTCTGGATACGCAGCCAGTCACTGACCTGATCAGGCAATGCTCCCCAGCGCGCGGGGTCTGCCAGCATGGCCCGAACCTGGCTTGCAAGATAGGTAGACAAAGGAAATTTACCTCCTTCATAGGATGGTATCTTGGCGTCGAACCCTTCAGCGTTCGTGACAATGCATTCGTTCTCGCGAATACCCTCGAAGCGCAGCACACGGCCGGAAAAGAAGAAGGTCTCGCCTGGACTGAGCGACTCGACGAAATACTCCTCCACCTTGCCGAGCACCGGACCACCTCGAACATTGCCGCCTTTGCCGCGCTGGCGGGTGAGCCGCACGTTAAGGCTCGGCGCCTCTATAATGGTACCGACATTCAACCGGTATTGTTGGGCAAAGCGCGGGTGGGTCACACGCCAGGTGCCATCCGCGGTCTGCTTGATCTTGGCGAAGCGTTCATAGCTTTTCAACGCATACCCGCCGGTCGCGACGAAATCGACGATGCGATCGAAAGTCTCGCGTGGCAGCGCCGCATAGGGCAGGGCGGTGGTCACTTCTGCGTAGAGATCGTCTGCCCGGAACGGCTCGGCGCAGGCCATGCCGAGCACATGCTGCGCCAGCACGTCGAGCGAACCGTCAGCCAGTGGCGGTGTATCCTGCGCACCGGTATAATTGGCGTCCAGCGCCGCCTGGCATTCCATCACCTCGAAGCGGTTGGCCGGAACGAGGATCGCGCGCGAGGGTTCGTCCATGCGGTGGTTGGAGCGGCCGATGCGCTGCGCGAGGCGGCTCGCGCCCTTGGGTGCCCCGACATGAATGACGAGATCGACATCGCCCCAGTCGATGCCGAGATCGAGCGTCGATGTCGCGACCACCGCCCGCAAGGCATTGGCCGCCATGGCCTGCTCCACCTTGCGGCGCTTGCCGACATCGAGCGAGCCGTGATGCAGCGCGATCGGCATATTGTCGTCATTCGCCATCCACAGATCATGAAACAGCCGCTCCGCCTGGCTGCGCGTATTGACGAAGATCAGCGTCGTGCCGTGCCGCTTGATCGCGTCGTAGATGCCAGGCAGCGCATAGACCGCCGAATGACCGGCCCATGGCACATGATCGTCCGATTCGAGAATGGTGATGTGCGGTTTTGCGCCGCCTTCCACGGTGACAAGACTGGCCATTGGCGCATCGCTGGTCTGTGGCAGAAGCCAGCGCCGCAACCCATCCGGGTCGGCGACCGTAGCGGAAAGTCCGATCGTCTGCACGCCCGGCTGCAGGCGCCGCAGCCTTGCCAATCCGAGTGACAACAGGTGGCCCCGCTTGGACGTAACGAGGGAATGCAATTCATCGAAGATCACGTAGCGCAGATCCTCGAAGAACCGCCCGGCATCCCTGGCCGCGATCAGAAGCGCCAGCTGCTCCGGCGTTGTCAACAATATATCCGGCGGCGCCAGTTTCTGCCGCTGCCGTTTATAGGCGGGCGTGTCGCCGGTGCGCGTCTCGAGCGAGATATCCAGGCCCATCTCCGAGATGGGCTTTTCCAGGTTGCGATGAATATCGACAGCCAGCGCCTTCAGCGGCGAGATATACAGCGTATGGATGCCGCGGCTCGAAGCATTGCTCTTGCCGCGCTGCGCCAGATCGACCAGCGCCGGCAGAAATCCAGCCAGCGTCTTGCCCGCGCCTGTCGGCGCTATGAGAAGGGTCGAGTTTCCCTGTTGCGATTCCTGCACCAGCGCCAGTTGATGCGCGCGGGGCGACCAGCCCTTCGCCTGAAACCAGTTCAGGAAGGATGGCGGCAGAAGAGGGGTGCCGATCTCGGCGAGTGGTTTAATGGTGCTCACTGGGGCGAATGTAGTTGTGCGGCCTCAAAGCGCCAAGACATTGTTTGTCAGGATTGCGCGGAGCCAAATGCGGCCTATGTTCGTTAGGTGGTAAACCCGAGGAATGTCTTGCTGAAACGTCCCGAAGCTCTGCTATGTTCGACGCCCGCCGGCCTTTACTCCCCGGCCGGTGATTTCCATATCGATCCGGTTCGTCCCGTCGAGCGTGCATTGATCACCCATGGCCATTCCGATCATGCCCGCTCCGGTCACCGCAGTGTGATGGCAACGCAGCAGACACTCGACATCATGGGCTTGCGCTACGGCGCGAATTTCGCCGGCGAAACACAGGCTGCAGAGCTTGGCAAATCCATCGAAGTCAATGGCGTCAGCGTCAGTTTTCACCCGGCTGGCCATGTGCTCGGATCGGCGCAGATCGCTGTGGAGAAGGATGGCATGCGTATCGTCGCCTCCGGAGACTACAAGCGCCGCGCCGATCCGACATGCCTCGGTTTTGAACCCGTCGCTTGCGACGTCTTCATCACCGAAGCAACCTTCGCGCTCCCCGTATTCCGCCATCCCGACAGCCGCGACGAGATCGCCAAGCTGCTCAAATCGGTCGAACAGTTTCCCGAGCGCTCGCATCTCGTCGGCGCCTATGCGCTGGGGAAGGCTCAGCGCGTCATCCGTATGCTGCGCGATGCCGGCTACGACCGGACGATCTATATCCACGGCGCACTCGAGAAGCTCTGCGACTACTATCAATCGCAAGGCATCGATCTCGGATCTCTGGCACCGGCGACGACCGAGACAGGTAGCGTGCAGGATTTCGCCGGCGCTATCGTCATCGGGCCTCCCTCGGCCTTTCTCGATCGCTGGGCGAGGCGTTTTCCCGATCCGGTCTCATGCTTTGCCTCGGGCTGGATGCGCATTCGCCAGCGGGCGCGCCAGGGCGGTGTCGAGCTGCCGATCATTCTTTCCGACCATTGCGACTGGGACGAGTTGACCGGCACGATCACCGAGCTTGGACCTGCCCAAGTTTGGGTCACCCACGGACGCGAGGAAGCTTTGGTGCGCTGGTGCGAGCTGAACGATTTCGCCGCACGGCCCTTGCACCTCGTTGGCTACGAAGACGAGGGCGATTGATGGAGGAATTTGCCCAACTCCTTGATCGCCTTGTTTTGACGCCTGCGCGCAACGGGAAGTTGACGCTCCTCGTTGACTATTTCCGCGATACGCCTGATCCGGACCGGGGCCTTGCGCTTGCCGCCATCACCGGCGATCTCAACATAGCCAACGTCAAGCCTGCGATGATCCGCGCCTTGATTGCCGAGCGCATGGACGCGCAGCTTTTTGCTTATTCCTACGACTATGTCGGCGATCTTGCAGAAACCATCTCGCTGGTCTGGTCAACCGACGAACCGCTGCGTGCCAATGCCGTGCCGACGCTCGGCGATATCGTCACTTCTCTGGAACATGCTTCGCGCAGCGACGCCGTGCGCCTCGTTGAAAAATGGCTGGACCAGCTCGACGCCTCCGCCCGCTACGCGCTGCTGAAGCTCGTCACCGGCGGCATGCGCATCGGGGTTTCGGCCCGGCTTGCCAAACAGGCGCTGGCACAATTCGGCGAAGTCGATGTCACCGAGATCGAAGAGCTATGGCATGGCCTGAAGCCGCCCTACCAGCCGTTATTCGCCTGGCTTGAAAAGACTGCCGACAAGCCGGAAAGCCTGGCCGCGGCGCCGTTCCGCCCGGTGATGCTGTCGACACCGCTCGAAGAACCGGACTATGCCAGAATCAATGCGGAGGATTACGCCGCCGAGTGGAAGTGGGACGGCATTCGCGTGCAACTGACGGCTGAGGGCGGAAAATGCCGTATCTATTCGCGCACCGGCGACGATATCTCCCATGCCTTTCCCGACATTGCGGATTTCATGAGTTTCGAAGGCACGCTCGACGGCGAATTGCTCGTCGCGCGCAGCGTCGATGCCGCGATCGAGATCGGCGCTTTCGGCGACCTGCAGCAACGCCTCAACCGCAAGACCGTCTCGGCCAAGCAGCTTGAAAGCCATCCCGCCTTTGTCCGGCTCTACGATCTGCTTTTTGACGGCAAGGAGGATATCCGCGCATTTTCGTTTGCGGAACGGCGCACCCGCCTCGAATTCTTCGTCAAACAGCTGGAGCCGACGCGCTTCGACCTTTCGCCGCTGGTTCCTTTCGAAAACTTCGAGGACCTCGTCGAACTGCGCAAGAACCCGCCGCATCCGATCATCGAAGGGCTGATGCTGAAGCAGCGCTCGTCGGCCTATGTCCCGGGTCGGCCAAAAGGTCCGTGGTTCAAGTGGAAGCGCGATCCCTTCATCATCGATGCCGTGCTTGTTTATGCGCAGCGCGGCCATGGCAAGCGTTCGAGCTACTATTCCGATTATACCTTCGCCGTCTGGACAGGACCGGAAAGCGAGCCGCAACTGGTTCCCGTTGGCAAGGCCTATTTCGGCTTCACCGATGAAGAGTTGAAGCAGCTTGACGCTTTCGTGCGCAACAACACGACCGAGCGTTTCGGCCCCGTGCGCTCCGTGCGGGCCGAACCCGAACATGGCCTCGTGCTTGAGGTGGCGTTCGAAGGCCTCAACCGCTCCAAGCGGCACAAATCCGGCGTTGCCATGCGGTTCCCGCGCATTTCGCGCCTGCGCTGGGACAAGCCGCCCATCGAAGCCGACCGGCTGGAAACGCTTGAAGCCCTGCTGCGTGATTCAGAAACAGCGGAATGATTCCTATTGTTTCTTGCTTTCGATGCGCCATTCTTTCTCGCCAAAGCTCACATCGAAACGGGATAAGAACGAACGTCCCAATAATCCGTCAATGCCGTCGCCGGCATCTTCCCCTGCGGCCATGACCACCGCAGCTACACCTTCCGCCGAAATCCGGCCGATCTGAACCTTGGAAATCGAGCTTCGCTGCGCCATCGCTATGCCGTTGGCTGTCTGCATGCGGATAGAGTAATTTCCGGACAGGGGCAGTTTCGCGCGCTCGGCGAACTTCTTCGACAACGAGACAAAGCTCGCGCCGGTATCGACAATGAAGATTCCCGGCACGCCGTTGATCATCACCTTGGCCGTGATCACATTCTGCCCTTGCGTTGGAAAGCGATCGCTTCCCGTTGCGTGAGACAATTCGCATTTGCCTTTCGCGCTGTAATCCTTGAGAATTTTCCGCGTGCGTTGTGTATCGTTCGCCGCGGGATCTAGCCCCATCCAGGTCTGGATAGGGGTAATTGCTTCGCAATAGTCGCCCAAAGCCGCATAACTGGCTGAAAGCTGGCGAAAGACCTCGCTGTTGATCGAGTTGATATCTTCCGCCAAACCAATCGTAGAGTCGTAAGCGTCAATCGCTTCCTTGTAGCGCTTGGTGCCCTGGAGTATCTGCGCCCGCAGGTAGTGGAATTGCGGCAGGTCCGGGGACATAGCGAGCAAATCGTCCGTTACCTTGATGGCCGCTGGAAAGTCACTCAATCCATAGAGAATGTCGGCCGCACGGTAGAGTGCAACATCAGATGGCCGACATTTAGCCGAATAGGCCTGGAATACCTTCGCAGCCTCGCGTTGGTAGCCCGCTTGCTGCAAGGCGCCTGCAAATTCGTACGTTGCGTTCCAGTCACAAGGTTCACGAAGCAGGACCGCAATATGCCCGGCCATCGGATTGCGGTTAACAACTGCACTGGGCAACGGCTCGATCTCCAGACGGGAATAAAAGGTCTCGGATACCGGGTCAGGGTTAGTTCCAGCAAGCTGTCCGAACTTATCCAGGATAGTATCGGAACCCAGATAGACTGCTGCGCCAGCTCCGCGACAACAATAACAACAAAGATGATGGCTAAGTATTCTTTCCAGATGTTTGATGGGGGCAACCTGCCACCGTTTCTATCTTCCCATTCCGCCTTGAGCATGTAAATCGCTTTCAATATGAATTAAACAGACGCATCGATCCGAGGCAGACGACAGAAAACTGTTTCCGGCAACGAAAAGCAATATTGTAATAGTTCTCCATACAATAATTTTTACTGGAATCTTGATTTTCAGTGGCTGCTCGCCAGCCCCCAAGACGCTCCGGTGCACGGCGCCACCGAGAATGCCCTCGTCGGCCCCTGCGTCCAGTCATTAGGTGTTCCAGCCGGGTTTTCCACAAATTCCGATATGACTGTCATACGAGTCGAGAATGCCGCATTTCAAGCCAAAAACGGCGCTAAATCTCGCTTTGGTCCATATAGTGCAACAATTCGTTGACGTTACCGTAATCCCCTCTTCGAAAAAATATTACTACGAAAGCATTAGCCCCTGCTTGCGTTTGGCCATTTTTTGGCCTTTGTTCATGCCTTCGCAATTCTCTTAGAGGGGAAGGAACAGAAAAATGACCTTAATGAAACTCAATCTCCGTGCGGCATTGCTGCTCGGATCGCTGATGTTGGGCGCAAGCCCCGCCTTGGCCGAAATGGTGCTCCATCGTGGCAATAGCGGCGAGCCGCAGACCCTCGACCAGTCGCAGACTTCCATCGATATCGAAGCTTTCATCGTTAAGGACCTCTATGAGGGCCTGACCGTCTACGATGCGAACGGCAAGATCGTGCCGGGCGCAGCCGAAAGCTGGACCGTGTCCGATGACGGCACCGTCTACACCTTCAAGATCCGCGATAATGCCAAGTGGTCCGATGGATCGCCAGTGGTTGCCGAAGACTTCATCTTCTCAATGCGCCGCGTCGAAGATCCGAAGACCGCAGCCGGCTATGCGAACATTCTCTATCCCATCAAGAATGCCGAAGCGATCAACAAGGGGACAGTTCCCGTCGATCAGCTTGGCATGAAGGCAATCAACGACAAGACGCTCGAGATCACGCTGGAGCGCCCGACCCCCTTCTTCATCGAACTTCTGTCGCACCAGACAGCGCTCCCGATCAACAAGGCAAGCTTCGAAAAGAACGGCGCTGATTTCGTCAAGCCGGGCAAGCTCGTTGGCAATGGCGCGTTCAAGCTTACCGAACACGTGCCGAACGATCACCTGACCGTGCTCAAGAACGAAAACTACTGGGACGCCGCCAACGTCAAGCTCGACAAGGTCATCTTCTACCCGCAGGAAGACCAGGCTGCCGCTGTCCGCCGTTATGAAGCCGGTGAACTCGACCTCGTCTATAACTTCTCCACCGATCAGATCGACCGCTTGCGCAAGGCGAATGCAAAACAGGTTCATGTGACACCTGCCTTCGCCACATACTACTATCCTTTCGATACACGCACCGAGCCTTTCAACGATGTCCGTGTTCGTCGCGCACTTTCCATGTCGGTCGATCGCGAATTCCTCTCGCACGATATTTTCAACGACTCGAAAATGCCGATCTACTCGCTCGTTCCTCCGGGTCTCGAAAACTATGGTGAACCCTCGAAGGCCGATTTTGCCAGCATGTCCCAGCTTGATCGTGAAGACAAAGCAGTGGAGCTGATGAAGGAAGCCGGATATGGCGAAGGCGGCAAGCCTTTGAATATCGAAATCCGCTACAACACCAATCCGAACCACCAGAAGGCAGCAACCGCCGTTGCCGACATGTGGAAGAAGACGTTCGGTGCCAATGTAACGTTGACGAATCTCGACATCAGCGCCCATTACGCCTACCTGCAGGAAGGCGGAAAATTCAATGTCGCGCGCGCCGGCTGGACTGCCGACTATGCTGATGCCGAAAACTTCCTCAACCTTAATGTCAGCAGCAACAAGACCTTCAATTACGGACACTATGAAAATCCGGAATTCGATGCGCTGATGAAGAAATCCTACGAGGAACGCGACCCGGCAGCCCGCTCGAAGATCCTGCACGAAGCCGAAGCTCTGCTAATGCGCGACCAGCCGATTGCTCCGCTGGTCAACGACGCCAATTTCTGGCTCGTCGCCGACAAGGTTCAAGGCTGGGGCGACAACGGTAACAACGAACATCTGAGCAAGTATCTGAGCATCAAGGAATAAGAACGAACATGCGCAATCCGGATTATCCGGGTTGCGCATTTCACATGCTCAGGCCCCATGTTTTCGCTTTCCGCCAGACAAATCAGATCAAGAATATTCTCCCGCCCCCTCTCGTCATGAGACGGGCGAATGGAAGTTCTTGAAGTTTGCAACGGAACGCAGTTCTCTGGGGATTATCGTGTGAGCGCGCCTAGGGTCAGGACCCTGACGGGCACGTCAACAGGAAGAGTTAAACTCGATGTTCCATTTTGTCCTTCGCCGCTTGGCGAGTGCAGTGCCGACGCTGTTCATTGTCGTCACGCTATCCTTCTTCCTCATGCGTTTTGCGCCAGGAGGCCCCTTCAATCTGGAACGGCCGCTGCCGCCGGCGACGATGGAAAACCTGATGAAGGCCTACCATCTCGATCAGCCGCTGTGGAACCAGTATCTGCAATATCTGAAGAATGCGGTCACCGGCGATTTTGGCCCGAGCTACATCTACAAGGACAACACGATCGCTGAACTGATCGGCAAGGGTTTGCCATACTCGATCACGCTCGGTTCCTACGCGCTGTTGCTGGCGCTTTTTGGCGGCGTGTTTATCGGCACGATTGCCGCCCTCCGGCAAAACAGTTTTCTCGATTTCCTCATCATGTCCATCGCAACAGTCGGCGTTACGGTGCCGAACTTCGTTGTCGGTCCGGTCCTCACGCTGGTTTTCGCCGTGCTGCTGTCGTTGCTGCCCGCAGGTGGCTGGGGTGACGGCTCCTGGCGCTTTCTCATCCTGCCGATGATTGCCCTTGCCCTGCCGCAGCTCGCCGTCTTTGCAAGGCTGACGCGCGGCTCGATGATCGAGGGGCTGCACACGGATCACATCCGCACCGCACGCGCCTATGGACTGCCGCCACGCGTGGTCGTCATCACCCACGCCATGCGGGGTGCGCTGCTTCCGGTGGTGTCGTATCTTGCGCCGTGCGCCGCGGCGCTGTTGACGGGTTCTGCCGTCGTTGAATCGATTTTCACCATTCCCGGCGTTGGTCGATATTTCGTCCTGGGCGCTATCAATCGCGATTATACGCTGGTCATGGGAACTGTCGTTCTCGTCGCGATCTTCGTCATCGTCTTCAATCTTCTGGTCGATATTCTCTACGGCCTTCTTGACCCGAGGGTTCGCCATGACTGATCTGAGCGGTATCCCCACCACAATCATCCCGCCTGAAGAATCCAAAGGGCGCAGCCTGTTCCAGCTCGCAGTTATCCGCTTCCGCCGCAACTATGCAGCCATGGCCGGCTGCGTGGTGCTGTTGCTGATCACCCTGTTCTCCTTCTTCGGACCCTACGTCATCAGTCATAAATATGACGAGGTTTTCCCGTCCTACGTCAACGTCCCGCCAAGCCTGGAGCCCTTGCCCAGGGCCGACACTCTCGGCGACGTGATCAAGGGTGTTGCCGATCGGGCCCGCGTTGAACTCCGTGAGTTTGCGGTGGATGGCAATACGTTTACCGCGACGATCCACGCGGACAAGGCCATCGATCCGCGCTCGACCCGCTATTTCGACCGCGCCAACGAGTTCGACAATACACAGGTCACCGCCACCGAAGAGGACGGCAAGACACTCAAATTGACGGGCGACGTCAAGCGCGAATATTTCCTTTTTGGCACCGACCAAAATGGCCGCGACCTGATGGCCCGTGTCATGCTCGGCGGGCAAATCTCGCTGACGATCGGCTGTCTCGCCAGCCTCGTATCGCTGTTCATCGGCGTCATCTATGGCGCCATATCCGGCTATCTGGGCGGCCGGGTCGACAATGTCATGATGCGTCTCATAGAAATCCTCTATTCGCTGCCATTCGTCTTTCTTGTTGTGGTTCTGGTGGTGTTTTTCGGCCGGAGTTTCATTCTGATCTTTCTCGTGATCGGCGCTGTCGAATGGCTGGACATGGCCCGTATCGTGCGTGGCCAGACGCTAGCCCTGAAACGGCGTGAATTCATCGGCGCGGCGCAGGCCCTCGGTTTGACGGACTGGCAGATCATCCGCCGTCACATCATTCCGAATACGATTGGACCTGTGGTTATCTTCGTCACGGTAGTGGTACCGAAAGTGATCCTGCTCGAAAGCTTCCTCTCCTTCCTCGGGCTCGGCGTCCAGGAGCCGCTCACCAGTTGGGGCGCACTGATCTCGGCAGGTGCCGACAAGATGCAGTCGTCGCCATGGTATCTGATTTTCCCCGCCATCTTCTTCGTCGTTACGCTGTTCTCGCTGAATTTCATCGGCGATGGCTTGCGCGATGCACTCGACCCGAAGGACCGCTGAGATGGATATGCAAGCCAATGTATTGTCCGTACGCGGCCTCAAGGTCGACTTCACCACGCCGGACGGCGACGTCAAGGCCGTCAAAGGCATCGATCTCGATGTAAAGCCGGGCGAGACGCTTGCAGTCGTGGGCGAATCCGGCTCCGGCAAGAGCCAGACCATGATGGGTATCATGGGCCTCCTGGCCAACAATGGGCGCGTTACCGGCTCGGCCAAATATCGCGGCCGGGAGCTGATCGGTCTGCCGCTCAAGGGCTTGAACGAGGTGCGCGGCGCCAAGATCACAATGATCTTCCAGGAGCCGATGACCTCGCTCGATCCGCTCTATACGATCGGGCGGCAGATCGCCGAGCCCATCGTCCATCACAAGGGGGTGAGCTTCAAACAGGCGAAGGTGCGCGTGCTTGAATTGCTCAAGCTCGTCGGGATTCCTGATCCCGAGCGCCGCATCAATTCCTATCCGCACGAAATGTCCGGCGGCCAGCGCCAGCGTGTCATGATCGCCATGGCGCTCGCCAATGAGCCGGATCTTCTCATCGCCGATGAGCCCACCACGGCTCTCGATGTGACCATCCAGGCGCAGATCCTCGATCTGCTGCGAGAACTGCAGAAGCGTTTTGGCATGGCGATCGTGCTCATCACCCACGATCTCGGCATTGTAAAACATTTCGCCGATCGCGTCATCGTCATGCGTCGCGGCGAAGTCGTGGAGCGTGGCAATATCGAGCAAATATTCGAGCATCCAAAGGAAGACTATACCAGGATGCTGATCGATGCCGTGCCGAGCGGTACCAAGGAGCCGCCGGAGGACAGCGCGCCCATCATCCTCGAGGGCCGCAATGTGGCGGTGGACTTCGCCATTGGCGGCGGGTTCTTCACCAGGGCTACCAAGCTTTTTCGGGCCGTCGATGGCGTTACGGTCCGGCTGAAACGCGGACAGACCATCGGCATCGTCGGCGAATCCGGTTCCGGCAAATCGACACTCGGGCGGGCGCTGTTGCGGCTTCTGCCAAGCAGCGGCCACTATCATTTCGGCGACAAGAACATCTCGAATTTCGACCGCTCGGCCATGCGGCCACTGCGCAAGGAATTGCAGCTGGTGTTCCAGGACCCCTATGGATCCTTGTCGCCGCGGCAGACTGTCGGTGAGATCATCACCGAAGGTCTGCGTATCCACGAGCCGCAATTGTCACGTGCCGAACGGGACAAGCGCGCCATCGCGGCGCTCAAGGAGGTCGGGCTCGATCCGGCCGCGCGCAACCGCTATCCGCATGAGTTTTCCGGCGGTCAGCGTCAGCGCATCGCCATCGCCCGCGCCATGATCCTGAAGCCGAAAGTCGTCATCCTCGATGAGCCAACGTCAGCGCTGGACAGATCGGTGCAAGGACAGGTGATCGAGCTCCTGCGCGATTTGCAGGAAAAACATGGCCTCTCCTACATCTTCATCAGCCACGATCTCGCGGTCATCAAAGCGATGTCGGATTATGTGATCGTGATGAAGAACGGCAAGATCGTCGAGGAAGGCGAAACGGAGGATATCTTCGATACGCCGCACGACACCTATACCAAGACGCTTATGGCAGCTGCGTTCGATCTCGAGTGATAGGGTCTTGCATTTGATAGGGGAAACGCTCATTTTATAGACAGTTTCGTCTATACGTATAGACGCGGAGATATAGAATGGCCTTTTCCATAAAAGACAAGGCGACCGACGAAGCCGTCAGGCGCTTGGCAAAACTGAAGAATACCAGCCTGACGGAGGCCATCCGCGAAGCCGTCGTACATGAGTATGATCGCATTGCGGACAAGACGCCGCTCATAGAAAAATTGGCTGAGATATCCGCTCGTTACAGGTCCTATCCGAAGACTGGCCTTGAAGCGGATAAAGCGTTTTTCGATGAGCTTTCCGGTGACGAATGATATTCGTCGACGCATCCGCAATAATTTCCATCCTTGATGAAGAAGCTGATGCCTCGTCGCTGGCGGTTCGCCTGGCAGGAGCCTCGACAGTATTTGTCTCACCTATGGCGCTCTATGAAGCCGTGACGGGCCTCGCCCGAAAACGGGTGTGTCCCATCGATGAGGCACAGGAGATGGTCGATGACTTCATGAGCGCCACTCAGGCACGAGTCCTGGACATCACCGCCGACATCGGCAGGAATGCCGTCCAGGCCTTCAATACCTTTGGTCGCGGGCGGCACAAGGCCGCTCTCAACATGGGTGATTGCTTCGCCTATGCCTGCGCCAAGGCGCATGACCTGCAGCTATTGTGCAAGGGCAACGATTTTCCCTTTACCGATATAAAGATCGCCTGAGCTTATTGAAGTTCCTCCCGCCACGGCGGATTGGCCCCAGCGCGCGAAACTGTCACCGCCGCCGCCTTGACACCCAAGGTCAATGCATCGCGGATCTGGGCTTCGGTCAGGGTAGTCAGGGCGGATTTCACCAGCACCCCTGCTTCTTGCAGCGAGGTCAAAACGCCCGCGGTAAATGTATCCCCGGCGCCAACCGTATCGACGACCGGTACGCGCTGCGCCGCGACATGCACCGTAAGATCGGCGGTATAGCCAGTCACGCCGTCAGCACCATGGGTGACGAGGATCAACTTCGGTCCCTGCTGATCGGCCGGGACGATCCAGCGCCGGGCAATCTCGTCCATGGTGCCGCTCTCGCCGAACCAGCGCATGTCCTCGTCGGAAATCTTGACGATATCGGTCATGGCGATCATGCGGCGCATGCGCGCAAGATGTTTCTCCTTGTCGGGAATGAACCCAGGCCGGATATTCGGATCGAGAATGATCACGCGCTTTTCATGCTCGCGCGCCATCAGCGCCTCGTAGGTCGAGCCGCATGGCTCCGGGATCAGGCTGATCGCGCCGAACTGCAGGGCAGTCACATTGTCATCGAGCGCTGGCAGGTGTTCGATCGCCAGCGAGCGCCCCGCGCTGTTCTCGTCATAGAACATATAGCTCGCCTGGCCATCGGTCAGGCGCACGAAGGCAAGCGTAGTGGGCAGCTGCGAAATATGCGCATAATGTGTACCGACATGATTGGCGGTCAGGCTGTCCAGCAGCATCTGGCCGAAGAAGTCAGAGGAAATCCCCGAGAAGAATTCAGTCGGAACGCCAAGCCGTCCCAGCGCGATTGCAGTATTGAACACGGCGCCGCCGACATAGGGTGCAAAGGCCGGTTCTCCGGCATCGCTCTTCCGCTGCAGCATGTCGATCAGGGCTTCTCCGCAACATAAAATCATTTCAAAATCTCTTTTCCTGGATAAATGACACCCTTGCGGATGATGATATTGGCATAAAGCCGTGGCTCGCCCGTCGCAATGATGGTGTGGGCGTTTTTCACACGCGCATAAAACTTATCGCCATCGAGCGCAACCAGCGCAAAGCCCGGCACGCGTTGTGCGCACACCGCTTCCATTTCAACGTGGACTGGATCGGCCAGCGGAGCATTGCCCTTCACCGAGGCGCGAAACAGCGCTTGCGGCACGAAGTCATCGACCGGCAGCACCTGCAATATGGCGTCGAGCAACGGGATCAGCGGCAGGCCGTCGGCGCGGATCAGCCGCCGCGCGTGCTCGAGCGCCGGATAATTTCCGTCGACAAGCGCGATCTCGTCGCCATGCCCCATGGCGCGCAATGTCGCCAAGAGCTCAGGGCCGAGCATGGGCGGAATACCGATCAACACTTAATTGCCCTTCCTGAAAAGCTTCTGTCCGAGAAGATACCGGTCCGACAGCGGCAGGCTGGCAGCGCCGAGCGCTCGTGCATGAATGCCGACAGTTCCTTCGAAGATCGCCGGCAATTGAATGCCTTCGAGATCGAATGTCTCGACATGTCTGCGCACCGCGTCGACAATGCGCGCCCGTACGTTTGCCGGCATCCAGCCATCGATGATGGCCGCCTCGAAGTCCACTACCGAGGACGACGCGATAACGGCCTGTGCGATCGCCCTGCCGGCACGCTCGATCCATGCGTCAAGCTCTGCGCCCATCTCGCCCCAGTCTTCGGGCGAAGCCCAGAGCGGCGAGGGGTCCCGGCCAAGCTCGGTGACATCCCGCTCCAGCGCGGTGATCGACGCGATGTCGATCAGCTGCCGCGCGCTACCGTCCGGTCCCGGCACCGGCATCGAGCCCAGCGCACCGGCATTGCCGCTCCGTCCCGCGTAGAGACCACCACTGATGACGATGCCGCCACCGATAAAGGAACCGATATAGAAATAGACGAAATCATTGACGTCCTTGGTCTGGCCGAACACAAGTTCAGCGCCGCAGGCGGCGGTCATGTCGTTCTGCAGATAAACCGGAAACGAACAAAGCGCCGCGACCTTTTCGCGAATATCGCAGTCGCGCCATTCGTCCATGACCGTCTGCGGTGCACCCACCGTATCGGCCCATTTCCACAATTCGAAGGGGGCTGCAATGCCAATTCCCGCCACCCGTTCGCGCTGCTTTGGCGTCAGCGCCTCCATCATCTGCGCCATGCCCGTGGCAGCGAAGCTGAAGATCGGTTCCGGCGTTGGATAATCGTAAGGCATATGCAGCATGGAACGAATACGGCCGATAAAGTCTATCAGCACCAGGTCGGCGCTGCGGCGTCCGATCTTCAGCCCAAAGAAAAATGCGCCTTCCGGATTGAGCGACATGGGGATCAATGGCTGGCCGATGCGTCCGCGCAGCGGCTCCTCTCGCGACAGAAGTTCGTCAGCCTCCAGCATGCGCATTATGATCGAGCTTGTCTGCGCCGAAAGCCCGGTCATGCGGGCGATAGCGGTCTTGGCGAGGCTGCCGTGCTGGCGCAGAAGCGAAAGCACCACACGCTCATTGTGATCGCGCATGCCACTTTGATTGGTACCGTGATGAAGCGTCAGCCTGGATCCTCCCGTGCCGGAACGCTCCGATACTCGAATACTCAAGGACCTGGTCCTCCCATGAATATGGCGGACAATGGAGATATTGGGGAATGCTGTCAATATTAAATCAGAGTGATTTATTAATGTTGACAGGCCGCGACGAGTGGTATTTGCTAGGGATCAACACTTGGCCGGGAGGACAACTGTCCGAGCTGTTTAACGCGGAACAAGGGACCGGCACGACGCCTGGCCCGTCGCGAATTGGCACGATTTTTTGGGAGGAAGTGACATGCGTAGAAGCATTTATCTGAAATCGACTGTTTTCGGCGCGGCCGCTGTGGCCATCGCTGCTTTTGCTGCACCGGCACAGGCTGCCGGTGTGGGCGCATGCCTAATCACCAAGACCGATACCAACCCGTTCTTCGTCAAGATGAAAGAGGGCGCCCTCGCCAAGTCGAAGGAACTCGGCGTTGACCTGAAGACCTATGCCGGCAAGATCGACGGCGACAGCGAAAGCCAGGTTGCCGCGATCGAGACCTGCATTGCCGATGGCGCCAAGGGTATTCTCATCACTGCATCCGATACGGCCGGCATCGTTTCTTCGGTCAAGCAGGCACGCGATGCAGGCCTCCTTGTCATCGCTCTCGACACGCCGCTTGATCCTGCCGACGCAGCCGATGCCACCTTCGCCACGGACAACCTTCTCGCCGGCGAACTGATCGGCAAATGGGCTGCCGGGACGCTTGGCGACAAGGCAAAGGACGCCAAGATCGCCTTCCTCGATCTGACGCCGTCACAGCCGACCGTCGACGTTCTGCGCGACCAGGGCTTCATGAAGGGCTTCGGCATCGACGTCGTCGACATCAACAAGATCGGCGACGAGAAGGACCCGCGCATTGTCGGCCACGACGTGACAAACGGCAATGAAGAAGGTGGCCGCAAGGCGATGGAAAACCTTCTGCAGAAGGACCCGAGCATCAATGTCGTTCACACGATCAACGAACCGGCTGCTGCCGGTGCCTATGAAGCTCTGAAGGCCTTCGGCAAGGAAAAGGACGTCCTCATCGTTTCCGTCGATGGCGGTTGCCCAGGCGTGAAGAACGTCGAGGCCGGCGTGATCGGTGCAACCTCGCAGCAGTACCCTCTGCTGATGGCGTCGCTCGGCATCGAAGCGATCAAGAAGTTCGCCGACACCGGCGAGAAGCCGAAGCCGACCGAAGGCAAGAACTTCTTCGACACGGGCGTTTCGCTCGTTACCGACAAGCCTGTTCAAGGTCTTGAGTCTATCGACGTCAAGACCGGCACGAGCAAGTGCTGGGGCTAATTCAATTAAGTCACCCCCCTCTGCCCTGCCGGGCATCTCCCCCGAAAGGGGGGAGATCGAACCGTCAGGACGATCTGTGCTATTCTTGCAGCGGTGGAATTGAGCAAAAACTGTATTGAAAGCTGATCTCCCCCCTTGTGGGGGAGATGTCCGGCAGGACAGAGGGGGTGAGCGGCCGTGTCCATTTCCCTCGTCTCATGATACAAATTTTCCCCGGAGGTCACATTATGACAGACACACAGCAAACACCGCGAGCACCTCAAGACTTCGAAAGCGCGGTGGCACGGGAAACTGCCGTTGCCAGTTTTGACACCCATGACAAAAGCCCTCTAGAAAGGATAAGGCATTTCCTCCATTCCAGCCCGGCTTCCGTTCCCCTTATCGTTCTGGTGCTGTCGCTGGTGATCTTTGCGGTCATTGTCGGCTCGCGCTTTTTCACTCCGTTTGCGCTGTCGCTCATCCTGCAGCAGGTCGCGATCGTCGGCATTGTCGGCGCTGCGCAAACCCTCGTTGTGCTGACAGCCGGCATCGACCTTTCGGTTGGCGCCATCATGGTATTGACGTCGGTCGTCATGGGCCAGTTCACCTTCCGCTATGGCATGCCTGTCGAATTGGCCATCGCGTGCGGGGTCGCGCTTGGCGCGCTGTGCGGCTTTATCAACGGTGTCCTCATCGCTTATCTGAAGCTGCCACCTTTCATTGTCACGCTCGGCACCTGGCAGATCTATCTGGCAACAACTTACATTTACTCCGCAAATGAGACCATCCGTGCCCAGGATATCGAGGCGAACGCCAAGCTCCTGCAATTCTTTGGCGAGAAGGTTCCCATAGGCGGCGCCACCTTCACCTATGGCGTCTTCATCATGATACTGCTGATTGCAATACTCTGGTACGTGCTCAACCACACCGCCTGGGGCCGCCATGTCTACGCCATCGGCGATGATCCGGAGGCGGCAAAGCTCTCCGGCGTCAGCACAAAGCGCGTGCTTATTGCTGTCTATGTGCTTGCCGGTCTCATCTGCGCGCTCGCAGGCTGGGTTTCGATCGGACGCAATGGCTCGGTTTCACCGCAGATCGGCCAGTTCGCCAATATCGAATCCATCACCGCTGTGGTGATCGGCGGCATGTCGCTCTTCGGCGGGCGCGGCTCCATCATGGGCATGCTCTTCGGCGCATTGATCGTCGGCGTCTTCTCCTTCGGGATGCGCATGTACGGTACCGACGTTCAATGGACGTATCTCATCATCGGTGTATTGATCATCCTGGCCGTCGCTATCGACCAGTGGATCAGAAAGGTAGCAGGCTGATGTCAAGAGAACCCATCCTTACCGCCCGCGGACTGGTCAAGCGCTACGGCCGCGTCACAGCACTCGACCACGCCGATTTCGACCTCTACCCGGGCGAAGTGCTGGCGGTGATCGGCGATAACGGCGCCGGCAAATCATCGCTGATCAAGGCGATTTCCGGCGCAGTACGTCCGGATGAGGGCGAGATGACGCTGGAAGGCAAGACGATCCATTTTCGCTCGCCCATGGAAGCGCGCGATGCCGGGATCGAAACCGTCTATCAGAATCTCGCGCTTTCGCCGGCGCTGTCGATTGCCGACAACATGTTTCTCGGCCGCGAAATCCGCAAGCCGGGCGTCATGGGCAGCTGGTTCCGCATGCTCGACCGCAAGGCGATGGAAACGAAGGCACGTGACAAGCTCACCGAGCTCGGCCTGATGACCATCCAGAACATCAGCCAGGCAGTGGAGACGCTCTCCGGCGGTCAGCGGCAGGGTGTCGCGGTGGCGCGTGCGGCTGCCTTCGGCTCCAAGGTGGTGATCATGGACGAGCCGACGGCGGCGCTCGGCGTCAAAGAGTCCCGCCGCGTCCTC
The DNA here is from genome assembly GCF_025452195.1 of Phyllobacterium zundukense. Lineage (NCBI taxonomy): Bacteria > Pseudomonadati > Pseudomonadota > Alphaproteobacteria > Hyphomicrobiales > Phyllobacteriaceae > Phyllobacterium > Phyllobacterium zundukense. Next base: position 510,963 of record NZ_CP104971.1, on the reverse strand, counting down.
GAACTCATCCAGGACGTGAAAAAACGCGGATTGCCGATTGTGCTCATCTCGCACAATATGCCTCACGTTTTCGAAGTGGCCGACCGCATACACATTCATCGTCTCGGAAAGCGTCTTACCGTGATCGACCCGAAGGAATATACGATGTCGGATGCCGTGGCCTTCATGACCGGCGCCAAGGCACCGCCGACCAGTCCGGTCTGATCTGGTTGCCCCCTCATCCGGCCCTTCGGGCCACCTTCTCCCCGTGGGGGGAGAAGAAAGAGGTGGCAACGGTGGATCGCTATTCTTCTCCCCTCGGGGAGAAGGTGGCCCGTAGGGCCGGATGAGGGGGCTGTGAAAACGCTGGCACCCATCAAACCAATACTAACGAGGAAATTTCCAGGAAATGAAGCGTTCTGAAGTCAATGAGATCATCCGCGAAAGCGACAAGTTCATCCGTTCGTTCGGCTATGTCATGCCACCCTTCGCCTACTGGTCTCCGGAAGAATTGAAGGCTCGCACCGCAACCGATTCGAAGGCCATCCGCGAGGCGCGCCTCGGCTGGGACATCACCGATTACGGCCAGGGCAAATTCGATGAACTTGGGCTCTTCCTCTTCACCACGCGCAATGGCAATCAGGAAGACCTGAAAAAGGGCGGCGGCATGCTGTACGCCGAAAAAATCATGATCTCCAGAGAGAAGCAGCTGTCGCCGATGCATCGCCATATCGTCAAGGCGGAGGACATCATCAACCGCGGTGGCGGCACTCTGGTGCTCGAGCTTTTCAACTCCAATCCGGACGGCAGCGTCGACGAGAAGACCGATGTCGAAGTTGCCACCGACGGGCGCATAGTGCGGCAGAAAGCCGGCGACCTTTTGAAGCTGGCGCCGGGCGAGAGCGTTACGCTTCTGCCGGGCAACTGGCATGCATTCTGGGGCGAGGGCGGCGACGTGCTGATTGGCGAAGTCTCCACCGTCAATGACGATCTCACCGACAATATCTTCCGCGAACCGATCGGCCGTTTCTCCTCCATCGACGAGGATGAGGCACCGCTGCATTTGCTTGTCTCCGACTACGACAAATGGCTGGCGTGACAGCAGCGCTTTGACGAAAAGCCTCCTTCCCGTCGCGCCGGGGAGGGGTTTGCAATTCCAGCATGTCGCAGTCGCCTGTTTCGAATATCTTGCCGGCAAAATCCATGTGCGTGGTTCGACAAGCTCACCATGAGGGGAGATTGTGGGTTGCACGGATAGTCGCCGACGTTGCTACTCTTGACTCCCTGCAGCTCACTACCTCCCTCATGGTGAGCTTGTCGAACCACGCACAATGCATATGCAATCTCTGAAATGCGATTGTCCCGGGGCAAGGGGGGAGATACAACTGCGGTGTCGAATATCCCAATGAGCACACAACTATGCTGACCACCCTCGAAGATCTGGTTCCGGAGATACTTGCCCGGGCGGCAGGTACTCCTCGCTTGATCGCAGCGATTGCCGGTCCTCCCGGATCCGGCAAATCCACCGCGTCCGCCGCGCTTTGTGCGGCCATCAACATGCGGGAAGCGGACGCAGCGGTTGTCGTGCCAATGGACGGATTTCATCTCGACAATGCCATTCTCGACGCGATGGACCTGCGCAAGCGCAAGGGTTCACCGCCGACCTTCGACGTTGCCGGTTTCGAGGTGCTGTTGCGCCGCCTGCGCGCGACACGCGAAGACGTCGTCATTCCGCTGTTCGACCGAAAGCTCGATCTCGCGCGGGCAGGGGCGGGTATCGTCAAGGCGGATCAGCGCATCCTCCTCGTCGAAGGCAACTACCTGTTGCTCGACCGGCCGCCATGGAACCGCTTGGCACCGCTTTTCGACGTGACAATCTTCCTCGACGTCGACCGGCTCGAGCTCGAAAACCGGCTGGTGCAGCGCTGGCTCGCCCACGGCCACAATGTCGGCTCGGCACAGGCGCGCGCGCTCGCGAACGACATGCCCAATGCCGAACTGGTGCTGGGGGACTCGAGAGCGGCGGATTATACGGTCAGGAACTGATTTTTAAGATAGAGAGCGAAAACCCACACATTTTCCGCACGAACTTTGACGATTCTCATGCAAGAAGTTCCGAAACCAGTGCAAGAATGTGCGATTCAGGCGCCGAATTTTCCACCAAAACGGGAAATTTGATTGTACCTGGTAGCATTTTCAGCCCCTTGACTTTCACCCTTGCAAGATGACAATCCTGCTCCGCCAAATACCGTTCCAGATACAGCTTTGTTTCGCGAGTTTCCTGCCATGATGCCCTCTGCCATATTTCCGGATCTGAAAGACCGTTCCGTGCTCATCACCGGGGGAGGGTCGGGCATCGGTGCCGCGCTCACCGAAGGCTTCATCGCCCAAGGCTCGCGTGTTGCCTTCATCGACATTGCCGAGGAGGCCTCGCGGGCCCTCGTAGATTCCCTGGACAAGCAGTACGGCAACCGCCCTCTTTACCTCAAAGCGGACCTTTCCAACATCGAAGCCCTGCGGAACGCGATTGCGCAAGCCATTGATAACAATGGACCAATTACAGTTCTCGTCAATAACGCGGCTTGGGATGACCGGCACGATATCGACGATGTAACCGTCGAATATTGGGACAAGAACCAGTCGATCAATCTGCGCCCGCAGTTCTTTGCGGCGCAGGCTGTCGTACCCGGTATGCGGCAATCGGGTGGCGGTTCGATCATCAATTTCACCTCGACTTCCTTCATGATCAACCAGGGCAATCTGCCGGCCTACACAGCGGCAAAGGCTGGAATCATCGGTCTTACCAAGGGGTTGGCGGGGCGGCTCGGACCGGAAAAAATTCGCGTCAATGCCATCGCACCGGGCTGGGTGATGACTGACCGCCAGCGCTCTCACTGGGTCACGGAAGAAGGCCTGCGGGTCCACCTCAACAAGCAGGTTCTGCGCGAGGAAATCCTGCCCGGCGACATGGTCGGACCGTGCCTGTTTCTCGCCTCCGATGCTGCCCGCATGCTCAGCGCCCAGACACTGATTGTCGACGGCGGTTACCTGTGAGAAACGCGGCCTGTTATGCGCTAAGTGATTGGGGAACAAGTCGTTTTCGCCTTTGGCTTGTCGACGGCAAGGGGCATGTTCTAGCCGAGAAACGCTCCGATGACGGCCTCGATACATCGCGTAATCGCGGTTTTACGCAGACGCTGGAAGGCCATTTGTCAGCGCTCGGAGCGCCTGCCGACCTGCCGGTTATCATCTGCGGAATGGCCGGATCGCGGCAGGGCTGGGTCGAGGCCAATTACGTTCCGGTTCCGGCCGATCTGAAGGCCATCCTTTCCGGTGCGGTGAAGATCGAAGGTATCGCCCGTGATGTGCGCATCATTCCCGGACTATCGCAGTCCGGAACTTCGCCCAATGTTATGCGAGGCGAGGAAACCCAACTGCTCGGCGCGATCCTAGATCGCGATTTATCCAATGGAATCATTGCGATGCCGGGAACGCACTCCAAGTGGGTCACGTTGAAAGAGGGGAGGGCGAAGAGCTTCTCCACTTACCTTACGGGCGAACTTTACGCGCTGCTCGCCTCGCAATCGATCTTGCGCCATTCTGTTGGCGATGCCGCGACATCCGCTTCGCCGGACCATCCACAATTCAAGGCCGCCGTCGAACTCATGCTATCCGGTGAGCGTATGCTTGGTGAGCTCTTCGGTATTCGCGCCGCCATGCTTCTCGATAATTTATCCCCGGAGGGCGCTGCGTCGCGTCTGTCTGGTCTGCTCATCGGCGCGGAAATTGCCGGCGCAAAGGCGAAATCTGGTGGCAAAAACAAGGTGATACTTGTCGCCTCCGGTGCGATGGCGGCGCTTTACGGCAAGGCGCTTCATATTGCCGATCACGATTTCGATCTCGTCGACGCCGACGAAGCCGTGAGGAAGGGCCTTTTCGTAGCCGCCTCCAGCATTTGGCCGGCCAAAGGATAGTTCATATGTCTCAAGTCTCCGCTCCGTGGCCGAAGCTGAAGCGCGATCTCATCGCCATCCTGCGCGGCGTCAGGCCGGACGAGGTTCTGGCCATTGGCGAGGAACTGGTCGAGGCCGGCATCGACGTTCTCGAAGTACCACTGAACTCGCCGGAGCCGTTCCAATCCATTGAATTGCTTGCAAAAAAATTGCCAATGCATGTATTGATCGGTGCGGGTACCGTGCTTGACCCTGCCGATGTCGCGCGGCTCGATGCGGCTGGCGGGCGGCTGATGATAAGTCCGAATGTCGACCCGGAAGTGCTCGCCGCGGCAGGCAAAGCAGGTATGGTGACGATGCCCGGTGTCTTCACACCGACTGAAGCGCTGGTCGCCCTGAAGGCCGGCGCTTCCGGCCTCAAGTTCTTCCCTGCGAGCGCACTGGGCCCTGACGGGATCAAGGCGATCAGCGCCATTTTGCCGAGGGGTACGGTGATTGGTGCCGTCGGCGGTGTCGATGAGACAACGTTTGCGGCCTATAAGGCGGTCGGTGTTCGCACGTTTGGTTTGGGCTCGAGTCTTTACAAGGTCGGTGCCACGTCTTCGTTCGTCCGGGACCGCGCGAAGGCGACGGTCGAGGCCTATGATCGCGTCTTTGCCGGGTGATGATTGTGCAGGAGCCGAAGATCCGTCTATTCCACGAGGAGCCTGTCCAGCTTGGCGAAGGGCCGGGCTACGATCCGCTGACAAAGACCGTTTGGTGGTTCGACATCGTCACCGGCCGTCTGTTCGAGAAGCCTTTGGCCGGCGATACGGCCAAAGTTCATACTCTTGGGCAAATGGCGAGCGCCCTTGCTGTCATCGATGAGAAGCGGCAGCTGATTGCTACCGAAACCGGGCTCTTCATCCGTGACCGGCAAACCGGGCACTCGACCATGCATCAACCGATCGAGGCCGACAATCCCGCCACCCGATCCAACGACGCGCGCGTTCATCCCGCTGGAGCCTTTTGGGTCAGCACGATGGGAAAGACGCAGAAGGGTGCGGGCTCGATCTATTGGTATCGTCACGGCGAATTGCGCAAGCTATTCAGCGGCATATCGATTCCCAACTCGATCTGCTTTTCCCCGGATGGTCGTATTTCTTATTTTGCGGATACCGGCAAGAACATCATTTGGCGCGTCGATACCGATCCCGAGACAGGCCTTCCTGTCGGGGAACCCGTGTTGTTCTACCAGCATAGTGAGCCGGGCGGCGTCGATGGGTCCGTGGTCGATGCGGAAGGAAATTTGTGGAACGCTTGCTGGGGAGGCTCCTGCATCAATGTCTTTTCACCAACCGGAATGCGCATCCGCTCGATTGAAATGCCAGTCCGCCAACCATCCTGCCCGGCGTTCATCAGTGAAGACAGCGCCAACCTCATTGTGACAACGGCTTACCACGAAATGAATGACGCCATGCACAAGAGTGATCCCGGCGCCGGAAAGACCTACCTGGTAGAAGTTGCGGGCAAAGGCCGGTTCGATCCGCCAGTGTTTCTGTAGTCCAAAAAAGCAAGGAACCATTCCCACGGGTCCTCGTTATTTCCCTTGCAACCAATCGAGAGAGCAATGCGCTACGGGAGTTATCAAGCTGCCGGGTGATTGATCGTGTCTGCAAATCAGGAGGACGACATGGGATTTTTTTCTAAAGATATCAAGACGATGGACGATCTCTTCGTCCATACTCTCCGCGACATCTACTATGCTGAAAACCAGATCGCAAAGGCTCTGCCCGAAATGATCGACAAGGCCTCTGATCAGGAATTGAAGAACGGTTTTGAGAAACATCTTCAAGAGACGGAGATGCAGATCGAGCGTCTGGAGCAGGTGTTCAAACTGCATGGCGTGGATGTTGCCGGCGTCAATTGCCCGGCGATCGATGGCATTCTTGAGGAAGCTGACGATGTCTCGGGCGAGGTCGATGACGATCAGGTTCTGGACGCTGCGCTCATCGCCGCTGGACAGGCGGTCGAGCACTACGAGATCACGCGCTATGGTACTCTTGTTGCTTGGGCGAAACAGCTCGGCCGTAACGATTGTGCGACGCTGCTCCAGCAGAACCTCCAGGAAGAAATGAATACCGACAAGGCATTGACCGCGATGGCGGAAAGCCGGGTCAATGCCGCAGCGGCCTAGCACCCCGGCTATCCTGCAAAACCCGCATCAACCACTGATGCGGGTTTTTGTTTGGTTATCTGAATTCGTCGCCCACGGCCTGTAAATAAAAACAGTCGAGTTCCCATCGTTCAAGGACCCCTTGACAAGTCGAAGCCACTGTCATTCTATTGGCTATCCATTATTAGGTACTATATTCCATAATAATGGATTACAACGAAAACATTCGCTAGACGAATAGGGGAACGAAGATGACCAACCGACTGCGTGTAGCGGCCGCTGTAGCCGCATTCGCGATGCTGCCTTCACTTACGGCGTTCGCACAGGAAACCAAAAGCAAACTGGACGAGGTTCTGGCCCGGGGTCATCTGGTTCTCGGCACCGGCAGCACCAATGCGCCATGGCATTTCAAGAGCGTCGACGACAAGCTTCAGGGTTTTGACGTCGACATGGGTCACATCATCGCCAAGGCTCTGTTTAATGACCCGGAGAAGATCGAATTCGTCAATCAATCTTCCGACGCGCGCATTCCGAATATTACAACGGACAAGGTCGACATCACATGTCAGTTCATGACAGTGACCGGCGAGCGGGCACAGCAGATCGCTTTCACCATTCCTTACTATCGGGAGGGTGTTGGTCTCATGCTCAAGGCCGACAGCAAATATGCCGATTATGCAGCGCTGAAAGCCGCCGGCTCAGCGGTCACAATCTCCGTTCTGCAAAATGTCTACGCTGAAGGCATGGTTCATGCGGCTTTGCCGGAAGCCAAGGTCGACCAGTACGAATCCGTTGACCTTATCTATCAGGCCCTCGAGTCCGGTCGGGCAGACGCAGCGGCGACAGATCAGTCGTCGCTCGCGTGGTACATGACCCAGAACCAGGGCCGTTACAAGGATGCCGGCTATGGCTGGAATCCGCAGACCTATGCCTGCGGCGTCAAGCGTGGCGACCAGGATTGGTTGAACTTCGTCAACACTGCACTGCACGAAGCAATGACCGGTGTCGAGTTCGACTTCTATGCGAAATCGTTCAAAACCTGGTTCGGCAAGGATCTGACGCCTCCGCAAATCGGCTTCCCGGTCGAATACAAGTAAGTTGATCACGCTGCGGCTTCGGAAATTTCCGGAGCCGTTTCCTTCTCGTTCCGGATAACAGGAACATCATGGGTTATACGTTGAATTTTGCTGCAGTGTGGCGAAGCTTCGATCTTCTGCTCGAAGGGCTGGCACTCAGCCTTGCCCTGGCCTTTGGGGCAATCCTGATCGGCGCAGTGATTGGCCTGTTCACCGCGTTCTGCCTCATCTCGAAGAATGGCTTTGCGCGGCGTCCCGCCGGAATCTACGTGACGATTATCCGCAACACGCCGATCCTAGTCCTTGTTCTCTTCACCTATTTCGCGTTGCCGCAACTGGGGTTCCGGCTGGGCAAGATCGAAAGCTTCATCTTCACGCTCGCGCTTTATTCCGGCGCGTATCTTGCAGAGGTTTTCCGCGCGGGTCTGCTGTCGATTCCTGTCGGATTGCGCGAAGCAGGTCTCGCCATCGGCCTTACTGAAATGCAGATCTCGCACCTCGATCATTGCGCCGCTGATGTTCCGTAACGTCTTGCCGTCGCTGAGCAGTACAATCATCTCGCTGTTCAAGGACACTTCGCTGGCGGCGGCGATCGCCGTACCGGAGCTGACGTTCGAGGCACGCAAGATCAATGTCGAGACATTCCGTGTCATTGAGACCTGGATCGTCGCCAGCTGCCTCTACGTCATAACGTGCTCGATCCTCGCCGCGCTGATGCGTGCCCTCGAGCGTCGCCTGTCAGTGCCGAGGTGATGTGATGGATATTGCTCATTTCCTCGATATTCTCTGGCTGGCCCGCATACCGATCCTCAAGGGCCTCGGTTTCACCATTTCGATTTCCCTGTTGGCAATTTGCTTCGGCACGTTGCTTGGAATATTCGTGGGCCTTGCTCTGACCTATGGCGTCCGGCCGCTGCGCTGGATCGTGCGTGGCTATACGGATTTCATTCGCGGTACCCCGGTCCTCGTCCTCGTGCTGGCAAGCTACTATGTACTCAGCACTATAGGCCTTGATCTCAGCCCGTTTCAGGCCGGCGTATTGGCCCTCGCTGTGTTCTGCAGTTCCCATGTCGGCGAGATCGTCCGAGGAGCGCTTCAAGCCATCCCGAAGGGCCAGACGGAAGCCGCCAAGGCGATCGGCCTGACGTTCCCGCAAACCTTTGCTTACGTGCTCGGGCCGCAAGCGCTGCGCCAGGTTCTGCCGGCCTGGGTGAATACGGCCGCAGAAATGGTCAAGGCATCGACATTGCTCTCCATCATCGGCGTTGCCGAGTTGCTTCTGCGTACGCAGGAAATTATCTCGCGATCGTTTCTCAGCCTCGAGTTCTATTTCTTCGCCGGCTTTCTCTATTTCATCATCAATTATGCCATCGAGCGTTTCGGCCGGTATGTCGAACGCAAGACCGCTATTCCGTCCTGAGGCGATAACAAATGCCAAACCATCTTCTAGAAATCCGCGATCTGCACAAAAGCTACGGCGATGTCGAAGTCCTGAAAGGCGTTGATTGCACTATGGCGCAGGGCGACGTCATCAGTATCATCGGATCGAGTGGCTCCGGCAAGACAACCATGCTGCGTTGTATCAACATGCTGGAGGAATTCCAGGGCGGCTCGATCAGTATCGATGGCGAGGAGATCGGCTATGAGACGGTGGGTGGACAGCGCCGTCGCAAGAGCGAAAAGGAGATAGCACGCCAGCGGGCATTGACCGGCATGGCCTTTCAGCAGTTCAACCTTTTTCCGCATATGAGCGCCGCCCGCAACGTTATGCTCGGGCTGATGAAGGTGAAGAAGCTGAGCAAGGACGAAGCGCGATCTATTGCCGAGAAATGGCTCGATCGCGTGGGTCTCCTGGCCCGCGCCGATCATTTCCCCGGCCAGCTTTCTGGCGGTCAGCAGCAACGCGTGGCGATCGCGCGGGCCATCGCCATGAACCCGAGACTGATGCTCTTCGACGAGGTAACGTCAGCGCTCGATCCCGAGCTTGTGAACGAGGTTTTGCAGGTCATCAAGTCGCTGGCTCAAGACGGAATGAGCATGCTGCTCGTCACCCACGAGATGCGCTTTGCTTACGAGGTCTCGAACCGCGTCATCTTTATGAATCAGGGGCGCATTGGTGAAGAGGGCAATCCGCGCGAAATGTTCCACAAGCCGAAGAGCGAACGGCTTTCTGAATTTCTAAAGACATCGAGCTTCGGTGAGCGCTAACGTCGCTTCATCCATGCATCGACGGACCACGCACCCGGACCAAAAGCCAACAAAGCCAGGAACCCACCGGCAATGGCGATGTTCTTGTTAAAGTTGATCAATTGTTCGAGATTTCCGAAGTCGGTATGGAACAAAAGAGCCGTTAGCAAACAGAACCCGGCAAGCGCGAGAGCAGCGTAGCGAGTCATGAAGCCGGCAGCGACGAGAACCCCGGCACCGAGTTCGGTCAGGATGACGAGCGGCAACAGCTTGGCTGAAACACCGTTGGTCTCCATATAGGCGGCAGTACCGGCATAGTCGGCAATCTTGCCCCAGCCTTCCATGACAAAGATATAAGCAAGAAACAGCCTGGCAAGTAACGCGACAGGCGCCTGAAACCCTTCCATACCATCCTCCGCTAATAAAACTTCACGAGTGGTGTGTGCCAATAACACCGAGAGCGACCGTTCTATTCGAAACAAAGAATGAAAACAGGGTCCCGTCCTTGGCCAAAGGCAATCACCGACCGAAGAAGAACCCGACTGCCTCAAGTATAGCCATCACAACAATCGCTGTGGTCAGGACAATACCGAGGCCCCGCTCGAAATTGCCAAGCCGATTGGAGGTCTGGATCAACTTGCCATCCCAATAAAGATTGCCGGTTTCTTCATGGATGCCGAAAAGGGCACTGCCTTTCAGCGATAGTTGCCTTACGTTCCGAGGCCAATGAGATGGCACTGGTTCGCGTGAAAATCGGCCATTTCGATGATCGGGAAAATCAGTCTCTAATCGCATTGAAGGATCTCCTTGGTGACCGGCAACACAACAGGCAGCTGGTTGCAAATCAAGAGGCGGAACCGCTCAATCGCAAGTGTCGGTTAACGTTCCATCAGCAACCGGAACGTGTCAATGAGGATCGCCAGAAAAACACCCGACCCGGTGATGATTACGCCATTGAGAAATAGCCGGCTTGCCTTGTCGTAGACGACTTTTTTCAATGACGACGTTTGCAAAAGTAAAGCCAGGGAGCGCAGTTGAAAGACGATGCCTATAGCTATGACGACCAGCGTCGGCAGGTCGGTAAGTCTCCACGGTATTGGATTGCTTGCCCACTGCGTAAGGAAGCCCAGGGAAAATGAAAGCACCACACCCACGACGGTAATCGTGCCATTGCGGAAAAGCGTTTCTATCAGGTGTTCGTCGTCATCGTTGAGATTCATTTCCGCTCTCCATCCTGGTGACTATCCACTCTTTTGTGTGACAATCAACCGTGCTTGAATATCTTACTCAATGACTGCAGAGCCCAAATTGCCGGTCTACGCAAAATGTGCAAAACCTGGTTCCATAACCATTGTTATGCCTCAGAAGCATGTAGAAGGGGTGGGTTCCAGGTATGAAGTACGGCCCAGCCGTACAAAGTCTTATGCCGTAGTAACGGAAACAGTGGGGAAATCCGACAATGAAAATTCTACACGCAATGGCAGTTGCGGTTCTGGTTTCTGGGTGTGCAGGGACGGCACAGCCCATCGCAATGACAGGCGATTTTGGCCCCCCGACGCTTACGCTCATCAATTCCTATAGGACGAGCCATGGCCTGTCTCCGCTGGCCGCCAACGGCACGTTGAAAGCCCTGGCACGGCAGCATAGCCGGGAACAAGCCGCCCGGGGAACTATCGGTCATGATGGCTTCCGCCAGAGATCAGCTCAAGCAAAAGCAGCCGGACTGAGCGGAGTGTGTACGGAAAACGTCGGAGTCAGATATAGGAGTGCACAGGCTCTTTTTTCGGGATGGAGGAGTTCTGCAGGTCACAACACCAACCTGCTTCGACCAAACATGCGATACGCCGGAGTTTCAGTGGTCGGCGGTTACTCGACTTTCTTTGCTTGCGGATAACGGCAGAGCGTTGCCGCGAAGAGCCGGGCGACACAGCTGATCCAGTTACTCTCCCGGCAGAATTTCATTCGGCTGCAACGACTTGGCATGCGTCGATGATTCCCCGGATTTCGGCACGGCAGGAGCCGCAATTGGTTCCGGCCTTAAGGCGTTCGCCGATTGCTTCCACAGTATCGCAACCCTCATTGGCGGCAGTGGCAATCTCGTTACGTCCTACCGAGAAACAGGCGCAGACAATCGCACCCTTGTCCGTCATGTCTCTGCCCGGTCGCCCGGCCAGAAGCTGGAAGCGTTGCCGTGCATCTGCGAATTTCCGCGTCAATTGTTCGCTGGCCCAGCTGCGCGAAACAGTCGCCGGTTCGCGCGCCACGTAAAGCGCACCTAACAGTCTGTCACCATCGAATGCCGCGATGCGATGCTGATCCTGATGTGCATCGTGATAGGCAAGCAATTCGATATTCCTCTCTGCCTGGAACAGGTTTCGCGCGAAGGCGCTCCAGTCCCCAGGCTCGCTATGACCGGCCAGTTCGAGCCGGTAACCTCCATCCGCCCTGGCCAACGCCCAATATTCCGCATCTGGCAGAGGCTTCCGATGCAATACGGCAAAGCCATACCAGCGAGCGGCGAACGGTTTGACTGCGACGCGTGCCATCTTCAGAGCCGGTTGTCCGGAAACCGGATCGACATTGGCGGTAACCAGCCTGTCCACCCGCGCATTGCCGGCAAATTGTCCGTTCCAGTGCATGGGCACGAAGATATTGCCCCTCGCCTGCCGTTCCGTCAGCAAAGCCCGGACGATGATCGTGCCATGATCGTTACTGAGGTTCACCAGACTGGCGTCGGCAATGCCCTGCTCTGCGGCATTGATCGGATTGATCTCGGCAAAAGGTTCGGCGAAGTGGGCGGAAAGACGCGCGCTTTTTCCAGTGCGGGTCATTGTATGCCAATGATCGCGAACACGGCCCGTATTCAGTGTAAACGCAAAGCGCGGATCGAGTGCTTCCTCATTCGCCGGTCGCACCGCCACGAAGCGGGCGCGGCGGTCTTCGGTGTAAAATTCGCCTTGCCCGAAGAACCGCTTTTCGGTCGTCGACTCACCGCTGCCCTGCGGCCATTGAAATGGTGAAAGTGCATCGTAGTCCGCGCCTGTTATGGTAGAATGGGCGCTGATATCGAAGTCGCGTGTGCCGTGATTTCCGTGGCCCGAAAGCGCTGCATGTTCGGCAAAGATTTGCGCCGGAGTTTCGAAGGAGAAGCCATCGGCAAAACCCATGCGCCGGGCCACTTGGTTCACGATCCACCAGTCCGGCTTCGCCTCGCCCGGCAGCTGCAGGAACGCACGCTGCCTGCTGATGCGGCGTTCGGAGTTTGTGACGGTGCCATCTTTCTCGCCCCATCCCGCCGCCGGCAAAAGCACATCGGCATAGCATGTCGTATCCGTCATCGCATTGATGTCGGAAACGACGACGAAAGGACAAGTCTTCAAGGCTTCGATGACAAGATCCGCCTCCGGCATCGAATCCACCGGATTGGTCGCCATGATCCACAACGCCTTGATCTTCCCAGCCCGCGCTGCATCGAAAAGATCGACAGCCTTCAGTCCCGGCTTCGACGCGATGGTCGGCGCGTCCCAGAATTCCTGCACGAGCTGGCGGTGCCCGGCATCTTCCAGATGCATATGGCCCGCCAGCATGTTCGCCAATCCGCCAACTTCACGGCCGCCCATGGCATTGGGCTGGCCGGTTATCGAAAACGGACCCATGCCCGGACGACCGATACGGCCTGTCGCCAAATGGCAGTTGATGATGGCATTGACCTTGTCGGTGCCGCTGGCGGATTGGTTCACACCCTGGCTATAAACCGTCACGCTTCGCTCGGTTCGCGTGAACAGTTCAAAAAACGCACGAAGTTCTTCGGGAGAGATCCCGGTCCGTGCGGCAATGCTGCGCAGATCGTGACTGTTGGCGATAGCCAATCCCGCATCGAACCCCGACGTGTACCGCTCGACATAGTTCCGGTCCACCGCGCCTTGTGCCGCCAAAAACCCAAGTAGACCGACGAACAGCGCCGTATCGCCATCCGGTTTTATTTTGAGATGCATGTCAGCGATATCGGCGGTCATGGTACGGCGCGGATCGATAAGCACAACGCGCATGTCTGGGCGCTTAATCTTTGCCGCAGCGATGCGCTGATAAAGCACAGGATGGCACCAGGCAAGATCTCGAACCTGTCAGGACGATGAGATCGGCGAGCTCCAGATCCTCATAGGTGCCGGGAACCGTGTCCGACCCGAAAGCGCGCCTGTGGCCCGCCACCGATGACGACATGCACAGCCGTGAATTGGTGTCGATATTAGCCGAGCCGATAAAGCCCTTCATGAGCTTGTTAGCAACGTAATAATCTTCGGTCAGAAGTTGGCCGGAGACATAGAAGGCGACGCTGTCTGGGCCATGTTCGGCGATCGTATCGGCAAAGCGCTTTGCCACGAGATCGAGCGCGGTATCCCAGTTCGCGGAGTTGCCCCGGATTTGCGGTTCGAGCAGCCGCCCTTCCAGATCGACGGTCTCGCCAAGAGCGGAGCCTTTCGAGCAAAGACGCCCGAAATTGGCAGGGTGCTGGGGATCACCCCTGATGCCGATGGCTCCGCTCTCCTCCCTTGTGGCGAGAACGCCGCAACCCACTCCGCAATAGGCGCAGGTGGTGCGAACGGTGTTGGGAGATTCAAGCATTCTATTCCGCCGCCATGGCAGCGCGTTCAAGAAGGGCAAATATGCGCTCGCCATCGCGCTTTATCGCAATGGTTTTAACGCTACCCTCATCGGCTCCAAGCGCCCTGCCGGTTTCCAGCGAGATCACCCAATTGTGCAGCGGGCAAGTCACCGAAGCACCATGGACGATCCCTTGGCTCAGCGGCCCGCCTTTGTGCGGGCAATGGTCGTCGATGGCGAAGACCTGATCCTCCATCGTGCGGAATACGGCGATCTTGCCTTGCGGCGTCTTTACACAGCGCGCGCCCCGGCGGGGGATATCGTTGAGCACACCGATCTCGATCCAGTCGTTCATGGCACTCACTCCGCTGCTTGCTGGTAGGCAATGGTCGCCATGGGTTGGAACTCGTGTTTGTCCACGCCTGACACACGCTCGGACCAGGGATCGACCTGGGCAAATTTCTGGCTGAAGACGAAGCGATCGAAATACCCCTTGCGCTTATCCGCATCGCCCATGATCTGCCGGCGGATTTCATCGAGGCCGACACGCTTGGCCCATTTGTAGATGCGCTCCAGATAACGGCCCTGCTCGCGGTACATCTGGGCCAATGCCACCACATGCTCCAGCGCCTCATCTTCCGTATGGACCAGCCCCAGGACTTCCGTCCCTTTGATATCGAGCCCGGCCGCCCCGGCAAAATGGATCTCGAAACCGGAATCGACGCAGATGATGCCGATGTCCTTGCAGGTCGCCTCGGCACAATTGCGCGGACAGCCGGATACCGCCATTTTCAGTTTGGCTGGCGTCCACGATCCCCACATGAACTTCTCGATGCGGATGCCCAGTCCGGTCGAATCCTGCGTACCGAACCGGCACCAATCCGTCCCGACACAGGTCTTCACGGTGCGCAGGCCCTTGGCATAGGCCTGGCCCGAGACGAAACCGGCCTTGCCGAGATCGGCCCAGACAGCGGGCAGGTCTTCTTTCTTGATGCCGAGCATGTCTATACGCTGACCGCCGGTGACTTTCACAGCCGGTATCTCGAACTTGTCGACGACATCGGCAATGGCACGCAATTCCTTCGAGCTGGTCATGCCGCCCCACATGCGCGGCACGACAGAATAGGTTCCGTCTTTCTGGATATTGGCGTGAACACGCTCATTGATGAAACGCGACTGGTAATCGTCGGCATATTCATCCGGCCAATCGGAGACGAGATAGTAGTTCAATGCCGGGCGGCACTTGGCGCAGCCGCAGGACGTCTTCCACTCAAGCTCCTGCATGACAGCGGGAATCGATTTCAGACCCTTCGCCTTGATCAGGCGACGCACATCGTCATGGCCGAGATCGGTGCAGCTGCACATCGGCGTGACTGCGGAAGGGTTATAACTATCGCCCAATGTTAGCGACAAAAGCTGCTCGACAAGTCCGGTACAACTCCCGCAAGAGGCGGAAGCCTTGGTATGAGCACGCACATCGTCAAGCGATGTCAGGGCTTTGCCTGTGATGGCGCCGGTGATCTTTCCCTTACAAATGCCGTTGCAACCGCAGATTTCCGCATCATCTGGCAAGGCTGCAACGGCCGCCATAGGGTCCAGCGGGGATCCTCCTTGATAGGACTGGCCGAAAATCAGGGTGTCGCGCATCTCCGAAATGTCGGTGCGCTTTTTGGTGAGATCGTGGAACCAGGCACCATCGGACGTTTCGCCGTACAGGACTGTCCCGATGATCCGGTCATCCTTGAGGACAAGGCGCTTGTAAACGCCGGCAGAAGCATCCCGCAACACAATTTCCTGGCGATCATCGCCTTCCCCGAGATCGCCGACCGAAAAGACGTTGATGCCGGTGACCTTCAGTTTGGTCGGCGTTTCGCTATGAACAAAGGCGGCTTCGCTGTTGCCCGCAAGCTGCGAAGCAACCACCCGCGCCATTTCATAGAGCGGCGCGACGAGCCCGTAGCATTGGCCGCCGACTTCCGCGCATTCGCCAATAGCAAAGATGTCCGGATCGGACGTGCGCATGCCGGAATCCGTGACAATGCCGCGATTGCATTCAAGTCCCGCCTCCTTGGCGAGCGAACCGCTTGGCCGGATGCCGACAGCCATCACCACAAGATCGGCGGGGAGTATGGTGCCATCGGCAAGCAACACGCCCTCGACCTTCTTCTCGCCAACAATCTCCTTGGTGCTGGCCTTGGTGAGGACCTTGATACCCCGCGCTTCAACCGCCTTTTCGAGGAGATAGCCTGCCGCCGGATCGAGCTGCCGTTCCATCAATGTCGGCATGACATGCAGGACTGTCACATCCATATCGCGCGATTTGAGTCCGGCCGCCGCTTCGAGACCGAGCAATCCGCCACCGATGACGATGGCCCTCGCCCGCGATTGCGCCGCAAGCAACATAGCGTTGACGTCGTCAAGGTCGCGATAGGTCAGTACGCCGGGAAGATCCTTGCCGGGCAGGGGCAATATGAATGGCAAAGAGCCGGTGGCAATCAGCAACTTGTCGTAAGGTTCGGTCGTTCCCGCATCGGAGGTAACCGTTTTGGCAACGCGGTCGATATTGACCACCTTGTGGCCTTTGTACAGCATGATTCCATGCTTGATGTACCAGCCGTCGCCATGGATGATGATTTCCTCGAATTCCTTTTCGCCGGAAAGCACCGGCGAGAGCATGATCCGATCATAATTGACACGTGGTTCGGCGTTGAAAATCGTCACGTCATAAGTGTCGGGCGCCAGTTCGAACAAATGTTCCAGCGCACGACCCGGTGCCATGCCGTTGCCGATGATAACCAGCTTCTGCTTTTTCCCGTATGCTTCCATCTCACGCAGCCTCCACGAGGCGATGACGTTCGTAGAGGAACTTCAGCACTGCCGAGCGGCAGCGAATATAGGTAGCGTCCGACGCAAGTTCGATGCGGCGGCGCGGACGAACAAGCGGTACGTCCAGGACTTCTCCGATCTTGGCCGATGGTCCGTTGGTCATCATGACAATGCGATCAGAGAGAAGCACCGCTTCATCTACGTCGTGGGTGATCATCAGTACGGTATTGGCAAGTTCGGCGTGAATCTGCATGACCTGATCCTGCAGATGGGCCCGCGTCAGTGCGTCGAGGGCTCCGAACGGCTCGTCGAGCAGCAAGACTTTCGGCTCCATCGCCAATGCCCGAGCAATGCCGACACGCTGCTTCATGCCGCCCGATATTTCCGACGGGCGCTTGTCCTTGGCATGAACCATTTGAACCAGTTCGAGGTTGCGCATGGTCCACTCATGCCGCTCGGCCCGGCTTTTCATACCTGAGAAAACCTTGTCCACAGCCAGTTTGACGTTCTCATAAACTGTCAGCCAGGGAAGCAGAGAATGGTTCTGAAACACCACCGCCCGGTCCGGTCCCGGTGCATCGACGACAGCCCCCTCAAGAAGCACCACGCCGCGTGTTGCCTCTGTCAAGCCCGCCACGATGTTGAGCAGCGTCGATTTCCCGCAACCGGAATGGCCGATAATCGATATGAACTCACCTTTGTCGACGTCGAGAGAGACCTGGTTCAGAACTTGTGTGCTCGCACCACCGCGACTGAACACCATGTCGATCTGTTCGAGCGAGAGATAGGGTTTTGACATGATTATTTCCTTCAGGCGCTGAGCGTGTTGCGGGTGACGACTTTGGCAATGGACGCAATTGCGCGATCAAGCAGATAGCCAACGATGCCGACATAGATGAGCGCGAGAATGATGTCGCTTATGCGCGAGGAGTTCCACGCGTCCCAGATGAAGAAGCCGATGCCGACACCACCAATGAGCATTTCGGCAGCGACAATGGCGAGCCAGGACAGACCGATACCGATACGCAAACCCGTGAAGATGTATGGTGCGGCCGCCGGGATCATGATCTTGGTGAAGTACTCGAACTGATTGAGACGCAGCACCCTTGCAACGTTCCGGTAATCCTGCGGAATATTGCGGATACCAACCGCCGTATTGATGATGATCGGCCAGATGGCCGTGATGAAAATCACGAAAATTGCGGAGGGACTACCGTCCTTGAAGGCTGCCAATGATAGCGGCAGCCAAGCAAGTGGTGGAACGGTGCGCAAAACCTGGAAGATCGGATCAAGACCGCGCATCGCCCAGTCGCTCTGGCCCACCAGCGCACCAAGAGCGATCCCTGCGATTGCCGCAAGGCAATAACCGAGGGCCACGCGCTTGAGACTGGCGAAGATGTGCCAGAACAGACCCTGGTCAACGCCTTGCCCAACATAGAATGGATGGACAATCAATTCCCAGGTTTCGGATACAACGCGCGACGGCGGGGGAACACTCGCCGTTGGCGAGGAGCAGATGACTTCCCAAAGAACCAGCAGAAACGCCAGCGTTACCAGCGGCGGCAAGATATGTCCTGCAAGGGCGGAGAGCCACTGCGGAAAGCGCCGCCGAGCAACAGATGATCTCGGAGTGCTCAAAGTGACGACCTTTGCTTGGGTGTGTGGCTGTTTTTGTGGATTCATCCGTACGGGGCTGGCAGTCATACCGGTTCCTTTAGGCAAAACGTTTGATGTCGAGGCTGGCGAGATAGGTCTGCGGGTTGTCCGGATCGAAGACCTTGCCATCGAAAAAGGTCTCAGCACCTCGCGATGTCGAAGCTGGGATATCCGTTGCAGCAACGCCAAGGGCTGATGCCGCCTCGCGCCAGAGATCCTCCCGGTTGACCTTGCCAACCAATGCGTTGATATCCGTATCCGGCGCAAATTTGCCCCAGCGGATATTCTCGGTCAGGAACCATTTTTCATGGCTCTGAAACGGATAAGATGCGTGATCGCGCCAGAATTTCATCAAATGCGGGCTGGTTGTCTCGATACGTCCGGAGCCATAGTCATACTCACCCTTCAACCGCCCGGCGATATCGGTGGCGGGAACATTGAACCAGGCACGCTTGCCGACGATTGCAGCCAGTTCGTCCTTGTTCGCCATGTCGTCAGCCCATTGCTGGGCTTCGAGGACGGCCATCAGCAGCGCCTTGGTCGCAATGGGATTTTTCTCGACCCAATCGGCACGCATGGCGAAAGATTTTTCCGGATGCTTGGCCCAGATTTCCGCCGTATTGATTGCTGTGTAACCGATGCCCTGGTTGACGAGCTGGGCATTCCACGGCTCGCCAACACAGAAACAATCCATCGTGCCGACTTTCATATTGGCGACCATTTGCGGCGGTGGAACCACGATGGTTTCGACATCCTTGTCGGGGTCGATACCCCCGGCTGCGAGCCAGTAACGAATCCAGAGATCATGTGTACCGCCCGGGAATGTCATTGCGGCCTTGGCTGGGCTGCCTTCTGCCTTCTTCTTGGCAAAAGCCTCTTTCAGTGCACCGGAGTTGGCACCGACTTTCAGATCCGCATAGGCAGACCCAATGGAAATTGCCTGCGCGTCGAGATTGAGGCGCGCAAGGATAACCATGGGTAAAGGCTGATTGTTCTGGGTGACCTTGCCGGTACTGATAAGGTACGGCATCGGGGTGAGGATATGGGCGCCGTCAATACCGTTACCGGCCGAACCCAATACGAGATTGTCACGTGTAGTGCCCCAGGAGGCCTGCTTGACTACCTCGACATCCGGCATGCCATATTTTGCGAAGAGGCCTTTTTCTTTGGCGACGATTAGTGGCGCAGAATCGGTGAGCGCAATGAAGCCAAGCGTTGCCTTTGTGGTCTCGGGACCGGCAGCTGCCGCAAAAGCGCCGCCAGGAAAAGCAGATTTGGCGGCAGCAAACAGTGCCAGCGTTCCGCCCGCTTTCAGAAGTTTTCGTCTGTGCATGCCAGTCGACAGAATGTCTTTCATAGTATTTCCCCTGAAACGCGTCAGCCTTTGCAGCCGGTTGAATCATAAAAAAACGCCGCTGGATGGAGTGCATTACAGGCATACCTGCAGAATGAACTCGCCCGAGCGACGTCTGTGTCTTTGAAAGCACCCGATGCCGGTGCCTGCGGTTCCTGTCGTCATTGACGGAACAGAATTATCAATGCAAACCGCGTGCCAACTCTTAATAAAAACAGCAACTAGCTGAAAAAGTTACATATTTTTTTGTTTAGCCTTGCAAGGCGCGAAGGGCCTACGAATATTTAAAGCAATAGATTTGTGCAGATGTCGTCAGTCGAGTGCGAATTTATTGTGCACAGCACAAAACATGTGCGGCCCTAAACGTCACTCTGGTCCGTGGTTCCGGAGCCGGTATTCCGAATTGGGAAACGTGCAACATAGCCACGAATATCTTCTGGATCGAACGTGGCGCCATCGATGAACACATCACCCTCAGCGTTTCCCTCTATGCGCGCATCCGTCACGGAAATATCGGCGCGGCTTCCAAGCGCGTTGCGATAGAGATCCGGCCGGAAGGCTGAAGTAACCTGCCGATAGGCTTCCGGCGCATAGGCGACCTGGCCCCATCGCACCATCTGGCTGAATATCCATTGGGCCTGACTGATCCAAGGGAAATTTGCGCCTTGGCGATGAAAGGTAAAATATTCTGGAACAGTCCGCTCGGTCCCGTTCGGATCAGTAGTGAATCGTCCGGTGAGCACTCGATGGAGAATGTCGAACGGCACGTCGAGATAACGGGGTTCCGCCAAGATTTGCGCCAGCTCACGCCGATTGTCCGGGACATCGCACCATGCCGCCGCGCGATCAAGCGCCACAATCAGCCGGGATAATGTCTCGGGATTCTGCGCTGCCCATTCCGGCCGTGTACCGATCACCTTTTCCGGACTTGAAGGCCAGATGTCTTCCTTGACGGCAACGATGCGTCCAACTTCGCGCGACACTGCCACCATATTCCACGGTGCCCCTACACAGAACCCGTCGATCGCTCCCGCGGATAGGGCATCGGATGTCATCGGCGGTGGTACCACGACCAGTTTTACATCCTCTTCCGGATGAATACCGCCAGCAGCGAGCCAATAGCGCAGTTCATAATTATGCGAGGAGAACGGATAGGTCATCCCCAAGACCGGCAAAGCCTCGCTTTTTGCCCGCATCTCCTCGATTACCAGCTTGAGGGCTTTGGCATTGGTCAGGGCATCTTCATGTCCGGCAAGACCTGCCTTTTCCTGCATACGACGATAGAGCTCTACGGAAAGCGTAATGGCGTTACCGCCACGCCCGAGCATGAAAGGAGCAATCGTCGGAGAAGGATTGGACCCAAGACCCAGCGCTGAGGCAACCGGCATCGGAGCCAGCATATGGGCGATATCGAACTGGCGGAACGCCAGCCGGTCGCGGATATTGGCCCATGAGACATCTTTGACCAGATCGATCTGGATACCTTCGCGAGCGGCAAATCCGAACTCCGAAGCGGCAATGAGAACAGCGGCATCGACGAGCGGGATGAACCCGGCGCGAACCAGCTTGGCGCTTTCCGTGCGGATCGTGGCAGGAGCTGTTAGGCCGCTCTTGTACTGATCAATTCCGGTCGGGATGAAACTCATTCTGCCTTTTCCTAACTTCCCAGAATTGCCGCCGCCATGACGACGCTTTGGGCAATATCGGCAAGTTTCTTCTTTTCGTTCATGGCTGTCTGACGCAAGAGCGCATAAGCCTCGTCTTCGGTTAATTTGCGCGATTTCATCAGGATTCCCTTGGCCCGGTCGATGATCTTGCGCTCCTCAAGGGCGCTCTTGGCGTCGGCCAGTTCCTGCTGCAACCGGCTGAACGCCTTGAAACGGCTCACAGCCATATCAAGGATAGGCTTCACGCGTTCTTTTCTCAGGCCATCGACCACATAGGCCGAAACGCCAGCTTCAACAGCCGCTTCAATGGATAAAGTATCCGAGCGATCCACAAACATCGCGATAGGCTTGCGAACCGAGCGCGTCAGCTGAAACAAATGCTCAAGCATATCGCGGTTGGGCGTTTCGATATCGATAACAATGACATCCGGACCGATAAGCTCTATCTGCCGCGCCAGTCCGACGATATCGTGCAGCACCACCACGTGCGTGTGCCCCGCCTCCCGCAAGCCCTCTTCGATAATGGCGGCGCGGATACGGTTTTCATCGAAAATCATGATCGACAAGGCAGCATTCATGCCTTATTTTTGCGCATGCATGAATATTGTGCAATGCTACAATAAGCCACACTGGTGGAAAGAAACATCAACTTCGCGCAACTAATTTCCCTCTGGGGTTGAAATTCTTGCCCCGGATTCGAGGACTCGTGTGCAAGAATGCGCAATGTTTGTGTGAGATTCGTGTGTTTTCAAAGCATTCATATGCCGAAAATCCAGCAGGGCGTACACCTCTACCAAGTCGGGTAGTATCCGCTGTTCAACGCTGTCATACTCAGGTTTGCCGCCATCATACACATGGCTGGTTTTCTCCGGCCCCTGCAAGATCTACCCTTGGCCTGCTACCCGGGAACCGCCGGCGATGATCCCATCGCGACGCGACGGAACGAGACGGGCGGCTGACCATGGAGCGACCTGTCGCTCCATGAAAACCGGAGACGCAAAATGCGCTCAACTATTCTGAAAGCGGCGCTTGCCGCACTTCTCACCTCCGCTCCCCTTACAATGGCCTTCGCGGCGCCCGGCCCTACCCGGTATGTGCCAAGTGGCCAGCTCGATTCCATTCTTACCGACCTTAACAATGCGGACAGGCGGATTTCTCAGGAACGCAATCAAAGGTTGATGACACCCACCGAGGCCCATGGTCTCAAGGCCGAACTGTCTTCGATCCGTAAAGACGCAATTGTCGTCAACAGGGATGGTGTGATCCCGATGGGAGAGTATCGGCCATTGATGGGGAAAATCGAGAAGGTGAATGGTCAGTTGTTCGGCGAACCGTATTATCGGTGGGACCATCTAAACTAGATACACCGGCTTCCTCCCAGCTGGACAACGCCTCCGGGAGCGCCCCGGGGGCGTTGCTGTTTGGTTCGATGCACCGCTGTGGACCGCGTTAGCCGCCCCAAATTGATGCGCAGAGAGGACGTCTTATTCGACGGGAGCTGGCTCATGACCCGCACCGCCGCTGTCGAAGCGGGAGAAAAGCTGGTGCACGATCTTCACCCGATCTTCATTGGGGTAGTACCTGTTGGCCAGGATCACGATACCCATCCGCTTCTCTGGTACGAAAGCGACATAGGCGCCGAACCCGTTCGTCGATCCGGTCTTGTTGATGAGGACGTCCTGACGAGGTGACATTGGAGGACTTATCCGCTTGACGGGAAGCGCCGGCCTTGACGTTCTCTGGGAATTGCCCTCAAGCAGTGTGGGAAGCGCGACCGGATAGTCATATTGTTCCCATACGAGGTCCTGGGTCATCTCGCCGACCCTGAAATAACCCGCATGCGTATCCCTTATTGCGCGCGCAAGCGTCTCATCCAGGGACAGCAGGTTCATATTTGCCTTGAGGAACTGGACCAGGTCAGCGGCCGTCGTTCGCACACCATAAGCCTCCGCTGACAGGACCGCATTGCTCATGCGCACGGGCTTGCCCGCTTTCGTGTAACCTTGCGCATAATCCGCCATCCTGTCGCGCGGGACGTTAATATAGCTGTCGGCCATGCCCATCGGTCGAAACAGCTTCTGTTCGACCAACGTAGGGAAATCCCCTTTCATGCTGTGCGCCGTTATGTAGCCGAGCATGCCGATGCTGGGGTTGGCATAGGTCCGATGCGTGCCGGGCAGATAAGCTGGCTGCCATTCCTTGAAATATTTCAGCATCTGCTGTTCGTTCTTGACGTTGTCCGGCACTTGCAGCGGAAAGCCTCCCGGAGTGTGCGTCGCGAGATGCAGAATTTCCACATCGCCAAAGGGACGGCCTTGCAGGGCTGGAACGTACTTGCCCGCCGGCTCCGTCAAGGCGAGATTTCCGTTGGCTTGTGCGTAGGTGGCCAGCGTGGCGGTGAACGTCTTGCTGATCGAGCCGATCTCGAACAGCGTTTTGTCCGTTACCGGCTTGCTGCCCTCCTTCGTCATTCTGCCATAGTTGAAAATATAGGATTTCCCATCAAGAATTACCCCGACAGCCATGCCCGGAATATCGTACTGGCTCATGACCGGCCGCACGGCATCATTTACCCAGACTTCGACCTCATCCCGTTGACTTTCCGCTGCGCCAACAGGGCTCGCCGTTGTGGCGAAAACGAACGCAGTCAGGATCGGAGCCAGAAGTTTCAGATTCATCAGTTTTCATCCTTCGAGAATATCAATCCAGTGCCAAAGTATCCTCACGCCGCAGGCCTACGCCCCGTTGACCAATGCGAGGATGAGCTGGTGGATATTTCCGCCTTCACTGAGTTCAGTTCGATCAAAATCACGGCTGCGCTGTCGCTGGGTTTGAGAGAGTTCCGAAAGACGCTTCGTCATCTCCGCTCTGATCTTGGTGCATTTGGGATCATCGGGCACAGACAAGCCGACTGTTGCAGTCTCGATTGATTTTACCATCTCGCGGATCATTTCGCCGTGCACCGCTTCATGACGGCGGATCCCGGTGATAAACGTCTCCCAGTTTCTGGCGACGGCGTCCGGCAGCTTTCCAGCAGGCTTCGGTACAGTGTAGGTGATTACAAGTTTCGGCTTTGCGGAGACGAGCGTGCAGGCATTGCGCTGGTTCTCGTATTTCCTCGACCATGTCAGGCGGAAATTCGTATGCGCGATGGCGCTCCCGTTGTCACCGGCTCTTGGCCCCCTCTCCCCGATAGACGCGTAGAGTTCAGCACCGGATTTTCCTGAAACCGCATAGCTCTCTATTTTTTCGACTGCTTGCCACTCGGCATGTGCAATTTCAGGTAACAAGGCGCAACAGGCAGCCAGCAACGAAATTCGGACGACTGTTTTCACCAGAATCCCCCCGGATTATCAAAATCGTGAAAATGACGCCTCAGCAATCGAGTTCGGCGCGCTTAGGAACTTGCTCCCTTCCGCCGGGGCGAAAGGGAGATATTGACAATACCGTCAATTCACCGAGGCGAGTGTCATCGACGTGCCGGTGGCAGCAAGATTAAGACCGATCTGGCCCGTTACACTGATTGCCTGAAGATGAATAGAGCCGGCCGTGCCTCCAAAAAGCACATTGGTACCGATACCGGCGCCGACAGTCGCTTCCGCGGTAGCGCCACGATAGATGCCGCCGAGCGAGCCATGATGGTAGCCGGCTGTCGGTGCGAACACGGCCCAGATGAGCCGGCTGCGTGTAGTGAAGCCAACGTCAACACCGAGCTTCTTGATTGCGCCGCTGTAGTGATCTGAACGTTCGCCGCTGAGGCTGGAGCGGAAGTCGCACTCGATCTCCTTGGCCGAGCCAAGCACATAACCAATACCGCCGCCGATCGTGCAATCGAGATAACCGATCTTCACGCCGCTGCGCAGATCCGGTTCTTCATAGGTCCGGATGGTGTCCGCCGCCTTGGCAGCCATCGTGCCAGCGAGAGTCAGCGACGCTGCCGTAAGTGCCATCGCAAGAGTCTTCTTCATCATTTTCTCCTTTTTGGTATGACCGGTGCAACGCAATCGGTCGTTCAGCCGACAAACTCAGCAAGCTGTACAGGTCAACGGATGTGTGAGGGCGCAGTAGCAGACAGCCGCACAGTTCAGCGCCATTGGGACATTTTGAAGGCATCGTGCTGATTGGATTTGCTGTTCCACAATTCCCTCCTGTGCAGACATCTGGTCAAACGGTCCTGTTGGTAAAACGGGCATTTCCGAGGCCCGTGCCGATAGTCACAACGCCCCAACGCTTGACGTCCCGCATGAACGGAACCTGTGAGAGCCCCTGCACCACCGCATCGTTGTGCATGATTACAAAGGTGGGATGATCACCGATTTTCGGGATGGCTTCAGCGAGAGCTTCCGGAAGATTGAAACTCTTGCTCTCCCAATTCCCGCCGGGAAGATTTTGGCCGCCATTCGCGATGGAACCGTCCGGCATGATCGTACCTGGGCATGCAATTCCGATTACCGGAGCCGGCATAAGATCGGCCTTTTGCGCTTTTGCGATGAGACGTTCCAACACGCCCACGATATGCTCTACGGTTGCCGTGCGATTGGGCTCGTCATCGGCGTGGCGCCAAAGTTCCGATTTCCAGACCCTGGCTTTCGACAGATCCGCTTTGTCTTTGATCCGCGTTTCGACAATCCCTGCACGAATATTCGTTCCACCAATATCAACCGCCAGCAACGAATCGTGCCCCTCAAGCATCCAGGCAGGCATGAGATATACTGCACCGGTAAGTCCGGCTTCATCCGGATGATGCGCGATCGGCAAAAGCTCGATTTTCAAGCCATCCGATTTCAGCAGCACCATCGCCCGGGCTATAGCGAGTTCCCCGAAAGCGCTTTCTTTCAAGCCGCCGCCGACGACGACGCGTTCGGTGCCCTTCCAGCTCTTTTCCTTCAGGAAACGGGCAAGCACCTGGGCGAGTTCTTCGGCGAAATCATCGACAGCGCCGAGAACAAGGGCCGCGGCCTCCTTGTCCTTTCCCTGCACCAGCGCATCGATCTCTTTCTTCGACAGATCCTTTGTCGGAGTGTCTCCAAGCGGATCGTCGCCGCCATTCTGGATGCGTTTGCGCCAATCGTCGAGTTTCTGCTGGAATGCCGATTTACTGGCCTTGTCGCCAATGAAGCCATCCTTGTCGCGCAGCTTCAAATTGTAGCCGTCGACCGTGACTGACGGCAATGAAACGGCGCCATGCGCAACTGGCACAGGATTATCCTGTTTCAAATTATCCTGGCGTTGCGACATGCCTGCCCCTTGCACAAAGTTACGATCATCGTGACAGGAACGCTGCGGCTCGGACGAAGTTCCAGCCGGAACTTGCACTCACTTGTGATCGTGATCCTCATGAAAGGGTAGATCGAGGCCGAAAGTCGTAACAAGATCGGCGACCTGCGCAGGGCTGAGGTAGCGGGGGTTGAGGTTTCGCAGGAGGAGATAAAGCTTCGCCGTCTCCTCCAGCTCCTCGGTGGCAAAAACCGCGGCCTCAAGACTGTCGCCGGCCACGACGGGCCCATGATTCGCCAGAAGCACGGAGGAATATTTGCCCGCAAGGCCGCGGATCGCATCGGCAACCGCCGGATCGCCGGGACGGTAATAGGGCACGAGGGCGGTCTGACCGGACCGCATGAGATAATAGGGCGTCATCGGCGGCAGCGCGGCGCGCGGATCGATCTCCGGCAGCATTGTCAGGGCAACGGCGTGCGTTGAATGAAGATGGACGACCGCGCGGGCGCTTGCGCGAGTCTCGTAAATGGCGCTGTGAAGCGGAATTTCCTTGGTGGGTGTATGGCCTGAAACCAGCGCCCCTGCCGCATCGAGACGAGAAAGCCGAGCCGGGTCAAGAAAGCCGAGCGAGGCATTCGTCGGTGTCACCAGCCAGCCGCCATCATCGAGCCGCAATGAAATATTGCCCGACGATCCGGGTGTCAGCCCCCGCTCGAACAGCGAGCGTCCGTATCGGCAGATTTCCTCACGCAGGCGTGCATCAGACATTCGAATCCTCCGGTGTCAGGCAGTTGCGCCTTCGATCAACTCAAAACCAAGATCGATAACCTGTGATGGCGCATTGTCCACGATGAGCTTTGCCGCCAACTGTCCGGTCGCGACGCGCGGCGTGCGTATCGTCGACAGGGCTTGCGGCATAACCCGGCCGAGATCAAGGCCATTATAGCCGAAAATCGCCAATTGGGAGGGGATGACAATTCCTCGCGCCAAACAGTGAAAATAGCCACCGAGCGCCATGTCATCGTTGGAAAAGTAGACGGCGTCCAGGTCGGGAGTTCTGGCCAGCAGGAGATCGAGACCCAAACGGCCTCTTTCGACAGACGAAGCTTCCCGATAAATTTGCTGGCCTGCAAGCGGCACGCCATTGACACTCAATGTCTCGCAGAAGCTCGAATAACGTTTGCCGGCACGTGTATCGCGCTCGAGGTCATGGCCGACATAACCAATCCGGCGATAACCGCGCTTCAACAGAAACTCGGCGCTTGCACGGCCGGCGGCGCGGTTGGAGAAGCCAACCGCAAGATCCAGCGCAGTACCATCCACATCGAGCATTTCCACGACCCGGCAATTGGCGGTGCGCAGCATCGTGATCGTGCGCCCGGTATGTTCATAGCCTGCCAGCATCACCGCCGCAGGCCGCCAGGCGAGCATCGAGCCGACCAGCGCCTCCTCCCTTGCGGGATCATAATCAGTGACCGCAAAAACCGCCTGATATTGATTTTCCTCCAGCGTCGCGCCCGCGCCTCTTAAAACATCGGCGAAAACGATATTGGACAGCGACGGTATGACAAAGGCGACCAGGCGGGACCCTGTCGAGGCCAGCGTACCGGCGATGCGGTTTGGCACATAACCCAGCCGCTCAACGGCTGTCATGACACGATCCCTTGTCTTTCCGGAATAAGAGCCATGGTTTCTTAAGACACGAGAGACCGTGCTTTCGCCAACGCCGGCCGCCTCGGCAACCTGCGCAAGTGTCACTGCCGCCTGATATCTGGAGGTACCCATCCCTCTTCTATTCTTTCCAACGCGCGGTCGACAGACAGCATTGCTCTCCCAATTCCCTAGTAAAGTTTTTTTGGCAGCGCTACCATTTTATGGTTGGCAGCGCTGCCATTCGTGGTTTATCACATCTGGAGAGCGCTTGTTGGATCCCATGCTGGGCGAGTGGATGCCTGCAAGACCGGAGGATATTTTATGTCAAAGACCAATGCGGGCCGCCAAAATGCCATTGTGGCGGCGGTAGTCGGGCTTGGTTCCATGGGAATGGGAATGGCGAAATCCATGCACCGCGCCGGAATCGACGTGATCGGCTGTGACATTGCCCCCGCGGCCGTCGATCGCTTCATAGCGGATGGCGGACGCGGCGCAACCACAGCCGCCGATGCTGCAAAAGGTGCGGACATCGTCGTGTCCGTGGTCGTCAATGGCGCGCAGACCGAGGCCATATTGTTCGGGCCAAATGGCATCGCCGATACAATGCAACCCGGCGCCGTGTTCATCTCGTCCGCAACGATGGATCCCGCTGTCGCATGGGATCTTGCGCAACGTGTCGAAGCTCTCGGCCTTCATTATCTGGATGCCCCGATATCCGGCGGCGCAGCAAAAGCGGCGAGCGGCGAACTCACGATCATGGCCTCAGGCTCCAGGCAAGCTTTCGAGCTTGCCCGTCCGGCTCTTGATGCCATGGCCGGCAAAGTCTACGAACTCGGCGATGCGGCTGGAGCCGGTGCAGCCTTCAAGATGGTCAACCAGCTTCTTGCCGGTGTGCACATCGCCGCTGCCTGCGAGGCTATAGCCTTCGCTGCCAAACAGGGGCTCGATCTCGACAAGGTATACGAAGTGATCACCGCCTCCGCCGGCAACTCATGGATGTTCGAAAATCGCGTGCCCCACGTGCTGGCGGGAGACTATACACCGCTCAGCACGGTCGAGATTTTCGTCAAGGATCTTGGCATCGTCCAGGATATGGCGCGGGCAGAGCGCTATCCTGTACCGCTCGTCGCCGCGGCTTTGCAGATGTATCTGGCAGCCTCCGGTGCCGGCATGGGTCACGATGATGACGCATCTCTTGCACGGATATATGCCAGCCTGTCCGGTGCAAGGTTGCCGGATGCGAAACCCAAGGGTTGAGAAGGAACGCGTTGATGCCGGTTTTTGCCGCCAACCTGTCGATGATGTTTAACGAGTGGCCGTTCCTTGATCGCTTCGCCGCTGCTGCCGATGCTGGTTTCACTGCGGTCGAATATCTGTTTCCCTATGAGTTTCCGCCCGAAGCGATCTCCGAGAGGCTCGTCCGCAATAATCTTGAGCAAGCCCTGTTCAACCTCCCTCCAGGGGACTGGGCGGCGGGTGAGCGCGGCATCGCTGCCCTGCCCGGGCGGTTCGATGCCTTGAAGTCGGATGTGGGACGGGCACTCGAATATGCATCGGCGACTGGCGTAAAGCGGTTGCATCTGATGGCCGGCATTGCGGATCCCCACGACGAAGCCGCGGCGGCGTGTTACCGACGCTCGGTCACTTACACTGCCGGCCGGCTTGCCGAAGCTGGCATCGACCTGGTGCTCGAGCCGATCAACGCGCGAAACATGCCGGGATATTATCTTAATGATTTCGGCGCGGCCGAACAGCTCATTACAGAACTCGAGCTGCCTAACCTGAAACTGCAGTTCGATATCTATCATCGTCAGGTCATGCACGGCGATGTGGCCATGGCCTTGCGCCGTCTCATGCCCGTTACCGGTCATATCCAGATCGCCAGCATTCCCTCGCGCCACGAGCCGGACGGGGAAGAGCTGAACTTTACTTATCTCTTCGATGAAATCGACCGGCTTGCCTATGATGGCTTCGTCGGTTGCGAATACATCCCCAGAGCCGGAACCCTGGACGGTTTGAAATGGTTCGAACCCTTTAGACGGAGCTAGACAGTGGCTATTTTGCTTGGATCAATCGCGGATGATTACACAGGAGCGTCCGATCTCGCCAATACACTGACAAAGAATGGCCTGCGTACCATCCAGACCGTAGGCATACCCGACGCTGCGTTAGCGCTGCCCGATGTCGATGCTGTCGTCGTTGCACTGAAGATCCGCTCTGTCCCTGCAGCGGACGCTGTGTCCGCTGCGGCGCAGGCGCATCAATGGCTGCACGGACACGGCGCCAAGCACGTGCTGTACAAAATCTGCTCGACATTCGATTCCACCGACGCCGGCAATATCGGTCCGGTCACTGAAGCTCTCACCGACCTTACAGGCGGCGGGACCGTCCTCGTGACACCGGCTTTCCCGGAGACGGGGCGCACGGTCTATTTCGGCCACCTCTTCGTTAACGGACAACCGCTGAACGAAAGCCCGCTGAAAGACCACCCTCTCAATCCAATGCACGATGCCAATCTGGTACGCGTCATGGCAAGGCAGTCGCAGGGAACCGTGGGCCTCGTGGATCTGACGACAGTCGCAGCTGGACCAGCGGCCGTGAAGGCACGACTCGACAGCTTACGGGTTCAGGGCTGCACCACGGCAATCGTCGATGCAGTCACAGAACGCGATCTCGGAACACTTGGTGCTGTCGCGGTTGAAATGGAAATCTCAACCGGAGCATCCGGACTGGGTCTTGGACTTGCCCGCGCTCTGGTAGAATCGGGCCAGGTACCATTGCATGCGGGAACGACGGATGGTGCCATGCGTCCCGTCGGCGGACTGGCCGCCATTGTTGCCGGCAGTTGCTCCAGGGCGACGCTGGAACAGCTGGAGATTGCCGAGCGGTCCATGCCCGTGTTGAGGCTTGATAGCGAAAAGCTGATTGCAGCTTCAGACGAAATAGCCGCGGCCCTTAGCTGGGCTGGCGAGCACATTTCGTCTGGTCCTGTCGCCATCGCGGCAAGTGCGTCACCCGAAACGGTATCCATGCTGCAATCGCGATACGGACGTGAGGCATCAGGCCATGCGATCGAGGCTGCAACGTCGACCATCGCCGCCGAACTCGTGGCAAGGGGCGTACGTCGCCTGGTGGTCGCAGGCGGCGAGACCTCCGGCGCGGTGGTGGACCGCCTTGCCATTCCGGCATTCCTGATCGGGCCTGAAATCGCACCGGGCGTGCCAATCTTGCGCACAGTCGGGAGCGCGCAGGGAGATATGCTCATGGCGCTCAAGTCGGGAAACTTCGGGGGCAAGGACTTTTTTGCAACCGCTCTGACGATGATGCGTTGAAAGATAATAGCGTGGAACGTTGATCGATCGGTCCACGATGACCCGTCATAGCATGGAGGCGGCGATGACGACCGACCGCAGAGCATTTATGGTTCACGTCCGCGGAAGGGTGCAGGGCGTAGGTTTTCGCCTCTGGACGCAAGCGGAGGCACGAAGGCTCGGCCTGAGCGGTTGGGTGCGCAATGGCAGCGACGGGTCGGTTACCGCCCGCATCGCTGGATCGGAACAAGCTGTATCCACGATGCTACAACGCTTCAGTGAGGGACCGGCAGCTGCGGCGGTTTCAAGCGTCACCAGCGAAGCCGTCGATGGCGACCAGCCGGCTAACGGTTTTAACATCGTCGGTTAGCTCTCCTCCCTTCAAACGATCCTGCACACGCTTCATTACGGAACCTCTGGCGACTTTTGGTGTTTTACTCAAGGATGGGAATTTCCAGGCTGAAACCTGGATGTTCTCGCGTAAATATGGAGTAAACATCATGATCAGGAACCTCATCGCGGCCATAGCATGTGTGGCTTTCATGTCCGGGACAGCGTTGAGCCAGGGCGTCTCGCCGGCACCTGCCGAGAATCCTGCTCCGCTGACCGTGACGAACAAGGACGTGTTCAAGCCAGCGCCCGGCAGTCCGCCTGCGCCGGATGCAGCAAGTCTCACCAAAGCTTCGGAAGGACAAATCCTGGCCTCTGAATTCATCGGTACAGCCGTGTACAACGGCGATGATGACAAGGCAGAAACAATAGGAAAGCTCAATGACCTTGTCATTGGACCTGATGGTTTGGTTCAGGCCGCAGTGATCGGTGTAGGGGGCTTCCTCGGCGTCGGCGACAAGGATGTAGCCGTAGCGCCGGCCCAGCTGAAACTTTCAAAGCGCAGTGACGGGAAAACGTGGCTCGTAATGAACGCGACAAAGGATCAGCTGAACGCCGCTCCGGCGTTCGACAGATCGGCCAATTTCACCGACGGTATAGCTGATCCGATGAAAACCGGTTCGAATCCACCTGCAACGGAGCCTGCCAAATAACGACCAGACGAGGAGGCCCCTGCGCATCGCTGGCGGCCTTCTCATTCAGGGTGCCGCGTAGGACCAATCCGCGGGAACAATACCTGAATCGATCGCTCTTCCCGCGTAATATTTCCAGAGCTTGTGGACGTGTCTGTCCCTATTGAATGTCCGGCCAAAGTCTTCCAGTTCGCCGGCCGTAAGGGGTTCAACCTCTCCCAACATGTGGGCGTCGTACAATGCTTTGGCGTTCTCAACGAAATGGATCAGATCGATCAGCAGATGTTTGACCGATTCGGCGACAATCACCTGACCATGTGCCCTGATCTGCAGCGCCTGCTTTTGTCCCAGCGTCTCCGCGAGCGCCCGGCCAAGAATGGCGTCACTCACGTGACTTGGATCGGGGTGAACGGGAATGCCGCTCGCCCAGCGGATTGCGTGGTTTTTGACAGGCAAAAGCGGCCTGTTCTTGACGATGGTGAATGTCGTGGCGAGATCATCGTGGAAATGCGCGACAGCCTGAACATCCTGCCGGGCGCGAAGTATCTCCGTGTGCAGGTAGACTTCAGCCGGGGCGCGAATACCTTCCGGACCAGCCACCACGACACCATCGAGATCACAGATCAACAGGTCGTCAGGCCGCAACGAAGCGCGGCTCTGATCGAACGACTGGATCAACAGATGCTGACCATCCGGCAGCCGCGCGCTGACATGGCCGCTATAGCCAAGAATGCCGAGACTATTGAGGATAAGCGTGCAGGCAGCGACCTCTTCGCGCAATTTCTGCTCAACGCTTCCGGATGGGGATCGCTGATTAATGGTCATTCATGGCTCCTGGCATAGATTTCATGCGCATCATTCGAAGAGCATGCCGCGGTAAAGGGGGATGGAAAGGACCATCTCGAAGCTGAGCCAAAGGAACAGTGCGATCGAAGCTGCAATCAGGACGCTGAACTTCACGCTCTTGCGGCCCTCGACGATCATGTAGGATGCGACATAGGCCGGCACTGCAGGGAGAATGCCGACTATCATGACGGCGGCTGTAAATGCGGCGACCCAACCGACGGCCAATAGTTCCTTTTGCCCTGAAGGATGTTCTTCGCCTTCGTCGCCCGGCGACTTCGGAACGCCCGGCAACCCACTTGCGGGGTTGAGATAGCGCCGGACCAATTCTCCGGTCGAGGTCGAGGTCCGCGAAAGTATGTCCAGCGCGATGAGCACGATCAGGGCATAGCCGATGAGAAGCGGAACTTCACGCGAGGCCGGAGGATAGCCATAGGCCGCGATGATGAATACCAGCGTGACGGCAAGAAACACCAGCGGCGGGCCAAAATTCTCGGCAAATGCCGAAAGGCTCTTTCGGGGAGCGCTCATGATGCTTCCTCGACTGAATGGCGCCGCTGCAAGAGCGTGCGTATCATTGGATAGGTCAGAGCCATGACGATCAATGCAAACAGCAGTGCTGAAATCGGCCGTGTCACGAAGATCGACCAGCTGCCGCCCGAGATCATCATAGCCTGCGCGAAACTGCGTTCGGCAAGCTCGCCGAGCACCAATGCGATGACCAGCGGCAAGCGCGGATAATCGAAACGGATCAGCAGATAACCGATAACGCCGAAGACGAAGGCCAGCACGATGTCACCGGGCAATGAGTCATTGGCGTAGGCGCCGACGAATGAGATCGCAATGACTGACGGAACCAGGATATGCGCATCGAGCCGCGTAATCATGGCGAGCGGCCGTACCATCATCAATCCGATCACCGATGCAAGAATGGATGACAGCGTAAGCGTCAGGATAAGACCGTAGATCTCCGCCTCATGATGCAGGATCATCGTCGGTCCGGGCTCCATTCCGTGCAGCACAAGCACACCGAGCAGCACCGCCATCTCGGCTGTACCCGGAATGCCGAATGCGAGCGTGGGGATGAGATTGCCGCCATCCTTGGCGTTATTGGCAGCCTCCGGCGCGATCACGCCTTCGATATTACCCTTGCCGAAGCTTTCCGGGTTCTTGGATGCCTGGACCGTACTGAAATAAGCGAGGAACGCAGCGACGGTGCCGCCGACACCGGGGATGGCGCCCACCAGCGTTCCGATCAACGAACCGCGCAGGAGTGTCTTCCAATATTTGAACGAAGCCCAGACGCCGTCGAGCGTTCCCGTCAGGCCGACCTGCCCTTTGTCCTTGGCGATCGAGCCGCCCTTGGCTGAAAGCTCGATCATTTCCGGAAAGGCGAACAGACCGATCATTGCCGGTGCGAGCGGGATGCCTTCCCACAAATGCTCGATGCCAAATGTGAACCGCGTCCCGCCATTGACATTGTCGAAGCCGATAAACGCGAACAGCAGCCCGATGCCACCGACGATCATGGCGCGAAGCATGCGCCCTGGCGCGCAGGCTGCGATCGTCACAAGGCCGAGGGTCGCCAGCAGGAAGAATTCCGATGGACCAAAGGCAAGCACGATCTTCTTGGAGATCGGAATAACCAGCAACAGCGTGAATACGCCGATGACCCCGCCCACCGACGAGGCACTGGCGGAAGCACCAAGCGCCAGCCCTGCCTTGCCTTGCTGAGCGAGCGGATAGCCATCGAGACAGGTTGCCGCGTTCGGAGCGCCGCCCGGCAGGTTGATGAGAATGGACGTGACGGATCCACCGAAGGATACGGCACCCATGAGCCCGCCGGCGAGCGAAAGTGCCGAGTACGGATCGAGACCGACCGTCATCGGTCCGAACACGGCAAGCGCGGTTGTACCGCCCATACCCGGAACGACACCGACGACAAGGCCGATCAACATTCCGATGGTCAGGAAAAGCAGCGACTGGAGTGTAAATACGTTGCCAGCAGCGGTTAGCGCGATATCAAGCATGGATACTCCTCGAACAGCCTAGTTAGCGGGGCCGAGATACTTGCTGTAGCGCTCGTAGAAGTTGAATTGTCCTTCGAGAATTCCCTTGGCGGCGGCTGCATCGCCAGGTTCGACCGCAATGCCGCTTTCCTTCGACCATGTCGCCATCGCCGGGTCCTGCATGGCCGCCATAAGGCTTTCGGACAGAGTCTTGGCCACCTCTGGCGGAAGATCGGGAGGACCGGCCACAAGACGTCCGACCGACAGTTTCGACAGATCAGGCTGGCCCATCTCGATGGCGTTTTGAGCGCCTGGCACAGACGATTTTTCCTCGAAGGTTCCGATGATCCGCAATTCGCCGGATTCGACGAATTTCTCCATGACCGGAAGCGGACCGATCACCGCATCCCCATCGCCGCGAATGACCGCAAGCACGTAATCATTGCTGCCCTTGTAGCCCGAGATGATTTCACGCTTGATACCAAGCATGTCGGTGGCGATCATCGTCGCCGAATAGGCGGTCGACGAGGGTCCTGAAGCGGTGAATTTCACCGGACGTCCGAGCGCCTTCAAATCCGCGACCGTTTTATAGGGCGACGCTGTGGGCACGCCGACGCCGTAACCATCCTGTCCGAAACTGCCGAGCCATGTCATCTTTTTCAGATCGTACTGCAGATCGCTGTCGCCTCTGATCTGTGGAACCAGCATGCCCGGTATGTTGAAGATGCCGATCGTGTAGCCATCGGGTTTTGCGCGATAGACCTGCGCGGCACCTCGCGCACCGCCCGCGGCCGGAATGTTTGTCGGGACGATGTTGACGGACTGCGGCAGGTGACGCTCAAGGATTGGCGCGACCGCCCGCACATAGGTGTCGAAACCACCGCCAGGGCTGACGGGTATGATGAATTGGATGTTCTTGGCCGGAAAATCCGCAGCCATTGCCACAGGGGCAGTCACCATGCCAACGCAGGTGATAAATGCTGCGAGCAACTTGTTCATAATCTCTCCTCCATGTCCTCCGCGAGGGACCGTCACATCGTGACCTAGCGGTGACAAGAACAAATTTTAGCTCTCTGCCCCATGGAAATTAGCTGGCAAGCTTCGGTTGGTTTGTTAAGCAAAGGGATCAGGCGATGTGAACTCCGTAGAGTGTCGCGAGCTCATTGCCACCTTGCCAGACCATGTCGAGGGCGACGTAGACGATGATCGCCAAGCCTATCCAGCCAATCCACCTGTATCTGTTGAGGAGTTTCGCAACGAACGACGATGCCAGTCCCATCAGCAAAACGGACAGGATCAATCCGAATATCAGCGCGTGCATATTTTCCTTGGCCGCGCCGGCGACAGCCAGCACATTGTCGAGGGACATGGAAACATCGGCAAGAATGATCTGGAAGATGGCCTGGCGGAACATCTTGGGTTTTATGGCGAGCCCGCCGCCGCCATCGACTCCCGCGAGATGATCCTCATCATCCTCGCCGGAAGCACGCAGTTCCTGCAGCATTGTCCAGCATATCCACAGGAGCAGCAGGCCGCCGGCAAACGTGATGCCGGTGATTGCGAGAAGCTTGACCGCCGTCACCGCGAAAACGATCCGGATGACCGCAGCCGCCGCAATGCCGGCGGCAATGGCCTTGCCACGCAGATCGTTGGCGAGACCTGCCGCCGCCATGGCGATGACGATCACATTGTCTCCCGACAGGAGCACGTTGATCATGATCACCTCGAAATAAGCAGCAATGGTGGCTTGATCTAAATTGAACGGCATAGTGGGGTGGTCTCGCTTGGTTATAGATGAATCGCGGTACAGTTCGGCAAATTGTACGCTCGATACAGGCGTCTAAATGGCGACGCTCGATTTCTCACAATCCTGCATGCGCGTGTTCAACTTGGTTTCCAGAATGGCCAGGAATGCGCGTACCTTCTTTGGCACGAACCGGCTTTTCGGATAGAATGCCTTGATCACCCGATCAGAAGCGACATCTCCGTCGAAGATCGGAACCAGTTGCCCCGACTGGATTTCAGCAGCAACGCTATAAAGTGGCAGGCGCACGATGCCGGCCCCTTCAACCGCTGCGAGCAAAATCGCGCCCTCCAGGTTGGAATGAAACGTTCCATCGACGGGAACGGCGACATCCTCGCCATCTGATCTGATTTGCCAGATCTTGGGATCTCGTTTCTGCGTCATATGGACAAGGCAATTGTGGTTTTGAAGATCGTGCGGGTGATTCGGCATTCCATGGCGCGCAAAATAACCCGGCGCCGCACAAATGGCATAGGGAGCAGGACCGAGTTTGCGTTCGAAAAGGCCACTGTGAAAAGACACATCATCTTCGAAATGACGGCTGCCGACGACGACGTCCACGCCTCGCTCCATGAGGCTCACCGAATTGACACTGACGGTAAGTTCCACTTTCACGGCCGGGAATTCAGTATTGAAATCGATGATGGCCGGGACGACCAGCCCCTGCCCTACCCCCGGTGTCGTGTGTATCCTGAGATTTCCGATCAGTTCACTGCTGAGCCCGCTGGCATCTGCCTTGGCTGCATCGAGTTCGGCGAGTATCCGGACGCAATGGTCGAACAGCACACTGCCAGCATCGGTGAGAAACACCTTGTGCGTCGAGCGGTGCAGCAGTGTCAGGGCCAGAGAATTTTCGAGCTGGGTAACGTGTTTGCTCATATAGGACGGCGACTTTGCGAATATCTTTGCCGCTTCGGTGAAGCTGCCATACTGAACGACGCGTGTGAATATGACGATGTCATTGAGGTCCAGCCCATCGAAACTTGACCGGGCGGCACCAGCAGACTGGTTCGGTTCCTGGACCTTTGCCATTACCTGTCAACCGCTGCAGATCATGAGAAGAGCAACGACTTGATGACGACCGGAATCACACCGGGCGGGTCGATGAATTCGCCGAGATCGACAAAATCCAGATCCTTGAGCTGCACCCCGTCGATGGAAACCAGGTTTGATCCAAGATCGAGTTCTTTCTCGAGAATGCGGCCGATCGTCTGCCCGATATCGCCGTCGATCACCAGCACAAGCAGTTCCTCGCGCTGACCTGCCGGTGCCGCTACCGACTTGATGGCGGTGGCCATGGCCAATAGCCGCGGATAGTCCGGCAATCCGCTCCACGAGAATGCCAGTGCCAGGGGTAGTAACAGATCCCGATCCTGACGTTCAGCACTTGCCTTGAAAATGCTTGCGATCTCATCGGCGTCGATGACTTCGGGCAAGCTGGTCCCGAGGTGAACGACGGGAATGTTATGAGCAGGCAGTGCCTTGATGCCGCTCATATAGAGCGTCTTGCCGCTGACCTGAACGGTGAACTGCGATGCTCCAATGACCGTTGCTCTGATGCGTTGCCCTGCATCGATAACCGGCACGTCGATGCGCGGGCCAAGCTGCGCCACGATCTCCTGTGCGAGTGTTTGCGCGATGTCTCCGTGATCCTCGGTCTCATGGCCAAAAATATATTCGGAGACGCCGCCCGAGAAGGTGATGTAAGTCGGGGCGACATGCCTCTCCAGCGCATCGGTCAGCAGCAATTTCTCGCCGAGATCGTCAAGCGGCTCTCCCAAAATCTGATCGACCGCAAGCGCTGCGAGCCGCTTCGTGATGCCTTGGCGAGCCGCTTCATCGGGCAATTCATCACCGGAAATCTCTATACCGAGCGATTGCGCGACGATCCTTGCCGACTCGTCGATGCGAGACCATTTTCCATGCTGGTCTTTTGCCAGCAAACGTCCGCCGACGGCGAAAGCGGCAACGCCGAGAATTTCCCCCTTGTCGATGAGCGCAAGTTTGGTCGTGCCGCCTCCAATATCGACGTGAAGGCCGCAAGCATCCCGTTTTCTCGAAAGGGCTGTCGCGCCCGACCCATGTGCCGCCAGGATGGATTCAAGTTTGTGGCCGGCAGTCGCGCAGACGAATTTGCCTGATTCATTTGCGAATATTTCGTCGATCGCGCGGGCGTTCGTTCGTTTTATGGCCTCGCCTGTGAGAATAACAGCGCCTGAATCGACATCGGCTCGCTTGTAGCCGGCATCGTGATAGCAATGGTGGAAGAAATGGCGAAGCTCATGGGCATCGATCGTGCCGTCCGGCAGGAAGGGCGTGAGGAGAATGGGCGAGCGCCAAAGAACAGTGCGTTCGACAACCACAAACCGGCTCGACAGATCATCCTTCTCCCGCTGCAGAACGATACGGGCAAACAGCAGGTGCGAGGTGGAGCTGCCGATATCGATACCGACGGTGAGAAGCTCGAGGTTTTCCTGTTCCCAGATCGCCCGCGAAATCGCCAGCTGATCGGATTCCGATAAATCCTCGTGCTCATGGTCCAGATCAAAATCGTGCACGCATTTCTCCTGCTATACGAATTACAATGGAAGTCGCGCCGGGCAGCGCGACTTCCT
The DNA here is from genome assembly GCF_025452195.1 of Phyllobacterium zundukense. NCBI lineage: Bacteria > Pseudomonadati > Pseudomonadota > Alphaproteobacteria > Hyphomicrobiales > Phyllobacteriaceae > Phyllobacterium > Phyllobacterium zundukense. The sequence goes on along the minus strand of NZ_CP104971.1, from coordinate 471,034 downwards.
CAACGAAGAACTAGATGGCCGGTCCCACCAGAACGGGGGTCTGGATGACGCCTGTCAGCGATTCCTTGGGCAGCGCCAATACTGCGGCTTCATCGAAAGTGTCGCCCATGGCAGAAGGCACGCCCGTCTCCTTGAGCGCCTCCAGGAATTTGCGATGTACGCGTGGATCCTGATCCTCGTACTCGATCTGGCGTCCGCCGTCCTTCACAGATGTTGCGCCCTTGCCCTCAGCACTTTTCCGCCGCAGGGATATGAACGGATAACGCCGGCTCCCCAGGCTGCACGCAACATAGCGCGCTGGTTCAGGTCCCGTGTTGAAGTGCTGATGATACATCCAGAATGGTGGCGTATACATGAACCCGTGCTTCCACGGGAATTCCTTGAACTCCGACTCGCCCTCGTACCAGAGCAGCGAATAGCCCGTGCCATCGACCGCATGAACGTGCGTACCGGCGGCATGCCGGTGTGCCTTCTTGTAGCGGCCCACGGGCATCTGCGACACGTGGGCATGCATGGTGCCATCGGCAAGCACGAAGTTGACGTTGAGCGATCCCTTGCCTCGTCCTTCGAACTCGTAAAGCTTGAAGCTGGTGAGGTCATGGACGAAATTGGTTTCCCAGACGTTCTGGATCTTGCGGGCTGACTCGGTCCCGTAGGAATAGAGCACGCCCTCACCTTCGAAGTGCTTCGACTGCCCGCTTCTTTCCGGAAACGCGAAATCGTTTTTGAAGATGAAATCCAGATTGTGATAAAGATTGATGCTCAGCGGAGCATCATTGGTGCAGGACAGCCGCACCGGTTCGCGCCCCGATCCATTGTGTATCTGGTAGGTGCAGTTCAGCGGTATGGCAAACAGCGCCTTCGGTCCCCATTCGAAGGTGCGGACTTCGCCATTCGGCAGCCAGACGGTCGTCGAACCATATCCGGCGAGCACGAAGAAGAATGCTTCATAGAGGTGCTTGACGGGGCTGGTCTTGCGGCCAGGCAAGACCTCGATGACATAATTGGCCATGAAATCGCCCATACCCACAGTGTGTGCAAAACAACCGCGAGCGTCGTATCGATCCCAAGGCCCTGTCTCGAGCTCGAGCAGGTCGTGACCAAAATCGAAATGGATAGGGATGCCTTCTCCCGTCGACCAATCCTTGTAAGGGTCTACCAGAAATTTCGAATTGTCCGGATCCTGAACCGCAACGGGTTCGGAACCAAATGTCGTCGCTTTTTCAGCACTGGTCGCCATAGAACTCACTCTCGATTTACGTTTCTATTCCTGATTGGGAAGTATCCGTTTCTGGCCGGGCCTTCGGTATCGCCATTTCGGAAAAACCGTCTTCCCGTCAACCAACCCCGCCTTCAGACGAGGACAACGGTCGAACCACCCTGCCGAGATAGCTTGCCTCCGGCCCATACAGCAGAGCCTTGACGTCATCGGCATGCAACGTCTTGATGATCTGGTCGACTTGTCCGGAAAGCGGCAGCATCAGGCCACCCTTCTGGGCAAGGTCCAGCGTCACATCCATATCCTTTTCCTGCCAGGTGAAGCGCGTGCTGTCCCACCGGCTGAGGGTACCGTTGGTTCCCGGGCATTGCAGGAGGACTTCGCGCATTCGCTGTGCATCGATCCCGTAACGCTTGGCGATCAACAGCGTCTCGAAGTTGGCCACGCAATGAACCCAATGCAACAGATTGTTGCAGGATTTGGCGATCTGCCCGGCTCCGCGTGGCCCGACGTGAATAAGGTCGCGGCTGTAGCTCATCAAGACCGGCCGGATGCGCTCGATATCTTCTTCCGAACCGCCGCACAGCGAAAGCAGCGTACCCTCACGCGCACCTGAAGCGCCGTAGACGACTGGCGCGTCAACGAGCCGCTTGCCCCTGGCTTCGACCTGAGGTCCGAGCTCGAGCATCGTCTCGGGGCTTATGGTGGCGGCAACGACGATGTTGGCTCCGTCGGCGGCCTTTTCGGCCAGCTCCAGCGAAACATCGATCACCTGCTGGTCCGTCGCCACAACGAGAACAAACACATCCGCCACTTCGGCCAGTTGAGCGAGGCTTTCCTTCGTTGCGAGGCCGCGCTCGCGAGCCTGTCCGAGCTTTTCCTGGTCGACGTCGAAGACAGCGACTTCGATGTCATGGTCGAGTATGTGGCCCGCCATAGCCAGCCCCATCTCTCCAACTCCCACGACTCCAACCTTCATGTCTGCCTCCACATAAGTCGATATTTCATCGGTTCACCCGGCATGTTGAGTGATGATGTCGATGAGCGCTGGAACGCCCCTCTTGACCTGCGCTATCGCCCGGTCGAGCGCGCTGGCGATATCCTTGGCATCTTCGATCGGACCTTCGGCGTACCAGCCAAACCCACGCGCGATAGTGGAAAAGTCCGGGGCCGGATCCATGATATCCATGCCGATATAGGCGCGTTCGACGGGCGTTCCGCGCTGGCGCGCCACGGTGATCTGGTGCTCCCAATCGTTGTAATAGGCGCGGTTATTGTGCATGACACAGAGGAACGGCACTTTGTGTTTTGCCGCAAACCAAAGAGCGCCGACGTCAAACAGCAAATCGCCATCGGTCTGGCAATCGACAACGAGACGTCCGGTGCCGCGATGGGCAAGCGCCACGCCTGTCGCCATGCCGATCTGTGTTCCCGTCCCGAGCGCCTTGCCGGGCCAACGGTAGGGCCGGTCGAAATCCCAGAGCTTCAACGCCCAGTCCTCGAATGCGTTGGTCGTTAAAACCCAATCCTCATGCTGGATCTTGTTCCATACTTCGGTGGCGAGCCGGGGCAAAGTGATCGGGCTTGCATCCCAATCGACCTTTGCCTGTTCGCGCCATTTTGCACGCTGCGCGTCATGCATTTCAGCAACGGCCTGCCCGCGCTCCGTAATCTTCCGGGCAAGTTTCGCGTCGTCCTTGGCACGCTTGCCAATGATCGATGTCAGTGCAGGCAGGGCGAGCGCCGTATCGGCGAGCACGCGTTGCGCGCATTCGGGAAACCGCTGATAGTCGGTCGCCCATTTCGAAATCTCGATATCGGCAAAACCGATATCCAGCCATTCGCAATGCTCCGGAAAAAGCGGCTTCAACGTGCGATTTATACGATCGTTTTCGTGCGTCGGCCGCTCCCAATCCCGGCAGTCGAGCAGCGTTATCAAATCGGCTTGTTTGAATACGTCCCGGTTCATCCGCATGTCGAGTGGATGCCCGGTTGGAAAATTAAGCCGCCATTGTGTGTCGGCGACGGGGGCGCCCAACGTTTCCGCAAGAGCAACCATGTCCGAATAGCCGTTCTTGTCGCGACCGACGAATTGCGGCACCAGCACAGGCCAATCCGCTGCGATCAAGCGGTCTGCAGCCTCTTCAAGTGCGGCAGGATCGGGGGCGATCCGGCTCGGCGTTTTTGTGGATGTCAGCGATGACAGCGCAATCGGTTCGGATAGCGGCGCCTCCTGCAAGGCGGCGTCATAGCACATGTAGATCGGGCCTTGCGGCTCTGTCATCATGATCGAGTAAGCACGGGCAAAACTGTCCACAACGCCGCCCATGCCGCCCGGCTGATAATCCCATTTCACGTAGTCGCGGATCTGCGTTCCCTGAACGTTCGCCGTATGGGCCCAATCGACCCGGGGCCGCCGCTTGCCCTCGTCCATCGGTCCGGTTGCGCCGATAACAAAGACCGGAGCACGATCCGTGTAGGCGTAGTAGATGCCCATGGTGGCGTGCAGGAGACCGACGACATTGTGTACAATGACAGCCAAAGGCTGGCCCGACGCTTTCGCATAGCCATGCGCAATCTGGACGGCGATCTTTTCGTGCTGGCAAAGCAGCATTGGCGGCTCATCGCCATTGTGATTGACGAGTGAGTCATGCAGCCCGCGATAGCTGGCACCAGGATTGAGCGTTATGAAGGGAAACCCGTATTGCTTGATCAGGTCAGCGATAATATCGGATTGCCACCCGAGTCCGTCATTCTGTGTCACTGATGCTGTCGGCGCCGAGCTATCCATCTTCAGTCCTTGTACAGTTGAGCAAAATTCAGGGCGACCAGGGTGGTCCGGTCGCCCCAAGCAGGCAGAAAGCTCTGCTATTCCGGCTTGAGCGAATCCTTGAGGAACTGCACGATCTCCGGCGTCTGATCCATGGCCGTTTTCACGGAGTCGCCCACGGCGTCGCCGATAAGCGGATCAAGCGGCAGGCCGAGCGTCTTGGCTTTGGCGATAAACTCGGGATCGGACGTTGCGGCCGCATAGGCGTCGCGCAGCACCTTCAGCCGATCGGCTGGAATGCCTGCAGGTCCCGCCGTCAATCGCGAAATATCGCTCTGGGATTCAACCAGCGCGATGGCCTTCTTGCCCTCCTCGCTCGTAACCATCGAGGCAAGCTGTGGAACATCGGTCTCGGAACCGCCGATCTGCGCGATGAACTTGCCATTTCCGTCATCGACGAACTGCTGGAACGTCGAGCGCGAGCCAACGATGCCCTGGACTTCGCCGCGGCGCATCGCCAGCTGATCTTCATTGCCATTGTAGCCGGTGATGACCTGGATCGGCAGGCCGATCGACTTGACCAGCATCGTCGTTTCGATCGTCGACGCGCTGCCGACACCGGCGGCCGCAAACTTTATCGGCTCCTTCAGGTTTTTCAGCTGATCGAAACTCGTGATGCCGGAATCCTTCGAAACCACGATGACGCGCGGATCGGAGGATACCTTGCCGATCCAGGACATTTTGGTCAGGTCGAACTTGATGCCAGGATCGCCCGCCAGCTGACCGTAGATAAGGCCGGTGTTGAAAGTACCGAAGGTCAGACCGTCCGGGTCGGAAGCATAGATATAGTTTGTGCCGATCAGGTGGCCGGCGCCCGGCATGTTCTGTACGACGAACGTCGATCCCGGCAGGTGTTTCTGCATGAACTCCGTGACAAGACGGCCGTTCGTATCGTAACCGCCGCCGGGGGCCGTCGCGACGATATAGGTCACAGTTTTACCCTTGTAGAAGTCGGCGGCCTCGTCCGCCCGCGCTAGCGCGGACCCGAGCCCGGCGATCAGGACGGCACCAAAAACTGCCGTGCGAATTGATTGTTTCATCATTCCATTCCCTCCCTTTTTACTGCCTTTTGTTGATAGGTAATTTGTCGGTTAACTCACTTCGAACCCGAAGGCTCGCAGAACGATGGGCGTCAGGAAGCCATGAAAGAGCTGCACGCGCAGCAAGACGCCGAACATCAGATAGAGAACGACCGTCGCCGCTACCGCGAGAAAGAGCGCGAACTTCCAGCTCGCCTCCGCCTGCCTGCGGAGGAACGACAACAACATCACCGGCACGCTGATATAGAAGCCGAAGACGAGGACTGCCGCGATGAAACCGACAAAGTAGGCCCACATCGTCAATTCGCGTGACACGGTGTGCGGACCGAATTCCGGCTCTTCCTCGGGGACGAGATTGGCCGGCACGCCCGCCTTCGATGCCGGCTGGAAGCTTTCGACCAGCTGATTGCCAGGTGTGCGCAACAGATCCATGCCGAGTTGCAGCAGGCACAACGCGATTCCCGGTATGCCAACCACGAATGGCATGAACCGTGCGTTCGGCGGAAACTGGGTGGCCATTGCAACCATCGTGCCGAAGATCGCGAGCATGACGAAGGTAAGCCACGTGCTGAAGCTGAGCTGTTTCATAGGTTCACTCCAACGCTTGAATTGGCACGATGCGGCCTGAAATTGCGGTAGAACGCATAGACCATCAGTCCAACGATCATGGCGATCAGGACAAGCGAGATGGGACGCAGGAAGAAACTGTAGCCCCAGAGCTGCAGTGCCTGATTGAGTGACGCTTCGGCTTTTCCCCCGAGAACGAGACCGATCACGAAAGGCGAGCGTGGCCAGCCTGCCCGAAGGAAGCCATAACCAATCGCGCTGAACAGCACGAGGATGATGAGATTTTGCCACTGATAGTCACTAACGAAGCAGCCGAGCGACACGAAGACCAGAATGAACGGCACCAGATAGCGGCCATTGACGAAGGTGAGCACCGCAACCCAGCGGCAGACGACGAGCAGGATGCCAACCGCAATCAGATTGCCGACGACCAATGCCCATATCAGCGTCCAGACAAGCTCAAGGTGTTGGGTGACCATCGTCGCGCCCGGCTGAATGCCGAGAATGAGGAACGCGCCGAGCAGCACGGCCATTCCGGAACTTCCGGGAATACCGAAGAAGAGGGTCGGCAGCAGCGAGCCGCCTTCCTTGCCGTTACTTGCGGTCTCAGGCGCGATAACACCTTCAATAGCTCCCTTGCCGAAGCGCTCGGGTGTCTTCGAGCTCTGTACCGCATGGCCATAGCAGAGCCAGGCAGCAGTCGAACCCCCAAGGCCCGGAATCATGCCGATCACAGCGCCGATCACCGAGGTGCGCAGGACGAGCCACCAATGGCGCGGCACTTCCATGACACCCGAAAGCAATTGCTGATAGTTGAAACCCTTATCCATGGGCACCGCCGAGATGGCTCCGCCCTTGGTGCTGAGCGCGATCATTTCCGGCACTGCAAAAAGAGCGAGTACGGCGGTGACGAGACTGACACCGTCCCAAAGGAATAGCATGTCGCCGGCATAGCGCGGTGTACCTGTGATCGGGTCCATGCCAATCGTAGCCAGCATCAAGCCGTAAAAGCCGACGATCAGGCCTTTGACGATCTTCTTGCCGCTGGAGAGAAACGCAATGAAGCTGATGCCCAGTAGGGCAATCAAGAAGAACTCAGCAGGACTGAACATGAGAATGACCGGCTCTAGAACAGGTATCATGATGGCGAATACGATCGCTCCGATGATACCTCCGACGCCGGATGCGGTGATGCTGGCACCAAGTGCCCGCGCCGCCTGCCCCTGCTTGGCCAGAGGATATCCGTCGAGGGTCGTCGCGGCATCGTCACCGTCACCGGGTATACCGAACATGATACTGGATATCTGGCCGCTGGTGCCGTTGACGGCGTGCATCGTCAGCAGGAATACCGCTCCTGACACCTTGTCCATGCCGTAGACGAATGGAATGGCCATTGCGATGGAAAGCTTCCCGCCGATACCGGGCGTGACACCGACCAGCAATCCGAAAATGACGGCTATCAGCATGAGGCCCATTATGTGGGGCGAGCTCACTAGGCCGTAGAGCGCGGCAAACATAGTGTCGATCATTACAGTATCAATCCTCCCATCCAACGAACGGCAATCCCGGATTGCGATCCGTCATGCAATTGCTGCTAAGCTCCTCCACGAGCACGGCGCATGCACAGTTATTGCGCTGGCTAAAACGGCAGCGGCCCTCCAATTAGGGTCAATCCGATGCATTTTGTCCAAAGCAAAATATTACGCTCAGACCAGTTGTTTTTGTGTGGGCTGGCACAGCGGCTTAGCTGGCGAGTTTGTCGCCGCCCGCGCGGAAGATAACGGGAAATCACATCGCACTAAGTTTTTCTTAGTTTGCCGTTAAGGCGAAATAGCGTGGACTTCCTCTGCATTAACGGCAACGTTTTTATGTGATTTTATAGGTCTGTGTGCCCCGGCATCACGGCTACAAAAATTCCAATCATTGTCATCGGCGCCCTCGCCACTTCAGCTTATCAGGCGAGATCGAGTGGCAACTGGCCTTGCTGCGGGGAGAAGATTTTTTGGAACAACGCGTCGACGCATCGAACCCACCAGAGGAGCCGCGTGCATCGCTCGGATCCTTGCTCATGTCCTTTCTCAAACTCGGTGCTTCCTCCTTTGGCGGAGGCATGGCAGCCTGGACGTATCGCGAGATTGTCGAGCGGCGCGGCTGGATGACCGATGAGAATTTCCTGCAGACACAAACCATCGCCCAGATACTGCCGGGAGCCAACCCGGTAAATCTCGCCGTCTATATTGGGCTCAAACTGCGCGGCCTCCCAGGCGCCATCATTGCCACATTCGCAATGGTGGCGCCGGCTTTCGCCGTCATCATCCTGTTGAGCACGGTTTACCGGCAATTGAGTGCGTATCCCGAGACGCATTCGGTTCTGCGGGGACTTGCCTGCGTCGGCATAGCATCGACGCTGACGATGGGGATGAAGACGGCGCGGCGACTGCATGGACAGACGTTACCCATTCTCATCGCGCTAGCCGTGTTTATCATGGTTGGCGTGTTGCGCTGGCCGCTCGTTCCCGTCGTCTTCGCAAGCATTCCGCCCAGCGTACTGGTGTCCTACCTGTCGAGCAGGGACAAAAAGCATGGATGACGACAAGCTACTCGGCCTCGTCCTTTTGTGTATTCCGCTCTCTCTCGTCTCCTTTGGCGGGGGGCAGACGATCGTTGCCAGCTTGCAGCACCAGACCGTCGATGTGCAGCACCTTCTGACAAGCCGCCAGTTCACTGATCTCTACGCCATCTCGCGCGCGTCTCCGGGTCCTAGCACGCTCATTGTCGCGCTGATCGGATGGGGGATCAGTGGTTTTTGGGGAGCAGTCATCGCTACGCTGGCGATCTTCATTCCGTCCTCGGCATTGATCTGCATTTTTGGACGCTGGTGGCAGCAACATCGCCTTTCCCCCTGGGGACGCGCCGTCGAACGAGGGCTAACACCGATTGCAGTTGGATTGATCGTCGCAGGCGGGTTGGCGGTTTCGCAGTCTGCGGGGCTGAGCCTGTTCGAAATCGCTACAACCCTGGCGGCGGCGGCCTTTCTCACGCTCACGAGGGTCGGTCCGTATCCGGTGCTTGGCACCGTTGGAGCGCTCTATTTCTGCCTGAGTGCCGCCGGCAAAATCTAGTTACGCCCTTCTCGGCAATTGACCGGCGCGCAATTCGCGGTATTATGCGTAAAATAGAACGCAGTTCCTTATAGAAGAACATACCATCTTCGTTGAAGCTGTGGGAGGAGGCAGAAATGGTCGAACCACTGGTGTTACGCACAGCCCTCGGCAAGCACGATCACGTGCGGCCGCTCAAGGATGGCAGCGTAACGTCACCCCGTCTCAAACTGGTGTTTCAGGAGTTTGATCCCCTGCCGAAGGCATTTCGAACCATGGTTCGGGGCGGGGATCTCGATGTGAGCGAAATGGCTCTGACCACGCATCTGGTTGCCGTCGACTTGGGCAAACCCATTACAGCGCTTCCCATTCCACTTTGGCGCAGGTTGCATCACGACAATCTGGTTTGCGCGGCAGGATCTGACCTCGGCGATCCGGCCGAACTTCAAGGCAAGAAGGTTGGCGTGCGCGCCTATACGCAGACCACGGGCGTCTGGATTCGCGGGATTCTCAAATCGGAATATGGTGTGGACCTCAATCGCATCACGTGGGTGACCATGGAAGATGCCCATGTTGCCGAATACAAGGATCCGGAAAATGCGGTCCGCAACAGCGGCAAGGGTCTGCGCGAACTCCTGCTGTCGGGTGAACTTGCGGCAATCATGGGTGAACGCAACGTCGATCCCGCCGACGTGCGCCCTGTCATACGGAATGCAGAAGATGCAGCGCTGAAGTGGTCCGAGAAGACGGGAATACTCCCGGTGAACCACATCGTTTCCGTCAGGAAAGAACTTCTCGAACGGCATCCCTGGCTTGGCGGTGAACTGATGGCGCTCTTTGAAGAGGCGCGGGTGAAATCCGGTGCAAAGGGGACAGCTGCTTTGCCCTACGGACTGGAAGCGACTCGCAAGCCAATGCAGACGCTGCTCGACTATGCTTTCGACCAAAGGCTCAGTTCACGACCCTACGAAGTCGATGAGCTTTTCTGGAAAATCTGAATCCAACACAACTTCATTCTTGGGTAATTTTCATGATCATCGATATTCACGGCCACTACACCACGGAACCCCAGGCACTGCATCAGTTCCGGGACAAGCAGCTGGCTGGCCTCGCTGATCCCATGCGGCGCCCGACGAGCACGGATCTCGGGATCACCGATGACATGCTGCGCCAGTCCGTCGAGCCGCAACTCAAGTTGCAACGCGAACGTGGCAGTGACCTCACGATCTTTTCGCCGCGCGCCGCGGGCATGGCACACCATGTGGGAACCGAAGCTGTAAGCATGCAGTGGACAACACTTTCCAATGATTTGATCTACCGGATCTGCCAACTGCTCCCCGATAATTTTGCTGCTGTCGGTCAATTGCCGCAGCATCCCGGATCTCCTCCGAAGAATTGCATTCCGGAACTTGAGCGTCTCGTTAGCGAGCTCGGATTCATCGGCGTTAATCTCAATCCCGACCCGTCCGGCGGTTACTGGACGGATCCGCCGCTGACCGATCCTCAATGGTATCCGCTCTACGAAAAGCTGTGCGAACTCGACGTACCAGCGATGATCCACGTGACTTCATCGTGCAACCCGAACTTCCACCACACGGGCGCGCACTACATCAACGGCGATACGACAGCCTTCATGCAGCTCATTCAGGGCGATCTTTTCAAAGATTTTCCGACGCTGAAATTCGTCATACCCCATGGAGGCGGCGCAGTACCCTTCCATTGGGGCCGATATCGCGGTCTTGCGCAGGAGATGAAGAAACCGCTGCTTGCCGACCATCTTTTGAAGAACGTCTTCTTCGACACATGTGTCTACCATTATCCGGGCATCGAACTGATGGCCAAGGTCATCCCGGTCGACAACATATTATTCGCCTCGGAGATGCTGGGCGCGGTTAAAGGCATCGACCCGGAAACCGGTCATTACTATGACGACACCAAGCGCTATATCGACCAGCTTGCGACATTGGACGAGCCAAGCCGCCACAAGATTTTCGAAGGCAATGCGCGCCGGGTCTATCCGCGCCTTGACGCACAGCTGACGAAACGCGGGCATCCCGCCAAGCCCGGCAAACTGAGATGACGTTACTGCACTCAGCAGCACGACAGGTCATCGTCATTCGAGACGATGGCCCGCTTCATCCACGACGGCGGCAGGTCTTCCGGCGTGACCTCGCTGATAGGTTTGAACACCTTGAACGCGTGCCGGCTATCGCTCGTGGTCCAGAATGTCACGATGGTTTCGAGCGGCGGGCATCCGGGCAATCCACAAGCGACCTCCATCACCGAGACTGTCATGTCGTCCGAAAGACTGAAACGTTCCACCGTCCAGGTCTTTACGCGCCTGATAGCGGCAAGTCGTTCACGGTCGGGAATAGCGGATTTGAGCATGGTTTCAACCTGAGGGCCGGCGCAAATGCCGCCGGTACCGGACATCTAAATAGGATGACAAACGCGAATTTGTCAAAACTGAACGCAAAACCGCAACGCTGACAGAAATTGCATGTTCGACAGCCAGCGACGAGAACTTCCAGGGAGTTTGAAATGACAGAACGAGTCTTAGCTGCCGTCCGCACCGGGCCAAGCCAGATGGAGATTCGGGAATATCCAATGCCCGATATTCCCGAAGACGCGGCGCTGCTGAAGATGGAAGTGGCAGGTATTTGCGGGACCGACGTCAAGCTGTTCAAAACGCCGCCCTCAAACGCCCCGACCATCATGGGCCATGAAAACATTGGCTATATCGCCAAGGCTGGCCGTGAATTCACCCGGCGCAAGGGCTTCAAGGAAGGCGATCTGGTATTCGTCGAGCACTATGTCATGTGCGGTAAATGCAAATGGTGCCATCAGGGTCAGTACCGGCATTGCGAAAATACCGACTGGCGCAATAATCCGGACGGTATCCGCTATGGCTATACCAGTGCAGAACGTGCCCCGCATCTCTGGGGCGGCTTTGCACAATACGTCTATCTGCCGTGGAATGCCGTGGTGCACCGCGTTCCGGCCGGCGTGACCCCGGAACTTGCAGGCCTGGTGACGCCTATGGCCAACGGTGTCGAGTGGTCGCTCTTCGATTCCAATGTCGGCTACAATTCCACCGTATTGATTCAGGGTCCGGGCCAACAAGGATTATCGCAGACGGTCATCTGCAAGCAGGCGGGCGCTTCGCTGATCATCGTCACCGGAACCACCAAGGATACCGCGCGCCTCGAGGTGGCAAAATCGCTCGGAGCCGACTACGTCATCGATGTGCAGAAAGAAGACCCGCTTGCCCGCATCATGGAGATTACCGGCGGAAAAGGTGTCGATGTCTCTCTCGATTGTACAGCCGGGGCTGGTACGATCCCGATCCTGCTCGGCGTCGAGGCTCTGGTTCGTAAAGCCGGCACCATTCTCGTTCAGGGCGAACTGAAGGAATTTCCGAACTTTCCCCTTGAGAAGATGACTGTCAAGGCGATCACGCTCAAGAGTGCCCGGGGCCACAGCTATGAGGCCTGTGAACTTGCGCTCGAACAGATCGCCTCCAAACGCTTCGATCTCGAAAAAATCACGACCCACCGTTTCGGGTTGAAGGACGCGGCCGTTGCCATCCAGTCCGTCGGCGGACAAGGCGTGCCCGATGTGATCCATGCCTCATTGCTACCCTGGGAATAGTCTCGATATTTCAGCAGAATCTGAAAAGGAACAACGCCATGGCACATGGATTTCGAATTCTCGAACGAACGCGCAGGGTTGACGACGAGACAGTCAGGCAGTTTCGCGAGCTGCCCGTGGCCAATGTCAGCGATGTCATGTCACGGCTGACCGCGGGCGGACCGAATCTCCGCCCGTTGCACGCAGGCGGGCCTTTGGCGGGACCGGCTTTCACGGTCAAGACCCGGCCCGGCGACAATCTGATGATTCACAAGGCGCTGCTGATGGCAAAGCGGGGCGACGTGATCGTCGTCGATGCCGGCGGAGAATTGTCGAATGCACTTGTCGGCGAGATGATGCTTTCGCACGCCAGGCAGATCGGCGTTGCCGGCGTTGTGATAAATGGCGCCGTTCGCGACTATGGCTGGATCAGGAACAACAGCTTTCCGGTGTTTGCCGCAGGCATCACGCATCGCGGCCCCTACAAGGACGGTCCGGGCGAAATCAACGCTCCGATCTCGCTCGACGGTATGGTCATCAATCCGGGCGATCTGATCATGGGCGATGATGACGGACTGCTTTGTGTTCCATACGAACTGACTGGCGAAATCTATCCGCTGGCAAAAGCCAAGCATGAAGCGGAATTGAAAACAGTGGCCACTACGCTTGCGGGCAAGCTCGATCCCAAACTTTGGGTCGACGAAAGCCTAAAGCGCCTCGGTTGCGAAGGAGTTTGAAAATGGCGACGGCCACAATCGACGGAATATCGACACGCTATGAGGTTGTCGGCTCGGGCGAGCCCTTGCTCATGTATTCGCCGGGCGGCTTCGACGCGACGATCGAAAAGTGGTCCACCCAGGGTATTTATGCGCAGATCAAGTTTCTGGATCAACTTTCCAAAAAATACAGCTGTATTGTTTTCGACCGGCGCGAAACAGGGCAATCGGGCGGGTGCGTCGAGCGGGTCACCTGGGCCCACTATGTCGAACAGGGCAAGCGCTTGCTCGACCATCTCGGCATCGACAAGGCCCATCTGATGGGCGGGTGCATGGGCTGCAGCGCAGTTTCCGCCTTCGGTGCGACCTATCCCGAAAAGACGCTGAGCATGATCCTGTTCTGGCCGGTTGGGGGGGCGAGATATCGCATGACCGGTCACCAGCGGTTTGCCGAACACCTGGCCTTCGTCAGCCAGAACGGGCTCGAGGCTGTCGTAAGCCTGGCGAAGGAAAGCAACAAGGCTTTTGGTGCAGACCCGAGAGGCGGCCCGTGGGTATCGGTCATCCGCAATTTCCCCGATTTTGCGGACAAGTATGCTCGGCTCAACCTCGATCATTACAAGGCCATCGTGGCCGGTATGGTGCGAACCTTGCTCGATCGCGATACATCACCCGGCGCCGAACCGGAAGACCTGCTGTGCCTCGACATCCCGACGTTGATCATTCCCGGCGCCGACGCTTCGCATGCGACGTCTGCTGCGCGCTATCTGCAGGAATGTATCCCAAACTCGGACTATTGGGATATGCCGGTCCCGGAGCAGAGTGCGGCAAACTGCAATGCCAAGGTGCTCGATTTTCTGCTGGCGGTTCCGAGGTAAAATTGGATGCCGTTCAGGCGGGCACCTTCGCCGGGTCGCTGAAACTCGGCAGGAACGTTTCACCGCGCGTGGCAAGAAACGCCTGAAACGCAGCCATGACAGGCGTGACCGCGCGATCGCTGCGGCTGATGGCAAACCACTGGCGGCGAATCGGCAATCCCATGACGTCGAGAACGGCGAGCTGGCCCGCCTGAACCTCGGCGGCAACGCTCTGCATCGACAGAAAGGCGATGCCGAGATCGGCCATCACAGCCTGTTTGATAGCCTCGACAGTTTCCATCTCCGTGCTTGGGCCATCCAGCCGGCCGGGAATATCCTTCAGGAACCGCTCGAAAAACGTTCTGGTGCCGGACCCCTTCCCCCGGTGCAGGAAATGTTCGTTGGCAATCTCTGCTTTGGTGATATCGCGCTTGCCTGCCAAGGCGTGACCGGGCGCGCTGACGATGACCAGTGAGTGCTCGCCGAACACCGCGGCACGAACCGATATATCCCGCGGCGGACGGCCGAGCAGCGCGATGTCGACGGCGCGATCCTTCAGCCGGGCAATTGTCTCATCCCGGCGATCGATAATCAGTTCGAGATGTACATCGGGATATTCTTTCGAGAAGGCTGCAAACAATGGCGCCGCAAAATACTTGACCGTGGACACGGCCCCGACCGTGATATGCCCGCGTTTCACGCGGCGGAAGGCGTTGATATCGTCATCGAGTCGCTGCAAACGCTCATCGATCTCTTTCGCGGCTTCGAGAAAAACTTTTCCGGCTTCCGTCGGAAACATGCCGTGCGGCGTGCGCTCGAAAAGCGTCACGCCTGCATCTTCTTCCAGCTGTTTCAGTTGTAATGTGATGGCCGGTGCAGTCAGCCCCAAGGCCTTCGCCGCATCTACAATCTTTCGATGAGTCTCGATCGCCAGCAGCGACTGGAGCTTTCGAAAGGTGACGTTTTTCATTCAGCCACAATAAAAAAACTCAATGGCGGAGTAAAGGGATTTGACGGTCAAGGCCGGAAAAGCCGGTACTAAATCGGCTTCTAGCTACGCTTGAAAACATCCTTGAGCGACGCCGGGTCAATGCCCAAGGTTCGCAGTGCCGAGGCCGGCGGCGTGCGCCTGTGTTCAACGGCGAATGCACACTCTTTTGCGGCACGGAGGCAATTCACCATTTCGGCGATGCTTGAAAGAACAGTGCGGAACCAACTTGGTCCAGCATTGCGGTCTTCGGTAAGTATAGTCACGACACGTCCTTCCTGGTATTGTGCACCGCAATATAAATCAGGTGGACGACGGCGGAAACAACGCTTCGGCAAAGCTGGTATATCGATTTTGCATGGCAGATGAACGGCGGAGATTGCCTATGCGATCGACTTCAATGGTCTGTTTCTATTTGGGGCGGTTGGGAGCGGTCAATCGGGTGCGCGTACGGCCCGATTGTAGCGGCGAGCCTGTCGATCATTCCATCGACGAATGCGATGAATGCCGTGTCGTCGCTCAATCCCTTGTGGGCTGCGTGAGCCAGATAAAGTGTCAGTCTCACCGACGGGCGCTCGATACGCCGGGCAATCAGTGCGCCCGATTGAATTTCTTCCGACACGATACCGAACGGCATGATGCTTTCTGCTAGACCATGAAGGATCAGCGCCTTGATCGCTTCCATCGATTGGACCTGATACGTCACGTTGACATCCAGCGACAAGCGAGAGGCCGTCTTGTGGATGCGGCGCCAGATAATATCCCGGCTGGACACGAGGGCCAGATCGCCCGCGACCGCCTGTTTGAACGATATTCCACCCTCGGGAGTATCTCCCCCCGGTGCCGCAATATGGAGCAAGTCTTCCTTCATCAGGGCAAGGCGCCTGAGACCGGGGTTCTCGTCGATGTCATAGGCGAGGACGTAGTCGAGTTCGCCGCGCTCCAGCGCATCGGTCAGGACGAAACTCAACTCCTCCACCACATGCAATGCGATTCCAGGCAGTTGCTGTTTTGCGGCGACCACCAGTTCGGTTCCGATCAACTTCAGGATGCTCGGCGTAGCGCCAAGCCGGATGCGTGCGCGCTCGCCCGCCAGCGAAATCAGGTCGCGGCGCGTGTCCTCGATCCGCTGCAGAATCTCATGCGCACGTTCGTAAAGCAAAAGTCCCGCGGGTGTCGCGCTGACACCCCGCGAATGGCGGTCGAGCAATTGAACATGAAGCGATTCCTCGAGATTGCGTATCTGTATCCCGAGAGCGGTCTGCGCCAGATTCAACTGTTCCGCCGCTTTCGTAATGTTGCCTACGTCAACGACCTTTATGAAATATATCAGCTGACGAGGTTTCATTGCGGCTTTCAGCGGCTGTCGGTTGCAGCCAAATGATCAATAGAACTGGTCAAAATGCACTTGGGTTGAGTCGACGCCGAGGTCGACCAACATTTTCTGTATTGCTTGTCCCATTGCGGGGGGACCTGCAAAATAGATCTCGCACGAAGGAAGCCGTGCGGCGAAAAGACTGTGCGCCACTTCATGCACATAGCCTCTGTAACCATCCCAGCCATCATCGGCTTCAGGCATGCCGGAAACAACTGGATGGTAGTGAATATTTGTACCAAATCCCGGAAGCATTTGCAGCATTTCCTTGCCGCAAATATCCTGCGCCGTGCGCCCGCCGAAGACGAAGTCTATACGTCTTCCGGCAAGGCTTGGCGCAACAGCCGCCGCGCGCGTGATCGACACCATCGGCGACAGGCCCGAACCACCGGCAATACAAACGATATCTCTCGGCGAGTTCTCGCGAAGATATGCCATGCCATAGGGGCCATCGAGCTCGATCCTATCCCCCAGGCGCAGTTGCGAAAACAAATATCCCGTCGCCTCGCCGCCTGGCACGCGGCGTATCTGAAAGTGCCATTCCCCATCATCATTGCTGATATTCGCCATGGAATAGGCGCGACCACCCGGTATTCCGGGCAGGTGCAGCAAAGCATATTGACCCGAAAGGAAACGGCTCGTTGCCTCTGAGCGGAAGCGAAACTCCCGGATGTCATGCGTGATGTCGGACGTCGCAACCAAGGTCGCAGCCTGGCGTTGCGGCCTGAAAAGGCTCTCATACTGCGGCATCAGTCGCAGCTTGACGGCGCAATCGGACAAAGGGCTCGCCTGGCAGCCCAGGCGGCGGCCGCGCGCGCGATCCCGTTCGCTCAAGCCCGGCGGATCAGTACGCAGCTCTTCGATTTCTCCTTCAAGGAGATCGAAGCGGCAATTGCCGCATGAACCGACATTGCACTCATAGGGAAAGCCCAATCCCGCCCGTAGTGCCGATCGCATGATCGTGTCGCCTTCGTCACACTCCCAGTGGAGGTCTCTTCCATTCAGCGTGATGACTGCCATGCGTGGGCTTCCCATTTCTGCCTATCGATGCCTTGCCGAGTATCCGAGACGGGCAGATATCGCTGCCACTGTTTCCAAAAGCGGCGGCGCAAAACCCTCGAGCGCTTCGATCGACAATCTCTGCAAAGGTCCGCCAATACCGACAGCAGCGACGACAACACCGTTTGAATCCCGGACCGGTGCGGCGATGACCCGAATCCCCGGTTCACTCTCCTCGTCTTCAATGGCGTAACCGCGCTCACGGACTTCGGCGAATATCTTCCGTATCTGCTTGGGATCGACCGGAGTGCGCGGCGTACGGCGGGCGAGCGGTCCTGCCAGCACGTGTTCGATCGTTTCTTCCGGAGCGAATGCAAAGATCGCGCGACCGACTGCCGTGCAATGTGCCGGCCGGCGGACGCCGAGTTCCGATTTGATCGACAATGCCTGCGGGCTTTCCAAATCATAAACGTGCATGATTTCGGTATCTGTCGGGATGCCAAGGATGATGGTTTCGCCGGTGTGTTTGCGCAGGTCGAAAAGAAACGGGCGCGCTTCATTGGAGACATTCATACGCCGGCGTACGAGTGTCCCGAGACCGAACAGTCCGACACCGAGCTTATAACGCTCGGTTTCCGGGTTTTGCTCCAGCAACCCTTCCGAAACCAATGTCACGGCAAGGCGATGAACCGTGCTCTTTGCCACCTTCAGCTTCAATGCAAGTGCGCTGACACCGATCTCCACCTCGTCTTCTGAAAAGGCCTTCAGCAGCCGTATTGCCGTCGTGACGGATGACAGCCGATTGCGCTTGGAGGCTGGCGTTTTCTTTGAACTGGACGTGTCTTTGGTAGGCGGGTTCATGGGTTCAACATTCCGTTTGATCGCGTGGACAACAGCGTCGTTCATAACACAGCCCTCACGATTTCCCAGACCACCCATTTGAAAGACATTCCGGCGGCTGGAGTTGCTCTGGAATGCTGCAATCCCGGCCCTGCGTTTACGATATTGCCGCCCTCTGGCAATCGCATCTCAAACTCGCAACGCGCTCAGCATTTCGCTGACATATTCCGCGCCTGTCGATACAACGAGCATGGCCGCGAAGGGACGCATTGTGGTCAATGTCCGCTTCAACTGCTCGGACGGAACGCTGGCCGAGTTGAGGACAAGACCTGTGGTCATCTTGTTGCGCACGAAACAGGCGTTGCCGATCACCTCGGCGGCTTCCGCCGACGCTCCGGCGGAAGTGACCATGACGATAACATCCGCGTCGGCAATCTCATCCACGAGACTGGTCCGGTTGCCATCAATATCCTCGAGTACCGCATCGATGGACAACATCTTCAGCGAATTCGCAGCGGCCTTTGGTTCGATGTACCGCAGAAAGTGAGCGCCGTCTGAAGCTTGATCCGCCAGTGATTTCAGCGCCGCCACGCTATCGGAATCGAGCGCTATGATGCGCGACTTCCTCGGCCGCGAATTGGGGTACCCTATTCTGAACCGGGCTTCCTCCGCCGTCGTAGCGCGCGCACTTTCACTGAGACCAAGCTGCATATCGTTTTCCTTTGGAAACGGACCGTCACCATGGCTCAGACAGAGGCCGGCGCTTTTCCCTCGATCACTGTCAACGCTTCGGCGGCTGCATCGATGTAAGATTGATCGACAGGCAAAACGACAGCCGCCGATCGAACGCGGTGGTGAGCGGGATCGACACCCGGAGGCGTGATGCCCTTGTCCTTGAATGCCCGGACGGCTTTCAGCAAACGGTGGCGCGCCATGATGATGCCGTTGTCCGTCGACACCAGATTTTCCTTTGTCCGGTCGACGATGGGTCCCATGCTTTCCTGCAAGGATGCATCCTGCATGGCGATACCTTCGACGCCGGAATAGGTTACGCCAAGACGCTGAGCCTCGCGATCCATTAGATAGTCATTGTCCTTGTTGGCGGCGGGACGGAAGGTTCCCGGAACGTATGTGACATGAATGCCCTTGCCATCGAGCATTGCCTGGCGCTCTTCGGGCGTCAGCGCCCGGACGGGATGATAGTCGAAGCTCCATGCCCAGCAATTCTCGTCGTCGATCGGGATCCAGAAATGGCCGTGGACAGGATGGTTGCCACGCGGCGGTACCATGGTGAAAGACGGCATGACCCATGGCGTTACACGCCAGTAGTAGCGGCCTTCCTCGGCATTCCTGCGGGCGCCGATGAATAGTCCGCCTTCATTGTCGGTGACTTCGAAAAATGGCTTGGAGTCGGCCATGTTGTATTTGTTGCCGCGAGCACCCTTGAACAACGGGTCGCTATTCAAGCTTCCGCTATGAAGGAAGGAAACGTGGCTCGAGTCGATGCCGCCTTCCATGGCCTGCAACCAGTTCGACTCCTGCCAGCGCTTCGACGTGAACGTCTGCTCAGGCGGCACAAGCGCAAATTCCCATTCCGGATGGGGCGGCTCTTTGTCGGCTGGTCCCATATAGGTCCAGAGAATATCGCCGATCTTGATGAGTGGATAGGACTTCAGCTTGATCTTGTTGCAGAAGCCGCTTTCCTTAGGTTCCGACGGCACCTCGATACATTGTCCCGTGTGATCGTATTTCCAGCCATGATAGGGGCACCTCAATCCACCCTTCTCATTACGGCCAAACCACAATGAAACACCCCGGTGGGCGCAAAACTCGTCGATCAATCCGTAGCGGCCTTCGCTATCCCGGAATGCCAGCAAACGTTCGCTGAGCAGCTTTATGCGAACCGGCGGACAATCATTGGCCGGCAGTTCTTCCGCAAGCAGCGCCGGTATCCAGTAGCAGCGAAACATGTCGCCCATAGGTGTGGCCGGACCAGTCTGCGTCAGAAGGTCGTTTTGTTCTTTTCTAAGCATTCAATCCTCCTCGAATCGTCCAGTCGCGACGAAATCCGGCTGTTTGCCCGAGCCAGAACGTTATTCGTCAGTTTCGAGTTGACGTCTGGCTCTGATCGGTTATCCTAACGCTGCGTTCCTTTATACAGAACGCTGTTTCGTTTTTAGAAAGCTACAGGCTGTTGGCGGGCTAGTCAAGCGCGCGGCGGCAGCAGGGAGAAAGGATATGAACCAGATGACGCAAACGCGTTCGAGGATAAGGCTTTGCTCTGCGGACGATGTTGATTTCGACAGCGCCATCAGGGTCGAATCCGGCGATCTCGTGCTGGCCGTTTTCAACGTCAATGGGACGTTCTACGTGACAGACGATGCCTGCACCCACGGCCCGGGCTCGCTGTCGGAAGGATATATCGACGGCCATACGATCGAATGCGATTTCCACAATGGTGCATTCGATCTTCGCACCGGAGAGGTCGTCGCTCCGCCCTGCATGGTACCCGTGCGAACCTACAAAGTGGTCGTGGAGAACGACGACGTGATGATCGAGGTGTAAGCCAGATGTGATGTTGCGGGCGCACAAAATTCGTATAATGTGGGATTTTTATTAGCACAATGACGGGAGGAATGATGGATACTCAGGCGCGGACGACAGATGAGGACCCCCGGAAGGCCGGGACGGCGCTTCCATCGGAAACATCCTTGCGAGCGGAAATCGCAATGGCCACGCGGCTCCTGAACAGCCTGAAAATACTTGAATACAGCGGCCATGTCAGCGCCCTCCTGCCCGGAAACGAGACCTTGCTTGTGCAGCCCCAGGAGAAAAGCCGCGCCGAAGTATCACCCGAAGATCTTCTGGTCTGCGATATGGACGGCAAGGTTGTAGCGGGTCCGAAAGGCGTCAAACCTCCTTCAGAAGTTTTCCTCCATTGTGAGATTTATCGTGCACGACCGGATGTGAAATCGATCGCGCATTTCCACAATGATGCAACCAATGTCTTCACGCTTGTCGAAGATATGCAGCTCCTGCCCTTCAAGAATCACGCAATACGCTGGCGGAGCGGCATTCCCGTTCACGCAGACCCGGCCCACGTCAGCAATAGTGAACAGGGCCGCAGTGTCGCCGCCACGCTCGGCGCCCACCATGCGATGCAGATACGTGCCCATGGCCAGATCGTGACCGCAGAAACGGTGCGCGCGGCATTCATCGATTCGCTCCATCTCGTGGAGAACGCGGAAGCGGCCTACCGCGCTGCCGCCATCGGCAAAGTGAAGCCGTTGACGGAGGCCGAGCTTGATTCATTTGCACACAGTTTTCGCCGCGATCATCACATTCGCAAGCTCTGGAGCTACTACGTTCGCGGCGCGTTGCGTGAGGGATTGTTCCCCGAGAGCTGGAGCGAACAGAAGTAGAAAAAGCCGGCGGAACTAACGGCCCGGACAAAACCGGAAAGATGGTCTTTCCGAAATCAGGCTACCGCCGCTGCGAACGGCTGGTAGGCTCATACACAAAGTATTACGTCCCGCAAGCGCTTTCAGGTCGCGGCGGAATGCATCGACAGGAGGAATCAATGCACCAGGATCCATTAGGCGGCGGCACCGGAACTCACTGGCACGAACCCGCTGGCACGAAGAAAGCCGGCTTCGGTGAGTTCAAGAAGCAGCCAACCCCCTATGACCAGTTCATGGTGGAAGAAGCCATCCCTGTCTTTCGCGACCTTGGCGTATCGAGTGTCAAGAACCTTCCCCTGAAACCGTGGAAGCGCACCGGCGGGCGCGGCACCTATATCCAGCTGCTCGGGACAGAAACCAAATGGGGTTGCCATCTGGTAGAGGTGCCAGCGGCGGGCGCGCTACATCCCGAAAAGCATATGTATGAGGAAATTTACATCGTCGTCGAAGGACGCGGCTCCACCGAGGTGTGGCTCGAGGGCGAGGGTCGCAAGCACGTCTTCGAATGGCAGGAAGGGTCGATGTTCTCGATACCGATGAACGCCATGCACCGGATCGTCAACGCAACCAACAGTCCGGCACTTCTGCTTGGCGGCACGACCGCGCCGAATGTTCTCAACCAGATCCAGAATGCCGATGCGGTCTTCAACAACCCATATGTCTTCCGCGATCGCTTTTCAGGAGCCGATGACTTTTACAAGTATCGCGAGGAAATCGAGCCGGATCCCGTTCGGGGCCTCGCCATGCGCCGGACCAACTTCATGCCCGACGCCGTCAATTGCGAACTGCCGCTCGACAACAGACGCTCGCCGGGTTACCGCCGCGTTGAGCCGTTCATGACCAATAATACCTTCTACTACTGGATTGGCCAGCACGAGAATGGCCGCTATTCCAAAGCCCACGCGCATACATCGGCCGCCATTCTGATCTGCCTGAAAGGCGAAGGCTACACCTATACCTGGCCCGAGGAATACGGCGTCAATCCGTGGAAGGATGGCCATGCCGACAAGATCAAGCGCCTCGACTACGGCCCCTTCGGGATGGTTTCTGCCGCCCCGGGCGGTGCGCGCTGGTATCATCAGCACTTCAGCGTATCCAAGGAACCTTTCCGCCTGATGGCCTGGTTTGGCCCGCATAATCCTGGCCGCGATCCCGGCGCTCCTGGTGAAAAGCACACCGACTATACCGCCATCGACGTCAATGAAGGCGGGACGGCTATCCCCTACTGGATGGAAGACCCCTATATCCGCGAGGAATACGAGGAGAAGCTGAACCGCAATGGCGTCGAAATCCGCATGAAGCCGGAGTGGTACGTCAAGCCGGATGACACGACGAAAAAAATGTCCACCGTCGTCTGACCAGCTAATTCAATGTCAGAGGAACCAGAGGAAGGCGGCCGGATATTCTTCTCCAATATCGGCCGCAGTATGGAACTCGAGGATGAGATACAGTTGACCAGTGTCGGTATCGACATTGGATCATCGACGTCTCACCTCGCCTTCTCACGCATCGTGCTGGAGCGGCTCGACACACGCTACATGGTTGTAGAGCGAACGCTGCTGCATCAATCCGATGTTTTGCTCACGCCCTACCGCAGCGATGATGCTATCGACGCCGAGGCCCTGGCATCGTTTTTCGAAGCCCAATATGAAGCCGCCGGCCTGAAGCCCGAGGATATCGACACGGGCGCGCTCATCCTCACCGGCGTTGCGGTCAGGCGCAGCAATGCGCGCGCCATCGGCGAGATCTTTTCGGCGCAGACCGGCAAATTTGTGGTCGTCAGTGCAGGAGACGGCCTGGAAACCACTCTGGCTGCGTTCGGGTCTGGCGCGGTCGCTCTTTCCGGCCGCACACGCCAGCGCGTGCTCAACGTCGATATCGGTGGAGGCACGTCAAAACTCGCACTGTGCGAAAACGGCGCCATTCGCCATATCAGCGCCATCGATATCGGCGCGCGCGTCGTCGCATTCGATTCCGACCGGCGGGTCACGCGGTTGGAAGAAGCCGGCAAATATTTTGCGAAACGAGCGGGCGTGCCGTTGGTACTCGGCGTGGTTATCACCCCCGGTGATGCCGAAAAACTTGCCGCGTCCATGGTCGACCACCTGTTCGAGGCTATGAAAGGTGGCGCAATGCGCAGCGAAACCGCTGGTCTCCATCGCCTGCCTGCCCTGCCCGAGGGACCGCCACCGGACATTGTCACGATTTCCGGCGGCGTTGCGGAATTTCTCTACACCGACACAAACGCAGAGTTCAGCGATCTCGGCCCCTTGTTGGCCCGGCAATTGCGCAAGCGGCTCGACGACTGGAGGCCGCGGCTCGAACGTCCCGAACAGGGTATCCGGGCGACCGTCGTCGGCGCTTCACAGTATACTGTACAGGTAAGCGGCAGTACGATCTTCGTCAGGCCTCTCGATGCCCTGCCCGTTCGCAATGTTCCCGTCATAAAGCCCGCATTCGCATTCGATGATGATATCGACGCCGAGCGTATTGGCGCCATGATCAAGGAAGCACTGGCACGGCTCGATTTGACCCGTGGCGACAGCCCCGTGGCCATTTGCTATGAATGGCAGGGATCGGCGAGCTACCGGCGCCTCGATGATTTCTGTCTGGGGATACGAGAGGGCTTGTCGCGGATCCTTGCCAAAGGTCACCCCCTGATCCTCGTTGGCGACAGCGATGTCGGGGGACTGGTCGGGATGCATTTCGTCAGTGCGGAAGGCGTCAATTCGATCATCTCGATCGACGGCATCAAGCTCGACGAGTTCGATTTCATCGATATCGGCGCTATGCTTGAAACCTCCGGCGCCGTGCCCGTCGTCATAAAGTCACTGGTATTTCCCAATATGGGTCTTGGCCAGAAGGGTCTCGAACCAGTCGAACAGGCGTGAGAAAAGGTTCACGCCGATACTTCGGCGTGCAGATTGTCATAGCCTTTGGCGCGATAGACGATAACGGAAACGATCCAGCTCAGGACGAATATTCCGACCACTGCATAACCGAAGTTAGCCAAATTATCGTTCAGCCCTCCAACGAACTGCCAGAACGATCCCTGAAGTCCGAGCTTGTCGCTGATCAGACCAAGCGCTTCCACCCCGCCGATAAAGACAGCGACGATGACGGACGCTCCGGTGATTGTCAGATTGTACCAAAGCTTGCGCATGGGATTGATCGACGCCCAACCATAGGCACCAGTCATCAGCACGCTGTCTGTCGTGTCCATGAGCGACATGCCCGCTGTGAAGAGCGCAGGAAACACGAGGATCGTCCAGAATGACATCCCCTGCGTCGCTTGCGCTGCCGAAATTCCGAGCAGGCCGATTTCCGTTGCGGTGTCGAATCCCAATCCGAACAGGAAGCCGATCGGATACATATGCCAGGACCGCGAAACCACGCGGAAAATCGGCCGGAAGATGCGAGCGATAAGTCCTCGTCCTGACAGCAGTGCGTCGAGGTCCTCGTCGACAATTTTCTCGCCGCGACGCGCGCGGCTGAAAGCTGACCAGATACCCCGCAGGATAAAAAGATTGGCCAGGCCGATAATGAGGAGGAAAATGGCCGACACGGATGTGCCGATGACACCACCGACATCATGGAACGATTCAAGATTGCTCTGCATCGCAGCGGCCGTCGCGGCGATGATCAGGGAAGCGATGACGACGATGCTGGAGTGCCCAAGGGAAAAAAAGAAACCGACGGAATAGGGCGTCTTGCCCTCCTGCATCAACTTGCGGACGACATTATCGATCGCGGCTATATGATCGGCGTCGAAAGCATGGCGCAGACCGAACATGTAAGCGAGAAGAGCAGTCCCCAGCAATGAAGGGCGATCTGAAAAGGCAATCCACGCCCATGCCCAGGCGCCGACATTGGCCGCAATCAGGACCACATAGGTCACGATGACCTTGGCCTTCAGTTGCGCCGGCTGATCGTCGAAAGGATTGGGGATCACATAAGCCTCCTCTGCTGGCCAGGTATCGCGTGTGCTGGTAAACATGCGCAGCGGGCCGTCGTGTCGGAAGCAACCATAGAAAATCGCAAAGTATGATGTCTACGCGAAAAAATCTTACTCGCCCGTTTAAAAAAACTTGGAGCCGAAGATGCAAAGAATAACGATTACCCTCGATGACGAACTGATGGAGGAACTCGACAGGGTGATCGCCGCAAAGGGCTATCAAAACCGCTCCGAGGCTATCCGCGATCTTGCCAGGGCCGGGATGAAGCTGACATCAATTGAAACAGGTGCGGCGACGCAGGTGATCGGTGTTCTAAGTTATGTCTTCGACCATGGGGCACGCGATCTTGCCCGCCGGTTGACCAATACCTTCCATGATCATCATTCTCTTGCGGTATCGAGCATGCATGTCCATCTCGATCATGACAACTGCCTCGAAATCGGTGTCCTCAAAGGACCGCCGGACGAGGTTCAGCATTTCGCCGAACACGTCATTTCAGAGCGTGCAGTGAGGTACGGACATCTGCACGTGGTGCCGGCAGGATAACCAAAAACAGCTTGCCTTGGAGCGACCAGTCAGCGCTTTCCGCCGGGTTGTTAAGTGCACGCACGCGCGTCAGGTTGACATCATCCTTCGCGATGCTAAGCTCCTCTTAAGAAGAACGTTGTTCTTTATAGAAGAACAACAAGGCAGCGTCGGGAGTGGCATCATGAAGAAACTTTTGCTGGGAGCAGCGCTCATTGCCTGCTTCTCGTTGAATGCGGCAAGTGCGATAGCGGCGGAACTCACCAAGGTGAAAATCGGTATCGTCAGCGCCAGCAGCGATATCGCTTTCTTCATCGCCGACAAGAAGGGTTACTTCCGCGAGGAAGGTATCGAGGTGGAATTCGTACCCTTCGATTCCGGGGCGAAGATGGTTGCTCCGCTGGGAGCTGGCCAACTCGACGTTGCCGGCGGCTCGGTATCGGCAGGATTGTATAATGCCGTGGCACGAGGGATCGGAATCAAGGTGGTGGCCGATAAGGGTTCGACGCCTCCGGGTTACGGCTATCAGCCACTTCTCGTCCGCAAGGATCTTGTGGAGAGCGGCAAGTACAAGTCTCTCGCCGATCTCAAGGGCATGAAGGTCGCGGGCAGTGCCACTGGCAGCGCATCGACATCGACCATGAATGAGGCGTTGAAGAAGGCCGGGCTTAAACCCAGCGATGTCGAGCGTGTATTCCTCTCATTTCCGCAGCACATCATAGCGCTGGAGAACAAGGCTGTAGATGCCGCTCTCACAACAGAACCTTCCGCAACAGAAGCTGTGCGCCGTGGTGTCGCCGTTCGTATCATGGGCGATGACGAGATTTACCCCAATCACCAGCTCGCGGTCGTTCTTTACTCGGCAGAGTTCATCGGGGAACAGTCCGATGCCGCAAAAGCATTCATGCGCGCCTATATCCGTGCGCTTCGCGACTACAATGATGCGCTTGCCAACGGCAAGCTGGCCGGCCCGGCCGCGGACGAAGTGATCTCGATACTGACCGAATATACGCCGATCAAGGATGCTTCCGTCTATCGCGCCATTGTCCCGCAAGGCATTGATCCAGACGGCAAGCTCAACACCGCCAGCCTTGAAAACGATCTCAAATACTTCCAGAGCGAAGGTCTCGTACCGGCAAGCGCAACTGTCGCCCAAATCCTCGACGCGTCGTTCGCCGACGCAGCCGTCAAGGAACTGGGTCCGTATCAAGCAAAAAAATAGTGCGGGTAGCTCAGACGCAATCTGGTATGGAACTGGCAGGATATGGATAGCTACACCCAACAGAAGCGCATGCTGGTCGATGCGATCCTTATGCTCGAACGCGCGGCAATCATCGATTTCAACGGCCATGCCAGTTGGCGTGTTCCTGGCGAAGATCGAATGCTGATCAATTCCGGTGCATCGGTCCGCTCGGCCCTCACTATCGACGATATCGTCATGACCGATTTCGACGGCAAGCCGGTCGATGGCGGCGCAGTCCCGCCTATGGAGTTTCATATACACTCGGAAATATACCGTCGCCGCGCGGACGTGGGTTCGGTCATCCACGCACACCCGCTGTGGTCAACGCTCTTCAGCATGACGGGCAATTCCGTTGAACCGGTGATCATGCAGGCAGCTGTGATCGGCGAGATCAAACAGTTTGGCGAGATCGCATCGATCAACACCAAGAAACTCGGTGAAGCGCTTGCCACAACGCTGGGCCCACATCGCATCGTAATGTTGAAATCGCATGGATCAGTGATTGCTGCTACCAGCATTCTCGAAGCATTCGTCCTTGCAGTGTATCTCGAGGAAAATGCACAAAGGCAGTATCTCGCCAAAAGTCTCGGCGCACCAACCATTCTGACGCCGGAGCAGATTGCCACGATCGCAGGCAATCTCTGGAAGCCCAACCTGTTGCAAAAGGTCTGGGACTATCACGCAGGCAAATTACGCTCTGCCTAATCTACGGGCCGGGCTTCTCGAACATA
Organism: Phyllobacterium zundukense; assembly: GCF_025452195.1. Classification (NCBI taxonomy): domain Bacteria; kingdom Pseudomonadati; phylum Pseudomonadota; class Alphaproteobacteria; order Hyphomicrobiales; family Phyllobacteriaceae; genus Phyllobacterium; species Phyllobacterium zundukense. Next base: position 442,956 of record NZ_CP104971.1, on the reverse strand, counting down.
TCTTTGATGTTCGTACCAAGCTTGCTGCTAGCGCCGATGATGGCAACCGCTATCAGAGCAACAATCAGTGCGTATTCAACGGCGCTTGCGCCGGTTTCATCCTTGAGGAAGCGCGCGAAGAGCTTTGTCATTGTTCGCCTCTCCTGTCCTAAGTCTGGCTGAATCGTCCTCCTCATTGGGTAAATTAGCAAAAGAGACTGTTGTTATTGGTTAATTTTTACTTTCGATAAATGGGTTAATTTAACTAAACCTTGCATCAATAACGATATATCGACCCGATCAGATGCGATTTCAAACTCTGCGGGTATTACCGAGCGGCCAACAGTCAAATATAGGTGCAAGTACAAGTACCTAATAATTTAACCGAATTTAATCAACTTGTGTAAAGCTAATTTAAGCAACAAATTCAGTCACTTTTCAGTAACCATCTAAATTAGGGAAACTGAAATTGCTGAAAATCTATGTTGATGACGGTTCAACGAAACCATGCACAACAACAGGATAGGCAATCAAATGAACACTCTCTTCGCACGTTTCCTTAAAGACGAATCCGGCGCAACTGCCATCGAATATGGCCTGATTGCCGCCCTTATCTCCGTCGGCATTATTGCCGGTGCAACTTCGCTTGGTGGCAGCATCAACTCCACGTTCAACAAGCTTGGCGTGAAGATGGACGGCGCTGCTCCGGCTGCTGAGTAATAATGCATTCTGGGGCTGTCTTAACCGGCAGCCCCAACTCATTCTAGAATCTGGTATCGAATTTGGCTTTTGCTGGCGACAGAGCTTAGTGCTGCAGCCAAACTCAGGCGATATCGCCTCTGCGTACCCTTGGATCACCCGACGTCTGCGCCGCGATCGGCAGTACTCAATAACATTCCCACCGTGCCGTAAGATCGGGCGAATAATCAGAAACTTGGGGTGCGAGCGTTGCCAAACACGAAACAAAACCAAATCCACGAAAGTATCGCGCTGTCTGCCGTTATCCCTTGCTACAATGAGGTGGATAGTGTCGACGAGCTTTATCGACGCGTAACCGCGGCGTGTCAGCAACAGGTTGGCCAATCCTACGAGATTGTCCTCGTCATCGATGGTGCCACAGACGGCACCCGCCATGCGATCTTCGATTTGGCAGCAAGAGACCCTCACCTCGTCGCCGTCGATCTTGCCCGCAATTATGGCCATCAAATTGCGCTCAGCGCAGGCCTGGATATTTGCCGTGGACAAAGAATTCTCATTCTCGATGCCGATCTGCAGGACCCCCCGGAACTCGTCGGCCAAATGATGGCGAAGATGGATGAGGGCTATGATGTCGTCTATGGCCAGCGATTGAAACGCGACGGAGAGAGCTGGTTCAAACTGGCCTCGGCAGCCATGTTCTATCGGTTGCTGCGCAAGATGGTCGACGTGGATATTGCTCCCGACACTGGCGATTTTCGCCTTATGAGCCGCCGAACCCTCGACCATCTGAATTCAATGCCGGAACGCTACCGCTTTATTCGCGGAATGGTCAGCTGGATTGGCTTGAGGCAAGTCGCGCTCCCCTACGAAAGGTCGCGGCGCTTTGCGGGCACCACGCACTACCCGTTCAAGAAAATGCTCTTGCTGGCGATGGACGCTATGACGAGCTTCTCCATCGCTCCGCTTCGCTTCGCGTCTCACCTTGGTTTGATCTTCGGGGTTTTTGGACTTTTCGCCCTCGGCTACACTTTCTGTTCCTGGATTGCCGGGAACGTTTTGCCTGGCTGGACCAGCCTGGCAGCCATCGTCCTCATACTTGGCAGCGTCCAGCTCCTGGTACTTGGGATCTTTGGTGAGTATCTCGGTCGGATGTACATGGAGACGAAGCGGCGTCCGCTTTACCTTGTCAATGAGATCGTCTCCTACGACGCAATTAGCGCGCGCCAGGATTTACCCATTCACCGGCTGCAGGAACGGGTGAAGGAGGTCGTCCATGCTCGAGGCTGAGTTTGACCAGTTCGCGTCCGAATACCACCGGCAACATGCGAACAGCATACGTCTGAGCGGTGAAACACCGGATTTCTTTGCCAAGTACAAGATTGACGATGTTGCTGCCGTACTCGCATCTGCGGGCGTGAAGCCGCGACGCATACTCGATTTCGGTGGCGGTGTGGGCAATTCGCTCAGCTATCTCAGGGCTGCGTTTCCTGAGAGCGAAATCGTCTTGCTCGATCCTTCCTCGCAATCCCTGGATATCGCCGAGAAGCGGTTTCCCGGGCAAGCACACTTCCAGCATTTCGATGGTAGAACGATCCCCTATGACAACGGGCAGTTCGACCTCGTATTTGTTGCCTGCGTCTTTCACCATATCCCCGGCGGTCTCCACGCGGGTCTCCTTCGGGAGATCAGCAGGGTTCTGACAAGGGGCGGACACTTTTTTCTGTTCGAGCACAATCCGTGGAACCCGCTCACCTTGCATGCAGTGCGCAATTGTCCGTTCGATGAAAACGCAGTTCTTATCAAGGCCAAGAATATACGCGCCGAGATTGCTGACGCTGGCCTGTCCAGATCCCGTATCGTTTATCGCATCTTTTTTCCGCGTTTATTGGCGAGGCTGCGGTCGCTCGAGCGTCATCTCGCCAAAATCCCGATCGGAGCGCAGTATTATGTCCACGCGGTCAAATCGTCCATTTGACTATTTGCAAATCGTGCGTTTCGCGTCCGTCGGCGTTCTGAATACAGCGTTCGGGTATACCGTAATTCTGTTCGTCCTTTGGCTTGGAACTGGCGACATCCTTTCAAACCTGATCGGCTATACAGCAGGTCTTGCCTTGAGCTTCGTCCTCAACCGCCAGTGGACGTTCGGCGCAACAAAAGATGTGCCGTCAAACGTCGTCGCAAGGTATGTCGGAACGTTTCTGGTGGCTTATGCGGTCAATCTTGGAATTGTCCTCGCGGCGCGTTCAACGGGACTGATGGATGGACCGATGATCCATCTACTGGGCATTTGTGCCTATACAATCCTTTTCTACCTGGGATCGGTCTATTTCGTGTTTGCAGAAAACACACCAGTTTCGATTAAGAATCGGCATGCAAATCAACCGACGAAGTGAGCCCTGATAGAATGGTTGACGATACCTACAGCACGCCAGCGCCAGCCGCTTCAGGCTTCTCGATCGCAGACGACCAGCGCGTCAGACTGCTGTTCTGTTTGGCTGTCGCAATTTTCAAAGCGGCAGCGCTGATTTGCGCCGCGGGCGGGCTTTTACAGGATCCTGATAATTGGTGGCACGTCCGGGTCGGTTTGGACATGCTGTCAAGCGGCACGTTTCCTACTGTCGACACCTATTCCTATACGTTTGCAGGCAGTCCCTGGATAGCAAAGGAATGGCTTGGACAGATATTGTTTGCGCTTGCCTATTCGCTGAATGGCTGGAATGGGGTCACACTATTGACCATTGCCATGATCACGCTAACGGTCTTCCTGCTAGCGTGGTATCTCAGCGCCTCGCTGAAACCGACGATAGCGTTCGGCCTGACGTTCGTCCTGTCGTTTCTCATCGATCCCATCCTGACCGCGCGTCCGCTCGTCTTCACGTTTCCCATCATCATCATCTGGACCGCAGAGCTTTTCCGTGCTGCGCGCAGGGAGCAAGCACCACCGCTATGGTTGCTACCGCTCGTATGCCTTTGGGCGAATCTTCACGCTACATTTACGTTCGGATTCATTATTGCGGCCTTCGCGGGTCTTGATTTTCTGGCGCGGACGCATCTGGCGAAGCCGGGTCTCCTTGGCAGATGGGTTGCCTTTGGAATGCTTTGCCCTCTCGTGACGTTGCTCAATCCTTACGGTTTCAAGGCCATCCTCGCGACCTTGACGGTTGCATACGGCAACGAGGCGGTGGCTTATATCGACGAATGGCAGCCCTTCAACGCCTCGGATTCTTACCTTATGGAAGGCTTCCTGCTTGCCTCCGTTTTTGGATTACTCGTATCAAGACTCCAAATTGGATGGGCGAAGGCGCTGTTCCTCCTGTTCAATTTGCATCTCCTCCTCACGCATCAGCGCTTTGCTTATCTGTTTGTGCTACTGATCCCGCTCGTTCTCGCAGCGGAAATCGGCGAACAGTTCTCTTCGGTCTCAGCCCGGAAATGGGCCAGAGGACACCTTGACCGCCTGGAGCAGTTCCTTGCCGGTCACTTTCACTCGATTTCAGCGGCTATCAGTGTATTGATCGTGTGTGCGGCTGCAATTTTCTCCTCGGTTTCAGGGGTAGAGCCAAGCCCGAAGACATCTGCGAAAGGTGCCCTCGCATTTGCGCAGCAGCACAATCTGTCCGGGAACGTCTTCAATTCCTACAATTTTGGCGGCACGCTGATTTTTCATGGAATCAAAACGTTCATCGATGGCCGAACCGACCAGCTCTTTCTGAATGGCTTCATGAAGAAAACCATGTCCGCGGGCAACAGCGGTGGTAGGCCGGTTCTGGAAGAACAGATGAAGACCTATGCAATCGGCTGGGCTTTGTTGACAACTGACGATAGTCGCATCCCTTTCCTCGACGAACTAATCGGTTGGCGACGTGCGTATTCTGATGAGAATGCTATTATCTTTGTTCGAGAACGATGAGCTTCGCGCGATGCACGCGAAACGTGAATATTCCCTAGACTAAGGAACATCTGGCCACTACCACCAGTGGTATAATATTCTCCCGTTGTTTTTTGAAAACGTTCATCCCAACGGCACCGTGCAACAAATCTCCGCAGATGTTACAACCGATACCCGCACTGGCCTCAGCCACTACACCGTACGCGTAGCGATCACACCCGACGAGGTCGCACGGCTTGGCGCAATCAAACTTGTACCGGGGATGCCCGTCGAAACCTTCATCAAGACTGGCGACAGGAGCGTCGCATCCTATTTCATCAAGCCAATAATAGATCAGGCAAAGCGTGCCTTCCGTGAGGGTTGACCAACGAGGCGTTGACGCACACTAGCGTTAGGACCCTAATGTATATGGCTGTTAAATGCCCTCGCCGTGGGTATGGCCTTCATGTGTCAGGGTAGCGATGAAGCGCTTGGTGCGCTCCCGTTTCGGGTTGGTGAAGATATCCCGCGAGGAACCCGTTTCAACGACCACTCCCGCATCCAGCACGATCACCTCATTGGCAATCCTGGACGCCAGTCGAAGATCGTGCGTCGCCATGACCATCGTCGTACCTTCACGCGCAAGTTGGGCAAGCACATCGACCACCTCGCCGGAAAGCTCAGGATCGAGTGCTGACGTCGGCTCATCGCATAGAAGAACTTTGGGAGAAGGGGCCAACGCCCGGGCGATTGCCACGCGTTGTTGCTGTCCGCCGGAGAGCGTGGATGGCCAGACCTCTGCCTTGTGCGCAAGCCCAACCTTCTCAAGAAGTGTCATTGCACGTTCCCTCGCTCTGTCTTTTGGCCATTTGAGGACTGTCGTCAGCCCTTCCGTAACGTTTTCGATAACCGTACGATGCGGAAACAGCTGGAAGTTCTGAAATACCATGCCGGTATGACGGCGCAGCAGTTGAATCTGCTTGATACCCATTCGGACACCGGGCCGAAACTCCAGCCGGTCGCCAGCGATTTCAACCGATCCAGATGTCGGTATCTCCAGAAGGTTTATGCAGCGCAGAAGCGTGCTCTTGCCACCGCCGGAAGGGCCGACAAGCGCCATGACCGAGCCTTCGGCCACGCTCAGGGAAACATTATCAAGCACTGTGTGGTCGCCAAACCGCTTCTCGATATTTTCTAGTTCGACCATTAGAGCCTCGGTTGATAATATTGGCGCAGTTCTGTTTCACGGATGGCGAGACAATCCACGCGAAAGGTGGCGAGGCCGATGTTCATCCATCGGATGAAGCTACCTGACAAAGTGGTTGGCCGCCAGCCGGAAACCCGAAGGGCCGGGTGAATTCAGGCCAAATCCTTCGGGCTTCGACATCGTCCGGTGGAAAGACATCGGTCTCGCCAAACCCCGTGACCTTGTCCACGAATTCCCTCCGGCAGAACGCGTCAATATTGTCACCCGAGGCTCTATGACCCTGCCTCCAGGAAGCCGCCATAGCGATTGAGGCGTATTTCAAGCCGCGCTTGCAGCGACGACAGAATGGAACTCAAAGCGAGATAAATCAGTGCCGCCTCCACATAGAGAATGAGCGGTTCATAGGTCGTAGCGACGATGCGTTGCGCCGCCTGAAACAATTCCGGCACGGTTATGGCCGCCGCAAGTGAAGTGTCTTTGACAAGGGAAATAAAGGTGTTCGATAGCGGTGGAACAGCCACTCTGGCCGCCTGTGGCAAAATAGTCCGCTGCATTGCCTGGCGCCAATTCATGCCGATCGAGTAAGCGGCCTCCCACTGGCCCTTTGGAACCGAAGATATGACGGCACGGAGAATTTCGGACGTATAGGCACCGATGTTCAATGTGAACCCGATGAGCGCGGCCGTGAAAGCGTCGAGCACGATGCCAACACTCGGGAGGCCATAGAATATCAGGAACAGTTGCACCAGCAGCGGCGTGCCGCGAATGATCCACACGTAGAACTTGACGATCGCCGCAAACGGCGTTGGCGCGAAGAGCCGAACAAGCGCAGCTATAAGACCGACAGTCAGGCCTAAGGCGAAAGACAAAAGTGTCAAGGGAATGGTGAAGATCAACCCCGCCCACAACAGCGACGGAAGCGATTCAAGCATCAGTGACAACCAATGTGTCAAAATCGTTCTCCCCAAACAAAGGCAGGGAGCGAGCCCCCTGCCCTCTTAGAGCGCAAATATTCAGGATCGTAAACGGTTGTTACTTCGAAACGTCCTGTCCGAAATACTTGTCGGCAATCTTCTGATACGTGCCGTCCGCCTTGATGGTCTCGAGTGCCTTGTTGATGGCAGCGAGCAGATCCGGCTCACCCTTGCGGATGATGACGCCAGAATAATCCGCATTCTCCTGCTCGGCGGCAATCTTCACCTTGGCGTCAGGCTTATGTTTCTTGAAATCGAGGAACGACAGGCTGTCATTGATCGTCGAGTCGGCACGGCCATTGAGGACCAACTGGATCGACTGGTCGAAACCGTCTGTTCCAACCAGCTCTGCACCGGCTTCCTGGGCGATCTTGCCGAAATTGCTGGAGAGCGATTGCGCAGACTTCTTGCCCTTGAGATCAGCAAAACCCTTGATCTCCTCATTGTCGCTCCTGACGATCAAAACGGCCTTTGAAGCGATATAAGGCTCGGAGAAATCATACTTTGCCTTCCGCGCCTCGGTAATGCCGACCTGATTGATGACCGTGTCATAGCGGTTGGCGTCGAGACCGGCGATCAGGCCATCCCACTTGCCCTCGAGAAACTCGGGTTTAACGCCAAGATTCTTGGCAATCGCCTCGCCGATCTCCACGTCGAAGCCGACGAGTTTGCCCGAGGCATTATGATAGGTGAACGGCGCATAGGTGCCTTCCGTGCCGATCTTGAGAACGCCCGCCGCCTTGATCTCCTCAAGATTGGACGCGGCTTGTGCCTGGGCAGGCACGATTGCGAGGGCACTAACGACGAGAAGTGATTTCAACCAGTTCATTATGTTTCCATCCGTTTGTAATTTGCTTTGGGCGTGACCGAAAAGTGTCACTTTGCCCTGGCGCTGTATAGGCATTCGACGCCGCCGCCAGGCGCAGACCGGCAAAATTAATACCAGATTTCGCTATAATGTGGGAATTCTGTTCCATCCCAGGCTGCTAATAATTATCCGGATTGGTCTATGCGATCCGCAAGCCGGTCACGCCCTGGAAGAGATGCACGTCTGCCGCCTTGATACCAAGCCCAATCGCGTCCCCAGGGCCACGATCCGTGCGACCCATGGCGAAGATGCAGACCTGCTGGTCGGCGAGTTTGGTATAAAACTGCGTCGAGAGCCCTAGCGGCTCTATCACACCGATCTTTGCCTTCAGCCCCTCGCCGCCGACCTCGATATTTTCCGGGCGTATACCAACGGTCACCCGGTCGCCATCCTCCACCTTGAGTTCAGGGCGCAAGGCAATCATCTGGCCGTCGGTGAGTTCTGCAGCAACCCTCTTTCCCTCACGGCTGACAACGGCCGGAAGGAAGTTCATACCCGGCGAACCGATGAACCCTGCCACAAACAGGTTAGCCGGATGATCATACAGTTCGAGTGGCGTTCCAACCTGCTGGATGACGCCGTCATGCATGACAACGATGCGATCGGCCATCGTCATGGCCTCCACCTGATCGTGCGTGACGTAGACCGATGTAGTCTTCAATTGCTGATGCAAAGCCTTTATTTCTGTCCGCATATGGACGCGGAGCTTGGCATCGAGGTTTGACAGGGGCTCGTCGAACAGGAACACCTTCGGATCGCGTACGATGGCACGGCCCATGGCGACGCGCTGACGTTGGCCGCCGGAAAGCTGACGCGGAAGACGCTGCAGCAATACGTCAAGTCCGAGGCGCTTGGCTGCACTGCCGACGCGGTTCATAACGAGTTCCTTTGCCGTCTTGCGCAGCAGCAGGCTGAAGCCCATGTTCGACGCCACATCCATATGCGGGTAAAGCGCATAGGACTGGAACACCATGGCGATATCACGATCCTTCGGCGCCACGTCATTGACGATACGTTCGCCAATTTTGATCTCACCAGCCGAAATTTCCTCAAGCCCGGCGATCATCCGCAAAAGCGTGGACTTGCCACAACCGGAAGGTCCGACGAGAACAACGAACTCGCCGTCGGCGATCGAGAGATCCACTGCCGACAGCACATTCATGGCGCCATAGTTTTTCTGGACATTGGAGATTGTGACGGAAGCCATCGATTTGTTATCCCTTGACTGCGCCAGCGGTCAGACCGGTGACGAGATATCGTTGCAGGAAGGCGAAGAACAGGCATGCGGGGATGAGTGCCAGCACTGAAGCCGCCATCATCTGACCCCAGTCGACTGCAAATTTGCCGATGAAGGTCAAAAGCCCGACGGCGAAGGTTTTCTGGCTGTCGCTGCTGATAAGCATCAATGCGAACAAAAGCTCACTCCACGCGGCAGTGAAGACGAAACCGAGCGTCGCGCCCATACCCGGCAATGTCAGCGGGATGATGACCTTGCGCAGCGCCTGTGAACGGCTGCAGCCATCGATCATCGCCGCTTCCTCCAGATCCTTTGGAATGCCGTCGAAGAATGACTGCATCAGGAAGGTCGCAAAGGCGATGTTGAAGGCGACGTAGATGATGATGAGGCCCGTCAGGCTGTTGGTAAGCCCAAGCTGACCCATGATGCGATAGATTGGCGGGATCACCATGACCAACGGAAAGGTCTGGGTCAGAAGCAGCGTTACCGCAACGGTGGTTTTGCCCCGAAAGGAAAAACGGGACATGGCATAGCCGGCGGCCGAAGCGACCACTGTGACAAGGACAGCCGTAATCACCGAAACGATCACGCTGTTCATGAAATAACGCGGGAAATCCGTGGCGCGCAGCACCGTCTTGTAGTTCTCCCACGTCGAGATGGAAGGCCACAAGGTGATGCCCTCCGAATAGAGCAATGACTGCGGCGTCACCGAAATCTTCAGCGTCCAGAACAGTGGAAACAGTGCGAAAATGACATAGGCACCAACCGCGGTGTAGAGTCCGATGCCACCGAGAATACGGGCGTTGCGTGAGCGTCCTGCGATCATGACGCCCTCACAAGTGACTTGCGGATGCGGATCAAAACAATGGCATATAATATGAGGAGCGCCAGCAACAGCACCGCAACGGCGGAGGCATAGCCCTTGTCGAGCGTCTTGAATGCGCTGACATAGATATAGGTGGCGACTGTGTTGGTCGCGCCGGCGGGACCGCCCTCGGTCATCACGTAGATCAGATCGGCGAAGGTCGCGATCCAGATCGTCCGAAGCATCACGGTGATCGCGATGGTCGGCGCGAGGAATGGCAGCGTCACCTTGGTGAAGCGTTGCCAGGGATTGGCGCCGTCGATCGCCGCTGCCTCATGCAGTTCTCCCGGGATGGATTTCAATGCAGCCAGAAGCGTGATCGCGAAGAATGGCACGCCGAACCAGACGTTGGCGATGATCGGTCCCCACATGGCGGTGGCGGGATTGGAGAGAATGTTGGTTGGGGCAGACTGGATACCAAGCGCATAGAGCCAGTGCGGCAAGGGTCCGACGATCGGGTTGAACAGCCATGCCCATGTCAGGCCCGAAAGAAAGGACGGCACGGCCCAAGGGAGAAAGACGATTGCCTGCACGATTTTCTTGCCTGCGAAGTTCCTGTCGAGAAGCAGGGCAAGTCCGAGACCAAGAAAGAACTGAAAAAAAAGGCTGGCGACCGTCCACCACAGGGTATTCATCAGCGCCTGCCCGAGATTGGGATCGTGCAGCAAGGCCTGATATTGCGCGAGGCCGACATATTCGGATTTGAAGGCCGAAAATTTGCGGAAGGAATAGCTGATGCCGAAGATCAGCGGCACCACCAGCACCAGCATGAGCAAAACCATGGCAGGACTCAAATAAAGCCATGGTTCGAAGGCCGTGGCAAAGCTGCGCTTGCCAGTCTTCTCCCTGTCGTGCGGCAGGCCCGCCGTCGTCGATTGCATCACCATGTCTATCGGCCCCTCATTAGTCGGCTCCTCTTACGCCGTGCGCAAAAAGAATATGCTCCGGCACGTAAGCACCGGAGCATCCTTGCAATGTTTGTTATTTCTTGTTCTTGGCCATCCAGGCCTGCTGCTGTTCGGTGAGGAACGCAGCCCACTCGTCGGCGACGGCCTTCGGCGTCTTCTGGCCGAGCAGCACTTCCTGGAAATTCTTGACTGAAACGGAGTCGTAGAAGTTGCCGAGGTTTTCGAGATAAGTCGGAGGCGTGACGAACTCGAATGTCTTCGGGTCATTCATTTCCTCGAACCAGCCCTTGAAGCTGTCAGCGCCAAAATATGGATCCTTGTCAGCGCCGTTGTGGATAGGGATGACACCGACATTCTTGGCGAATTCGAGATTGTCCTCCGGTGACAACAATGTGCCCATTAGCTTGAAGGCATCGTCCTTGACCTTCGAATTGGCAAACATCGCCCAGCCGGCATAGCCCAGCGTCGGATAGGACTTGCCGTTCGGCCCGGTCGGCAGCGGCGCGACCCCGAAATCTTCCGCTTTCATTTTCTCGGCGATGCCAATCAGCGCATCCGGATCCTGATCGAGCATGGCGCAGGTCCCGGAATAGAAGCCGGTCACGACCTCGTTGAAACCCCAGCTGACGCTGTCCTTCGGTGCATAACCGTTCTTGTAGATATCGGCCAGCATCTCTAGGCCCTTGATGGCACCTGGCTCGTTCAAGGTAGCGGTGCCGTCTGCATTGAAGTAGCCGCCCTTGCCATTGGCAATGTTCATGAACATCTGCACGCCGTTAAAGCCGCCAGGACCGCCGCGCAGGCAATAACCATACTTGCCCTGGATCGCCGAAATCTTCTTGTTGGCTTCCATGAACTCGTCGAGCGTCTTTGGCGCTTCTTTCAGGCCGGCTTCGGCGAAGAGCTTCTTGTTCCAGAACATGGCACGGATGTAGTAGCCATACGGGATCATGTATTGCTTGTTGTCGACCACGGAGCCGAACTGCTTGGCCCGGTCGCCGAGCGTGCCTGCATCCTTCCACTTGGCCATGTATGGCCCGAGATCTTCGAGCTGGCCATTGGTCGCATAAAGACCCATCCAGCGCTCCGGCATCTCGACGATGTCCGGCGTATCGCCCGCCTGAACCATCGTCAGGAATTTTTCGAAGGCCTGCCCCCAAGGCAGCGAGACAAGCTCGACCTTGGTACCGGGATTAGCCTGTTCGAAACTGGCGATCTGTTTCTTGAGCAGTTCCGTGCGCGGCGGGCTGGTGATCACCTCCACCATCTTGATCGTCGTATCGGCGAAAGCCGCCGAAACGGTCATCGACAGGGCTGCAATAGCGCCCGCCAGAAATGTTCCCATTCGTTTTTGCATTATAAAGCTCCCATTTTTAAGTTCAGCGTTTGGCTTTTGTCAGTGCGTTCACGAGGTCCGCCCAAAGCTCCTCTACACTTTCGAGTCCCACGTGAAGGCGGATCGTCCGGGGGCTGACACCGAAGCGCCCGATCGAATTTGCATCCGGCGTTTGCTGCAGCGAGGCAAGCGCCGGAACGACGAGACTTTCGTGGCCGCCCCAGCTGACGCCGATGCGGAACAGCTTCAGCGCATCGACAAAGGTCGGCACGTCGATGTCCTCCGTAACCTCGAAGGAAAACAGGCCGGAGTAGCCCGTGAGCGTCGCCTTGCCCGGATGATTGGAATAGACCGGATGCATCACGCGCTCGACATCGCCATGCGCCTTGAGGCGTTCGGCTATGGTGAGGCCGCTCTTCATGTGATGCGGCAACCGGAGGGTCAGCGTGCGCAGACCGCGCAGCAGCAGCCATGCCTCGAACGGGGATAGCTTGGCGCCGAGATAAGAATATGTGCGGCCATTGATCCGTTCGATCATTTCGCGCGATCCGGCCACCACACCGGCAACAGTGTCACTGTGCCCACCAAGATATTTCGAAGCAGAATGCATGACCAGATCGATGCCGTGGGCAATCGGCTGCTGGAACAGCGGCGTCGCCCAGGAATTGTCAATCGTGGTTACAATGCCATGCTGCTTGGCGAGCTTCGCATAATGTGCGATGTCCTGCAGCTCGAACATCATCGAGCTCGGGCTTTCGAGATAGAGCATTTTTGCGCCCGGCAATGCCGCAGCCACTGCATCGGGATCGGATCCGTCCACATAGTCCACTTTGATGCCAAGATGCGGCAGAAGCCGTTCGAACAAACGATAAGCATCGCCATAGCAATTGCGCACCGCAACAATGCGATCGCCCGCGCCGACAAAGGCCAGCACCATGGCGCTAATCGCACCCATGCCGCTCGAAAAGGCACGAGCGGCTTCCGCCCCTTCAAGCGCAGCAATCTTGGCCTCGAACTCCATGACCGTCGGATTATCGCCGCGTGAATACATCGGCTGGCGCTTGCGTCCCGCGAATGCATCCGCCATCGCTGCATAATTGTCGAAGGTGAAAAGCGACGTCTGATAGATCGGGGGGACGACGGAACCTCCCGGGAAAGGCTCGTCATGAGCAAGCAATGTTGCAGCTTGCGCCATCATGTCCTGATCGTGAAAATACGGGTTGTCGCTCATGCTTGGCTCTTCTTGTTCTGCTTTTTCAGGTTTGCCGCCCCGCGCTTGAGGTCATCCTCGACGGTGGCAATCAGCTTCAATGCCTCGCCGCGTGCGGCAATCGGGTCGCGCGCCGCGATCGCATTGAAAAGGGTCCGATGGTACGGAAAGCTGGCGTGGCCAAAATCCCGCACCCCCAGCGGATGCTCCCAGAACCGGTGGAACATCTCGTACATTGCCGCGATGATCTGTTCGAACAGCGGATTGCCCGAGGTGCGAAACACAGCAAGATGAAAGTCCCAATCTTCATCAGCAGACATGCCATGGCGTGCATGGAACGCCTCTTCCATGACGATCAGCTTCTGCTCGATCAGGGCAATATCGGCATCGGTAGCGCGCTCCGCACACAGAACGGCGGCTTCCGCCTCGAGACCGCGGCGAATTTCCAGTGTGTGCATGAGACTGTTGAAATCGTTGCCCGAGGGCAGCGTCAGCGGCATATGCAGCATGTTGCGGGTAACGGCAGCCTTCAGATAGGTGCCGCTGCCCTGGCGTCTCTCGACAAGGCCGAGTTCCTGCCAGCGGGTCAGCGCCTCACGCACGGTCGTACGGCTGACTCTCAGGTGTTCTGCAAGCACACGCTCGGTTGGTAATCGGTCTCCCGGCTTCAAGCCCTCTCCCGTCACGAAATCCACCAGCGCGTGCAACACCGCGTCATCGCGGGATGCGGTGTGAACCGGGGAAAGGATCGGACTGATCAACGAAGCACCACCTGAATTGGTTGGACCATTGTGCCAATTCAGCATGGATGAAGTCGCGAGTCAAATGCTACCAGGCGTCTTTTCCAAAATCACTCTGATTGCAGCACCCCAGAGATCCGTCCGGCAATTTCTTCCCCGCATTGCCGGGATCCTTATCGCCGTAAAATGGTCTCACGCCATTCGGCACGGACGTCACGCATGCCGCCTCTTATCAAGTTCAATTGCCTCGGCTCGTGTCAGCCCGATATCCTGAAGCAGGCGATCGCTCAGCTTTGTCAGCGGATCACCCGTCGGTTCGGCGTGTAGGCCAAAAGCAAAGACCTTGCGAATACGGCCCAACAGACGCTCTAGAAGATCAGGTGGCGTGCCAACATCCCCGCCAGAAAAGCTCCGGCCTTGACGGTAGCGATTGATTTCTAGTAGACCAGTCGTCTCTGAATACGCCATAATATAAGCTCCTATGATTTCTGTGCCAGCAGGCCATCAAGTGTCATGGTGCTGAATCGTTGAAGGGGTTTGATGCTTCCCTCTGCCTTCATCCTGACCAAGGCGCCCTCATAGGCGTCTATCAAAAAGGCGGCAGTTTCATCCGGATCAAGATATTCCGGCAATTCCCCGGCATCACGCGCTTCGCGCAACACGGCCCTGAAATCACCCTGCCAAGCGGTGAACGAGCGATGTAACTCACGCTGGAGCACTTCGCTATGTGCCGCAATGGATTGGGATAGATTGCCCAAAAGGCAACCACAGGTTGGATCGCCCGACCCGTATTCCTTTTCATAATATTCGAAATAGTCGCGCAGACGCCGCAGCGGCGATCTTGTCTTGTCTTCCAGCAGAAGTTGCGTTCGTACCTTCTGGTTGTTGTTACAATAGGAGGCGAGTACCGCAGAAGCGAACTCTTCCTTGCTTGCGAAGAAGTGATAGAACGAACCCTTCGGCACGCCGGCCGATTTGAGGATCGGGCCGATCCCCGCACCTTCATAACCGTGGGACAGAAGTGCCTTCAGGCCCTCGTCGATCAAAATTGCTCGTGTGTCCGTCTTGCTCATGAGGTCAATAATAGACCAGTCGTCTAGTAAATGCAAGCTAACTCCGTCAGCATGAGAAAGTGGTGTTGTACCGGCTGGCGAACCATCTGGCGACGGCTTACGAACGACCACTCCAAAAAAACCCACAAACTTATCCAACACCCTCCGAACCCGGGTTATCCTATCCCCGTCCTTTCCATGGGGAGCTGCTTCCGGAGCCGTTCGAAAGTGGGGAAGGACGGCGTGTCAGCGAGCGGGCAACGGACCCAGGCGCTGGCCGACCTGTTCGTCAGGCGTTCATCCACTCGCCCTTCGGAACAAGCAGAAGCTGGCCGGCAGGGGGACAACGTTAGCGGGCGGTCTTCGGATCGCATTATTTATCTACAAAGACGCGCTTCGACGACCGCCCGTCTTCCCGGCATGCAAGCAATGGCCAGACGCGAAAGCGGGCGTGGCAAGGGGAAGGTACGCCCGCTCTTTGACAAATCAGAACGGCATCTCGACCCGAGGCCAGATTTCGCGCGAAAGTTTGCGATAGTCCGTCTTTTTCGGATTGGAGGGATAGGGCGCACCAGCGTCAATATAAATGATGTCCGCCGCCACTGGCTCGAAACCCGCATGGAAATGGTTCGTCGACTTGACAAGCAGCATGTCCTTAGACCCGGGATCGATGCCGAGATTGGAGAAAATGTCTGGCTCAAAGGTTTGCGTCCGGTTGGTGTTGAGGATGATCTCGATATCTGTGCCCTCAAGGCGGATGACCGCTGCAGGTCCAAGCGTAACCCGGCTCTTGCCGAAACTCTGCCATCCTTCATGCACGGCCTTGAGCACTTCGACACGCGCATCGATCGGTGCGCCGCCATCCGGGCCTGCCTTGCCGCCAAAGCGCAACTGGATATGTGCGCCCTCACCTGCTGCCAGACAGAAGGTCACCGCGATCGGATCCCAGATCGTCGCCACGGCGACATTGTCGATACCGCGCTCGATGATCCTTCGCAGGATTAGCGTGCCATCTCCGGCAACACCTCCGCCCGGATTGTCCCAGACGTCTGCAACAACGACCGGCTTACCCGGCTTCTGCGCAACGAGCGCAACGGCCCTGTTCAACCCGGCTTCCGTGTCGAGCATCGGCATCGCCGTCGTTCCACGCATCGCGAACAACTCCATGCCCAATTTCTTCGCGAGCGCTAAACCCTTTGCCGGCTCATTATCAGTGACGACCATGAGTTGGGTGCCGAGTTCCGGGACATCTCCAGCCATGAAGCCATGAATGAGCGAGACAGAAAGGATGCCATCGTTGCCCTGCAGGGCTTTCAGACGATCCACGTAAGAACGCATCGGCTCACGGCTGGTCGGATAGACGCCGATCATGCGGCAATCGAAGGTTGAAATGACCGGTGTGATCTCACCTCTGAGTGTACGCAAGGCGAGTTCCACTACATGCTCGCCGCGTTCGTAGAAATCCGTGTGCGGAAATTCCAGAAAGGCCGCAAGTATATTCGCATTGATGACGCGCTTCTTCGTCAGGTGGCTGTGTGGATCGAGTTCAGATGCGATAAGTACATCAGGCCCGACGAGATTGCGGATCCGCTCGAGAAGATCGCCCTCGCAGTCATCGTATCCTTGCGCGACCATAGCGCCATGCAGGCCGAGAATCACACCATCGACGGGCAGCGCTGCCTTGAGCTGGTCAAGGATCTCGTCGCGCAGACCCTCATAGGCTTGCCGCTGCAGCAATCCCCCAGGTTCGGCCCAGGTCGCGGTTCCTTCGATCAGCGTGAATCCTTCCGCGCGGGCCCTGCGCCGTAGAACCACCATGGGCGCCGAGCACAAGGTCGGTGTTTCCGGATGTTCGCCCGGCCCCGCATAGAACGCCGTTTCAAAGCTGGCACGGTCTGTTGGCACAGGGGAGAAAGTGTTGGTTTCCGTCGCGAACGACGCAGCAAATATGCGCATGAATGTGATCTCAGAGTGGCTTGTAGGCGATGGCTTCGATTTCGATCTTGATGTCGATCATCAGCCGCGATTCAATCGTCGTGCGCGCGGGCGGATCCTTCGGGAAATAGGTGGCATAGACCTTGTTGAATGCCCCGAATTCGCGGGCGTCTTCGAGAATGACGAAGGTCTTGACCACGTCGGAAAGGTCTGCACCCGCCAGTGCCAGGGCGGACTGGACGTTCTCCATCACCTTTTTTGTCTGGGCTTCGATCCCGCCAACAATGACCGTGCCATCAGCACCCACCGGAACCTGCCCTGAAACATAGATGAAATCCCCGGCGCGCACTGCAGGCGACAACGGCACATGTGCTTGGCCGAAATGTTGTTTGGTCATGATCTCTAGTCCTTGTGTTGGTCATTTGACGGCGCCAATGGAAAGCCCGCGTACAAGATAACGCTGCAACCAGGCAAAAAGAATGGCGACGGGCACGGAGGCGACGAAGGCCGCGGCCATGACATAGTGCCAGTCGACCGTATAGCGTCCGGCTACGAGCGAAAAGACGCGGATCGGCAGCGTGTACGTGCCCTCGGTACGCAACATCGTCAATGCGATGACGAACTCGTTCCAGGCGTTGATGAAGGTGAAGATCGCCGTGACGACCATGGCCGGAACAGCCAAGGGCAGGAACACGGCGATCAGCGTGCGCCAGCGGCTCGCGCCTTCCATCCACGCGGCTTCCTCAAGATCGCGCGGAATCGTCGAAAAATAGCTCTGCAGCATCCACACGCAGAAGGCTATGTTGAAGGCGGTGTAGATGACGACCAGCACATTGAGGCTGTCGATCATGCCGGCACCAGCAACCAGCCGGAACAGGCCGATGACAAGGACTATCGGCGACAGCATCTGCGAGACGAGGAGAAATTGGCGAAACAGATCACGCCCGGCGAACTGGTAACGGCTAAGGGCATAGGCGGCCGGGATCGACACGAGGATGGTCAGCACAGTCGAGAGCGCCGACACGTAGAGCGAATTGGCCAGCGCCTCGGCAATCCCTGATGTCTGCCACATCTCAGGGAAATTCTGCCAGCGCAATTCCGACGGCCACCAGTTTGGATTGAGCACTTCCGTCGCAGATTTG
The DNA here is from genome assembly GCF_025452195.1 of Phyllobacterium zundukense. Taxonomy (NCBI): domain Bacteria; kingdom Pseudomonadati; phylum Pseudomonadota; class Alphaproteobacteria; order Hyphomicrobiales; family Phyllobacteriaceae; genus Phyllobacterium; species Phyllobacterium zundukense. The sequence continues at coordinate 424,936 of NZ_CP104971.1, read as the reverse complement.
AGCGCCGAGATGGTCATCACCGCGTAGGGAAACAGGATCACCACCACGATTGGCGACAGCAGCAGCCAGAACAAGATCGAACGTTTGAGTTTCCTGCTCATGCCTTCGCCTCGCGCATCGCTAGCCGCACATAGATGATGGTGAAGACCAGAAGAATGGCGAACATGATCAGTGAAACAGCTGCGGCTTCGCCGAGCCTGCCGATCCGGAAGCCGACTTTGTAAAGATATGTGACCAGAATATCGGTCGAGTTGGCGGGGCCGCCTTGCGTCGTCGCCCAGATGATCGGAAAGGAATTGAAAACGTAAATAGTGTTCAAAACGAAGGCGATGTTGATGAAGGGTCGGAGCAAGGGCAACGTGATCAGCCGGAACTGATCCCAACTCCCCGCTCCCTCCGTCGCCGCCGCCTCATAGAGATCGTCCGGAACGGAGGAAAGCCCGCCTAAGAAGATCGTGACCGTAAACGGAACCGAGACCAGGATGCCGATGAGGATCTGCATGGGAAATGCGGTAGACGCCTCGGCCAGCCACTGGATATTGGTGTTGATAAGACCAAGTCCACGCAAAGCAGAATTGAGCATGCCGCTCTCGCCGTTGAGAGCCCAGCGCCACACGATAGCGGTCATGGTCAGCGATATCGCCCAGGGCAGCATGATGAGGATACGGGCGATGCCCCGCCCGTAAAAATCTTCATTGAGGATCAGCGCAATCGGAACGGAGACGATCAGTGTGCCAAGCACCACCGCCGCCGTCCAGACAAGCGTCCTCCAGGTTGCGGCAATGAAGTCCGGATCGGCAAACAGGACGCGGAAATGCTCGAGCCCGATGAAGTCGCGCAACATGCCAAAGCGATTGACGTCATGCAACGACAGCGAAACGATTTCCTTGAGTGGCCAGAGAATGATGGCCGCCGCCAGGACGAAACTCGGCAGAATCAGAATGTAGGGGGCTGTAGCCCTTTGCATCGGCTTCTCGATATTTGGCTTGGTAATAGCGAAGGTATAACTAAAGCAGGAGGGCGGCCGAAAGCCGCCCTCCTGCTGCGGGTTATTTCAGCGTCTCGTTGATCTTGGCAGCCGCCTCTTTCAACGTGGCCTCGGGCTCGCCCTCACCCAGATAGATCTTCTGGATGGCGTTGGATGTCGTCTGGGCAATGTCCTCCCAGCCCGGAATGACTGGCGCGAAGCGGGCATTCGGCAAGAGGGACGTGAAGACCTTCAGATCGGCATTATCGGCAAAGAACGGATCCTTGGATTCCTCCGCATTGACTGGCAGGAAACCCTCGACCTTGTCGAACTTGGTGCGTTGCTCCGTCGTGAACAGGAAATCAAGGAATTTCCAGGCAGCCTCCTTATTCTTGGAGTTTTCGAACAAGACGATCGAGTCCGTCACACCATAGGTGCCCTTGTCGCCGGTCGGGCCGGCAGGGATCGGTGCCACACCGTATTTGAGATCGGGCGCCTCGGCCTTGATCTGGTTCGACAGGAAGGGGGCGGTGATGACGGTCGCAACCTTGCCCTGCTTGAACAGATTTTGGACATCCTCGCGCGCATAGGAGGTGACACCAGGCTGGGTCAGACCCTCGTCAATGAAGCTCTTGTAGAGCTTTGCCGTATCGATCGCCGCCTGTGAATCGAGACCCGACTTGCCATCCTTGACGATCTCGCCGCCGTTCGACCACATGCCATAGTAGAAATAGACGTCGGTTTCGATTTCCTTGCCCTGGAGCCCGAAACCGTAGGTCTCGCCGCCAAGCGCCTTGATCTTCTCCGCGGCGGTCTTGAGGTCCGTCCAGGTTGCCGGCGGCGTGTCGATGCCTGCCTTGGCGAAAATGTCCTTGTTGTAATACATGGCGCGGGCCGAAGCGGCGATTGGCAGGCCGTAGACCTTGCCGTTCATCACTGACGGCGACAGGAACGTATCAATGAAACGAGCCCTGAAGTCGGGCGTGATGTGCTCATCGAGCGGGGCGACGATGCCCTCCTTGACATAATCGAGCAGCCAGCGCGTGCCGATGATTGAGAGATCTGCATTGGCACCGGCGGAAATGTCGGTGGTCAACTTCTGTTGCAAATTATCCCACGGCACGACCTCGATCTGAATCTTGGTGTCGGGATTGGCCGTTTCAAAAGCCTTGGCAGCCTCTTCGAAGTAGGGACCTGTGCCCTTGCTGTACTCCGCTATGGTGACGCGCACCGTGCTATCGGCGAAGGCGCTCGTAGTGAAGGCAATGAGACTTGCTCCCGCAAGAAGGCATAGTTTCTGTTTGATCGTCATCTTGATTCCCCTTATTTTGGCCCACACGCCAATCGGTCTTGTTTCTCCTCACCGCGCTCGGGGAAGTGCTCCAAAATCTCCAAACGCGATACTCAACCAGCATCGCCATATTCAAATGTAATTTAATTTCATGCAAGTCAGTATTTAGTCTAACAGGAAGTTTTTGGTGTTGCTTTTTTTCATCGATAGCCGTTAGCTGACATCAAGGCGGCATCGACCGCAAGGGGATGTGGTTGGTTATGACCTTATCAAATCTGCACGAGTTTCTTGGATTGAAAGACCGGCACGTTCTCATTACTGGCGCTGGCGGCGGGATCGGCCGGGCGCTGGTCGCTGCGTTTACGGCAGCCGGTGCGGTTGTGTCCGGGGCCGATCGGGAACTGCAATCCATGTCGGAACTTTCGCTAGCATATCGGCTGGTTTTCGACCTGACCAGCCGGACACAGGTCCATGAAGCCGTCAATAGTTTCATCAACGATCAGGGCACGCCGGATGTGTTGATCAACAATGCCGGCTTTACGCGTGGGGAGACCCTGGATCAGGTCGATGGCGATGTGTGGGAGCGCGAAGTTTCGATCAACCTCAACGGCGCGTTTCATGTAACAACACCGATTGTCGATGCTATGAGCAAGCGTGGCAGCGGCAGTATCGTTTTCATCTCCTCGGTCAATGCCCTCAGCCATTTTGGCAATCCTGCCTACTCAGCCGCCAAGGCCGGATTGATATCTTACGTGAAAGCGCTTGCGGTTGAACGCGGACGATACGGAATCCGGGCCAATGCGATTTGTCCCGGCTCGGTCCGGACGCCGGCCTGGGACCACCGGCTGCAGAACCAGCCGGACCTTTTGGCAAGAGTGTTGCCGCATTATCCGCTGGGGCGCATGGTGACACCGGAAGAAGTGGCGCAGGCTACCCTGTTCCTGGCGTCGTCTGCGGCATCCGGAATCACCGGTACTGCGCTTGCCGTAGACGCCGGGCTGACCGCCGGAAATCTGCGCTTTATCAACGATGTTCTTGCAGGGGAAAATTGAGATGGCCGGATTGCGGATCAAAGAGCTCGTCAAATCCTACGGCCCGATGAACGTGCTGCACGGCGTCGACCTTGACGTCCGGGATGGCGAGTTTCTGGTGCTGATCGGCCCGTCCGGCTGCGGCAAGTCCACGCTGTTGCGAATGATTGCGGGGCTCGACGACATCTCGTCCGGCGAATTGTGGATTGGAGACCGGCTGTCAAATGGACTTGCGCCACAGCAGCGCAATATCTCCATGGTGTTCCAGAGCTACGCGCTGTTTCCCCATATGACCACACGCAAAAATATCGGCTTTGGCCCGAAAATACGCCGGGAAGCTTCCGGAGCGATCGACGCGAAGGTCAACAAGGCAGCGGAGACGCTCAATCTCCATGCCTATCTTGATCGTCTTCCGCGCCAGCTATCCGGCGGTCAACGCCAGCGTGTCGCGATGGGCCGGACAATTGTGCGCGAACCGGATCTGTTTCTCTTCGACGAGCCGCTTTCCAACCTTGATGCCAAGTTGCGCGTGCAGATGCGGACTGAACTCAAGGCGCTCCATCAACAATTGAAGACGACGATGGTTTACGTGACGCATGACCAGATCGAAGCGATGACGATGGCGGATCGTATTGTCGTCATGAACGGCGGCCGCATCGAACAATCCGGCACGCCGCTCGAACTCTATGACAGACCAGTCAACAAATTTGTCGCAGGGTTCCTAGGATCACCAGCTATGAATTTCATCCCAGGAACTTTGGAGCGTGGCGACGGCCAGCCCCGAATGCGCACGCAAGAAGGGTTCACCATTCCTGTCGGAGACACAGCCGCCAAGTCGGGCCAGGAAATCGAAATTGGCATCCGGCCGGAACATTACCGGCTCGCTGACAACGATGAAGGATTTCCTTACCAAGTCGCCGTTGTCGAACCAACAGGCTCGGAAACGCATCTTTTCGGTACAATTGCAGGCATTGATGCGCGTTGCGTCTTCCGCGATCGAATTGCCCCGGAACCCGGAAGTCAGATGATGCTGACGATCGATCCCGCGAAAGTACATGTCTTCGACCGCAAAACAGGAGACCGGATCTGACCCTCATGGCGCCACCCCATTTCGACATTGTCGCCCGCTTGCGTGAAATTGCCGAGACGGGCAAGAATTCCGACAGCCAGGTTGCCGCGGCAATACTTTCCGATGCGGAATTCGCTACTCATGCTTCGATCGACAAGCTTGCGCAAAGGGCCGGTGTAAGCGAGCCGACGATCACCCGCTTCTGCCGAATGCTTGGGTTTGAAGGCACGCGCGAGTTCAAGGTAAAGCTGGCGCAATCACTGGCGATTGCCGGGCGGTTCATCATTCCTAGTCCCGTAGAAGACGTGACAGGAAACAGTGTTCCTTCAATCATCGCCAAGAGCGCTGCCGACGCCATCCAAATGGTCACCAAACTCATCAATCGCGACGATCTTGACCGGGCGGCGGAAATTGTCGTCGGAGCGAGAATGGTCCGTGCCTACGGTTCGGGCGGCGCTTCCTCCATGGCGGCAACCGAATTGGAAAACCGGCTGTTCCGCCTCGGCATCCATGCCTCATCGCATATCGATGGCGAGATGCAGCAGATGACAGCAGCAATCAGCAGTAAGGACACGGTGATTGTCGCTTATTCGCTTTCCGGCGAGGTCAAGCCCTTGATAGAGGCGGTGACAATTGCCGGGCGGTATGGTGCAAAGACGATCGCCTTCACCGCACCCGGTTCTTCCCTGGCATCGGCTGCCCAGCTGATCTTGCCGTTCCACATAGATGAAGGGAAAAATGTCTATCGTCCCTCGCCTGCACGATATGCTCTGCTTGCATTGACCGATATGCTGGCAATGACTATCGCCGAAAAAATCGGCGCCCCTGCAGTGGAGCGGATGCGCCGCATCAAGAACCTACAGGGTCTGCACAAGACCGATGCTCCCAACCTGCCTCTTGGAGATTGAAATTGAAACTGTCCGAAATCGATACGCCGGCCGTCCTCATTGATATCGATCGCGCCGAGGCGAACATGCAGCGCTTCCAGGCCTATGCCGACAAACACGAACTGGCGGTGCGTCCGCACATCAAGACACACAAACTGCCGCGTTTTGCCAAGCGGCAGGTCGAGTTGGGCGCAGTCGGCATAACCTGCCAGAAACTTGGCGAGGCAGAAGTCATGGCCGACGCAGGACTGACGGATATCTTTCTGCCCTACAACATTATCGGCAAAGCGAAACTCGGTCGTCTGTTGGCGTTGAATGAACGCGTCACGCTTGCTGTCACCGCGGACAGTGACGTTACCGTCCGCGGTCTTTCCGAAACGTTCAACGATGCGCCAAAGCCGCTCACCGTACTGGTAGAGTGCGACACCGGAATGGGACGTTGCGGCGTACAATCGCCCGATGAAGCTGTTGCGCTGGCAAAACTGATCGATGCTGCCGGTGGCCTGCGTTTTGCAGGCTTCATGACTTATCCGAAGACCGGTGCGATTGTCGAAAATGAGGCTTTTCTGTCTGCTGCCAAAGAAAAGGCCATCGCTGCTGGACTCGATCCGCGCATCATTTCCAATGGCGGTTCTCCGGATATGTGGCGGGCACATGAAGTCAAGAGCGCCACGGAACATCGACCTGGCACGTATATCTACATGGACCGCTTTCAAGCCGCGAAAGGGGTCGGCACATGGGACGATTGTGCGCTCACAGTCCTGACAACGGTGGTCAGCCGACCGACAGAGAATCGAGCGATCGTCGATGCCGGTTCTAAGGCTCTTACCAGCGATACATTTGGCATGGATGGATTCGGGTATATTGTTGGCTACCCGGATGCAGTGGTCACCTCGCTCAGCGAGGAACACGGCACGATCGATTTTTCAGCCTGTGAGGATAAGCCCCAGATCGGAGATCGGCTGCGTATCATTCCCAATCACGCCTGTGTCGTCTCCAATCTGTTCGATGAGGTCGTGCTGATTTCAGGCAACGAAGTGGTCGAGATTGAGCCTGTCGCTGCACGGGGCCGCGTCGATTAAGGGCTTTTGGCCGTTCCGCGCAGGAGCGCCGCCCGGTACGGTCTCCGAAAAGGACATAGGCGACCTGCTGCGGGATGCGGTCGGCAATCGCCCTTTGCATCCTTAATATGGCAAATACGCATTCGTCCGTGGCGCATTTCGCTTCTGCAAGCGTTGCTGCGAGCTTGTCAGCATATTCGGCCGCAGGCGTGAACAATTGTCCCAATTGATCGGCCAGATCGCGGGCGAGAAACTCGGCTGTGCGTTCGAAATAGGTCTTGGTCAAGTCCGCCTGCTGGCGCTTTAACGCAAAGCCAAATCCCAAAAACAGCACGCTCAGTAGAGCTAAGAGCGGGAGACCGATGATGGCAACAACTGGAATGCCACGTTTGTCACCACCCGAACCAAGCTTCGCAGATATTTTGGGGCCCACAACATCCATGGAACGGTTCCTGAAAAGGCATAAAGTATCGACGTCGAAATCAAGAAAAGAGCAGACAATTGGTAGTAATTATAAGTACAAAAACGAAGGCAGCGCGTTGCAACCACATCCTCAATTGAGGATATTCAAGGATATGACGGCATCAAATGGTAAGGCTACCACTTCCAGCCAGCACATTCACCTCAGAATAAAGACATCTGAAGCGGCACAACCGACATTCCCGTTCCCAACAACTACCCGTTACAACGTTGAATTGCAACGTCTTCGCCAGCTGCGCAGCCAATGTCTCATCAGGAAATCTCCCGAAGAAGGACTGTCAGGATCGCTGCCGATATCGTCGTCTTGAGCAGACCATAACCGATCTCGTAAAATCCGAAACGGCTGGCAGGATGGAGAAGGCACTCACACGTGTTTCTCCCCACCCAGTGCCTTGATCACCGGAAGCACCGAATATTGACCGATTTCGGCGCGATCGGTCAGCGCCCTGAGATAGCCTCCCGGTGAACGGATATCATCGATACGCTCAAGAATGGCAGCAATCGTGATCGATGCATTGATATCGCCCATGGTTTTGCGCGCCCTCTCCCAGGCATCAGGCGATACACCCAGCATTGATCGGACTAGTCCCGCCGTCTGCATCAGATCACGCCAGTCCTCAATACCGTCTCGGGAATAATCGATGATTTGCGGGCAAACGCTTAACACGGCCTCCAGCGGCATCGGAACCGATTTCGTTTCAAGATCAAGCCAATCACCGGCCGCACCGCCCTCACCACGGTTTTTATTTCGCCGGACCGCTTCCAAGCGATTTCTCATCTTGTTCAGCGCAACTATTCGCCTGGGCTCGTTGTTTTCAGATTGCAGCTCAGCGGATCGCTTCTGGCCGGTTTCTTTGGCCCTTTCAAATGGGTGATCTATATTTGAATTCTGAATATGGTGCTCAAAAGAAGAGTCACTGGCGCTCATTTCTTTATCTGAAAGAGATTCCAGGTAGGTTTTCTCAACTCTCTCTCTCAATCTCGCAAGGGCATCACACCGCACCCGCAGTATCTCCAGAGGCAGGTGCCTGCTCACTCGTCCCGAAAGCGCCGCCAGCTCATCTGCGTATGTTTCCCAATCACCCGCACGTTCCTCGCCAAGCCCGGCGTCTATGGTCTTGGATACGTCCCGCAGATGGATGGTGATTTCGCTGCGGACGCGATGAATGGCTCGCGCGAGATCCCTAGCTTGAACCGCATGGGCCTCGATTTCGCCTGCCCGTAGCGCCAGCGGCGAAAGGTCGAAGCCAAAAGCATGTTCGATCTCGCCGGTTTCGCCGCGCCGCGCATAACGTTTGCCATTGGGACTGTCCCGGCGAATGATCAGGCCCGTTTCGACGAGCGCCGAAAGGTGCCTGCGAATTGTCGCAGGGGACATGCCGCGGGTACGCAGGGAAAGCTCCGCATTGGATGGAAAGACAATCAGTGGTGCACTGCCGTCCAGCATCGTCTCGGGATAGAAGCTTAACAGTGCTTCCAGAACGGCAATTGTGCGGTCCGAGAGAAAAAACGCTGTACGAGCCTCGGTCAATGAACGCAGCAGCGCCCATTTCTCCGGGTGTTGTCGGTCAGTACCCGCCAGTTTTTCGCGGGCCCGTGCTGTCTTTTCTTGCACGGCAAACATGGCGTGCGACAACGAACGGCCGCCAAACGGCGTCGTTGCAAAACGATCGGTCATGGTCCTTTACCTCAAGTTGAGGCAATGAAAAGGCATGCCGAAACGCGTCCGACTCTTGACAAGTCTGGGTGGAAGTGATTCTCTAAAATTGCTACATTGAAGAGGGCTTCCGGGGCGGTAACGTTCTGGGGGCCTTTTTTCTTGCCGTTATTTCCTTCGCTTTCGTCCTTTTGAACTGTCCAGAACCGAATTGCGGTTTTGGGGCTTAACGCTTACGCAACCAACCGGTTTGCAACGACTGAAGTCGCAATGCTATTTGTCACTTGACCGACTATTGTAGCGGGCAAGCAATGTCTCGAGCTCCCCCGTTACGAAGACCGCAAACTCTTGCGGAATATGCTCGGCAAAGGTCAGAACCTGTCTTCCCTTGTCTGAATTCAACTGCGCGATTGGACCGGTGCCTGAGTATTTGTTGCCAACGACCGACGGCGGATTGCGCGGCGCCAGTGCGACAGGCTCGACGCTTTTCAGGAGCCGCTCGAAGATGCGGTTGAAGCGCGCATTGCTGTCAGCAGCGCTGAATGGCTCCAGCGTGATCTCGTTCAGTGCAGCAGCCTGCGCGTCGATCGATTTGAGCAACTCAGCAAACCGGACCCAGCGCGGCCGGCCGATCTTTGGCGCGGGACCAATAGCGCGAACAACCGCCGCCGGTACGGCTGCCGCGACCTGCAGAAACCGTGTCATCTCTGCCTTATCGAGGGATAGCGCATCCTGAACAAGCCCGCGCTCGAAGCCCCGCTCGACAAGATTGCGGGCAAAGAAAGCGCGCTCGATGAAGGATAGATCACGGCGCTCTGTGTTTTCCTTGCCCTGCGCCAGAACAAGCTGCACATCGGTGAGATTGCGGACGATAGCCTGCACCGGCCTGGCGATACGCCGAGCGGCGCGCAGGCGGCGATGGCCATAAGCCGTCTGGTAGTGGCCCTGTTTCTCCGGATGCGGACGAACAAGGATAGGAACCTGCTGTCCATTCTGCCGGATACTTTCGACCAGTTCCTCGAAGCTGTCATCTGATCCGGAATCGTGGCTGAGCCGGTCTTCGATGAATGAGCTATCGACAAGCGCCGGATCGAGCTCGATGACCCGCTCGCTGCCTTCGAAAGTCTCCTTCAGCCGCCGTGCATCCTCGATCTCCTTCGATATTCCGCCAAGCGACAGGCCCATCGCCTTGATCGCACCAGAAGCTGCCCGCGGCTTCAACGGCTCTACCGAAGCGCTCTGCCGCATTGGGGTCAACTCGGCTGGCTTCTGCTCGGGCGCCGAATTAGTCTCTACTGTCTCAAACAGTGCCTTGAGTTGATCCCTACGATTCTTGTCGACCATCATCGCGCCCTCACCCCGGCCTGTTCCATGCCTTGAAGATCAGGCCCTGAATCTCAGAGTTGACGGAAGTCAGCGATTCAAACGCGCGGTCATAGGTAGCGCGGGTGAAGCTGTCGCGGGAAACCTCATAAAGCGTCTGTTTGGTCAACCCTGCATCGGAAAAAGCCGTCGACTTGACCACTGAGTTCGTCAGCACGCGCTCGCCAAACAAGGAGCGCAGAAAACCTGCGATTTGTTGCTGAGGTGCATCATTGGGTTCGAAGCGCGTAATGAGATAGCGCATGAAGTCAAAATTGAGTTCACCGCCCGCTTCACGCACGACGGCGAGAAGATCCGCAGTCATGAACAGGAATTGGCTCATGGAGGCAACATCAAGCATCTGCGGGTGAACAGTCACCAGCACCGATGTGGCCGCGCAAAGCGCCGAAAGCGTCAGGAACCCAAGCTGGGGGGGACAGTCGATGACGACGACATCATAGTCATCCGAAACCGTATCCAAAGCGGCCTGAACACGCGCGAAGAACAATTGCTGCTCGACACTCTGTGTGCCATGCTGCCGGTCCGCCAGCATTTGGGGTGTCGTGTGTTCGAACTCCTGTAGTTCGAGATTACCCGGGATGAGATCGAGACCATCGAAATAGGTCTTGCAGATGATATCGCGCAATAGCCTGCGTTCGCCATCGTAACGAATTGCGCCATAGAGCGTGTCATTGCCGGTGAGGTCGAGTTCCGGTTGGTAACCAAAGAGCGCTGACATCGATGCCTGTGGATCAAGATCAACAGCCAGCACCCGAAACCCGGCCATGGCCAGATGTTGCGCAAGGTGTGCACTCGTCGTTGTCTTGCCGGAGCCACCCTTGAAATTGGTGACCGCGATAACCTGCATATGCTCGTTGGCGCCGGGGTCGCGATGCGGAAGGTACGTTTTCGCCTTGGCGCCGCCAGCCTCGGCAAGATGCCGGCGCAGCGCATTGATTTCGGCAAGCGTATAAAGCCGGCGACCGCCACTTCCAGTTTCCGGCTGCGGCCCCTCGCCGGCGATCGAAAGCTGCCGCAGATAACCATCCGATACGCCAATCAGCTTTGCAGCCTCGCCACTGGTGAATTTGCGCAAAGTCTTCTGGGCAGTCGGCGGAAATAGCCGATTGCGCATCGCCTGCAACTGCGCTGACAGCATTTCGGCATCCGCCGCTATCGCGCGGTCGGCCGGCAAGGCAACAGACAGGGAAGGATCGCCTTGCAACTGGGCGTCAACGGTCCGATGTGTCTGTGCTGTATTCATTAAAGTCACGCTTGATCCTGTGCGCCTATTAACAGACTGCCTACCAGCGCTCCGGAATGATGCGCCGATTCTGACAGAAAAACCAAAAGGGTAACGCTGGACAACAATTTAACGCTGCAGCTCGATACTAACACCGCGAAATCTGTGTAACGCCTATTTAGCCTGTTACCCTCAAAAACCGTAACCAACCTGAGGGAAGTACCGAGTCGCGTCAAGAACTTTATAGTTAACGCAATTTAACCAATTCATTCGGCAAACCGCACTATTTTACCACTTCTTCTTCTTGCGTTTTTGGTCGGCTGGCTTGGGCTCGAACAGGTCGCTATCAGGTGCGTCCTTGGTATCCGGAGCCTGCATTTCAGTTGATTTTGCTGCTGTTGATTTCGTCTCGGCAGGGGACTTCGAAGTGGTGTCTTTCAGTGCGAATTTGATCGCCATTACAAACTGCTTTCTGATGTGAAAATTGCGGGAACGACAGAATGCTGTCCTTAGCATGGAAGCTAGACAATTTGCGCATGAAATCGAGGTGCCCCCGTCAAAAGTAGTGAGTTGTTAACCTTGGTTTTCTATTCAGATGAGGTACCCCTTCGGTAATCTCACATCGTTCCGCTGCAGGCATCATGCGTATCCCCAGAACAAATTTTCCAGTAAAAGCAGATGAATATGAGTTTGAAAGCAGCGCCGGTGAAGAGTTGGTCCGTGTGCCGGTTCCGCCGTTGCGTCCGATAGATCTCACCAACGCAAATTCGGGCGCACTTTATGAGAGCGTCGTGGTCAAACGGACGATCGCTCCCACGTCGCCCAGGCCAGCGTCCGCGGCAGCGCCGGTACCGGTACCGGCAGGCAGATTTGATGTGGGTGCGTCGTCCACGCCAATTTCGAAGCGTATGTTTTCGCTATCCGAGAATGTCCGTTTCACCCGCACACCCGACAGCGAACTCATGAAAAACAAGGGCCCGGCGCCGGCAGAAGTCGCCGTAACGCCAAAGGCGGATGAGAAACGCCCGGCTTCTGGAAAACCGACGAGAAACCCGGAGGCAATCGTCATACCCCGTCGCGTTCGCGACCTGGAGTCCGGTGGGTCCCTCCTCTTCGGCCAAGTGGCGGTACCAGCGCAACCTCTCCCAGCAGTCGTCCCGTCGGCCCCTGCGCCTGCCGAAGCCATCACGAAAATAAAATCTTCGCCGTCCGAATGCTCGCCGTTGGCTTACGTATCGGATTATGCGTACTTCGAATCCGCTGACTTTATCGGAGGGATTGCATCAGTTGCGGCGGCTATCCCCGTCAAGCCAATGCCGAGATACAGCCCCGACGAAGTCACCGCTCGCTTCCGCGTGGTTGAGCCCATTGCGGCAACGCTCAAGTCACCGCTCGTGTCGCCGTCGCTCGCCCCGGTGCGCACGGAATTAAAGCAACAAGTGGAGCCATCGTCGGAAGAGCGCCCGGAAAAGGTTGACACCGTTGATGCGGGTTTGACCGCAATTCCCGAAATTGTTCCCGCTGTCCCTCCCCAGGGCACCATCAGCCGGCGTCGCGACATAGCGCCCGTGCAACCCCCGCTCCCACCACGGCAGGTTGTCGCGGATACCGTCAAACCACGCATTTTCGCTGCCCCGCGCAGTTCTTACGAAAAGCCTCCGGTAACCCTGCTACAACAAGCGGTCACGCATGATGCCGTCACCATCTCGCAGGAAACGCTAGAGCAGAACGCCGGGTTACTTGAAAGCGTGCTGGAAGATTTCGGCATCCGCGGCGAGATCATCCATGTGCGCCCCGGTCCCGTCGTCACACTCTATGAGTTCGAACCTGCGCCAGGCGTGAAATCCTCGCGCGTTATCGGCCTTGCCGACGACATCGCCCGCTCCATGTCTGCGCTGTCCGCTCGTGTCGCTGTTGTTCCCGGACGCAACGTCATTGGTATTGAATTGCCCAATACGACGCGAGAGACAGTCTATCTTCGCGAAATGGTCGCATCCGAGAATTTTGACAAGACCAGATTTAAACTCGCACTTTGCCTTGGCAAGACCATCGGCGGTGAGCCTGTAATCGCCGAACTCGCCAAGATGCCGCATCTGCTCGTAGCCGGTACGACCGGTTCCGGAAAATCGGTCGCCATCAACACGATGATTCTGTCGCTGCTCTACCGGCTCACACCGGAAGAATGCCGTCTGATCATGGTCGATCCGAAAATGCTTGAATTGTCCATCTATGACGGGATTCCGCATCTTCTTACCCCGGTCGTCACCGATCCAAAGAAGGCAGTGATGGCTCTCAAATGGGCCGTGCGCGAGATGGAAGACCGCTATAGAAAAATGTCGAAGCTCGGCGTGCGCAATATCGATGGTTTCAACGCCCGCGTTATCAGCGCGAAGGAGAAGGGCGAAACGGTGATGTGCACCGTGCAAACCGGCTTCGACAAGGGAACCGGCGAAGCTCAATATCAGCAGGAGGCCATGGACCTCACGCCGATGCCCTATATCGTCATCATTGTCGATGAAATGGCCGACCTGATGATGGTGGCGGGCAAGGATATCGAAGGGGCGATCCAGCGCCTCGCCCAGATGGCGCGTGCCGCCGGCATTCATTTGATCATGGCGACTCAACGTCCATCGGTCGATGTGATCACCGGTACCATCAAGGCGAATTTTCCCACTCGCATCTCGTTTCAGGTCACATCCAAGATCGACAGCCGCACCATTCTCGGCGAACAAGGTGCGGAGCAGCTGCTTGGCCAGGGCGACATGCTGCATATGGTCGGTGGCGGCCGTATTTCGCGCGTCCATGGACCTTTCGTTTCAGACGAAGAAGTCGAAAAGGTCGTTGCGCATCTGAAGACTCAAGGGCAGCCGGACTATCTCGATACTGTCACGGCCGACGAAAGCGATGAAGAAGCTGCGGACAGTGACGATAGTGCAGTCTTCGACAAGGGCGCCATGGCTGCAGAAGATGGAAACGAGCTCTACGATCAGGCAGTCAAAGTCATGCTGCGTGACAAAAAATGCTCGACGTCATACATCCAGCGACGGCTGCAGATCGGCTACAATCGCGCCGCTTCGCTGGTGGAGCGAATGGAAAAGGAAGGGCTGGTTGGCCCCGCCAATCATGTCGGCAAGCGCGAGATTCTCAACGTCAACAGGGACACAGCTTAATCAACACGGAAGGTTGCTATTGTCGCAGAGCAGCCTTGATGGGCTTCAACGGCGAGCATCTGATTTTGATGAACTCGTTGGGCGAACGTCCGACAATGGCGGTGCGTGCTACGAAAGCCTGTCCCTGCATCCCGCACATCATGGCGTTGCTGGTTTGAGGCCCGTAAATCACATCCAGCGCCGTGTTGGATTGGCAATCCATCGGCGACAGACTTGTTGAGCAAATGAGTATTACAACCTGGAGCATGCTGGCATCCTTTTGCAACAGTTGCTCCTCCCGATTCTTGCAGAGTACGGAAGTTTTGCTGCAATGCAACCATTTTGCTGCACCGCAATAGAAATGGTCGTTCCCAAATGAGAAATGCGCTTGGTTCCTGAGCCTTACTGTTCCATGTGATCGTCGAGTTGGTGACGCTTGATGAGCTCTTCCCGGATCAGTTTCTTCGCGACCTTGCCATAGGCGGATTTCGGCATCTCTGGCCAGAACACAAGGCGCTTCGGCATTTTGTAGCGAGCCATCTTGCCGTCAAGCCAGGCAATGATCTCCTCGGCTGCCAGCGCAGTACCGGGGCGGGCAACGCAGACCGCAAGACCCACCTCGCCCCATACCGGGTCCGGAATACCCACTACCGCCACTTCGCTGATGTCCGGATGGGTTAATATCTTCTCCTCGATCTCGCGCGGATAGATGTTGGAGCCGCCGGAAATATACATGTCCGAGGCCCTTCCGGTGATGAAGAGAAACCCCGCTTCATCCATGTGTCCGAGATCGCCGGTACGGAACCAGCCATTGCGAAAGGCTTTCGCATTGGCTTCCGGATTGTTGTAATAGCCAGCAAAAACGGCAGGGCCGATCACGCAAATCTCGCCGGTTATGCCGGGCGAAACTTCAGTTCCGTTGTCATCCTGGATCGATATTTGCATTGCGGTACGCGCATAGCCGCAGGTGCCCGGCCGCGTATCCTCGCTGTGTTCCAGATAGTGTTCGGCCGGCGGTAACACAGTAATATTGCCGGTCACCTCACCCAGTCCGAAATATTGCACGATTACCCGGCCCAGCGTCTCTAAGGCATTGATCTGATCGGTCCGGTACATGGGTGCGCCCGCATAGACCACATAACGCAATGACGAATGATCCCGCTCCTGTACCGCTGGATGCTCGGTCAGCATTTTCAGGATCGTGGGCACGGTAAACATGTTGCTCACACGCCATTTTTCGACAAGACGCCAGGCTTCGGCAATATCGAGCTTTTCTGTTGGCAGCAGGACGGTTTTTGCACCTCTGGCCACCTGCGTCAGCTGATGGATCCCGGCGCCGTGAGATAAGGGCGCGACCACGAGCGACGCATCGAGATGCGTCGTACTGGGCATCAAGTCGCACAGATGATTGGTTACTACAGAATCCCATCTGACCGTGGGTCAGTACAGCAGCCTTGGGCCGCCCGGTCGTGCCAGAGGTGAAAAAGAACCAGCACGGATCATCATGATCCACAGGGGCAGTAAACACCGTTTCAGTATCGAAACGATCTACAAAATGGTCGTAATCCTCGGCAAAATCGGCTTTTCCGATCGCGATGACGAATTCCATCGCTGCACTCGTTTGCCGGCAAGCTTCGACGTGCTCTGGAAATGAATTCCCGCAGATCAAGCCTTTTGCACCGCTCGTTGCTGCCAGATACGCCACTTCGTCTGATGTCTGCCTGAAGTTAGTGGGCACCCACACCGCTCCAAGTTGAAAGCACGCGAACATTGATTCGAACATCTGGTTGCAATTCTGTGATTGAACGAGGATCCGGTCGCCTTTGACCACACCGAATTCCTTGTGCAACGCTGCGGCCATGGCGTTGACACGGCGCTGCAGTTGCGCCCATGTCCATGTTTTTCCGCCCCAGACAAGTGCAATCTCCTTCGGGAAGCGGCGTGCCGATTGAGCGAGAAACCCATATAGGTTCATCACCCGCTTGGACATGGGTTCGATTATCAGTCCATGTTTCGCAGTCATGTCACCACCTTTGGAGCCGGCGCCCGTCTTGACCGCTCATTGGGTTGAAGATGGGCCAGCCGCGCTTCGATTTTTCTCGTCTCACCTTGCATCAAAGCAGCGAGTTCCGTTTGACGTGAAGGCTGCATGCGGCTGTCAATGGCTGCAATGCTGAGGGCGCCGGCTGGTCGTCCATCCGGATAGCGAATAGCGAGACCAATGCCCCATGAATTTGTAAGGATAAGCCCGGGATTAAGGGCGAAGCCGTTTTCGCGGGCTGTCACAATGTCAGCGCGAATGCGGTCGGGATAAAGGTTCGGATACTCGGCCAGGAGCGCGGCTTCATTCGTCGCTAAAATAGCTTCAATCTCGTCATCCGGCATCGCGGCCAGAATCGCCAGTGACCCGGCGCCCACACCCAAGGGATGGCGATAGCCAGCCTGTAATGCATGGGTGCGAATCGGATAGGTGCCTTCCTCGCGATGCAGACAAACGGCGTAGCTATCGCGCTGGATAGAAAGGAAGCTGGTGTCCTGTGTTTTGGCCGACAGAAAACCAAGGCTGTCGCGGGAGATTTGTAGAAGGCCATAGCGCCGTGTTGCGAGAGTGCCAAGTACGTAAGCTTCCTGACCGAGATAGTATCGTCGGGTCACAGGGTCCTGTTCCAGGAGGCCAGAGCGTATGAGCGCCAGAAGCAAACGGCGCGCCGTGGGTTTGTTGAGACCGCTTTGTTCCACGATATCAGTCAACGTGCTGCCGTCGTCGCCGGAGTAGCTGACAAGGCTCAACAGTCCAAGCGCCCTGTCAACGCTTTGCGAACCATTGAGAACCGTAGTCGGCCTGACCTCTTGCTCCATCCCATTTCCTCTTATTGATCCACATCGTGGATCATTTCGTTCATTTGTGGAACTATGCCACAACTCAACGGCCGGTAAACCGAATTTGGAGTTCATAATATGCTGCTCATCCTGCGACGGCTTTGGCGGTGACTGGTGTCGGAACGATTTCTGCGGCAACCTGGACCTCCGCGCTTAAAACGCTTCGAGAGTTTTGAGGGCGTCGGCCGAAGGCTGGAATTCACTCTTGAACCTGGCCAAAGCATAAATGATGCCATTGCCCGGCCGCTTCAGGCGTCCGGCGTCACAGCGGCTTCACTTGTTCTTGATGGCGGAGCTTTCAATCCATTCCACTATCTTATGCCGGCTCTTGCGACGGACGGGCATCATGCTGCCTGGTACAGCGACATATTCTCACCGGCCGGCGAAACGCGGCTTGAGAACGGTAATGTTACCTTTGGCGAGCGTGACGGCGCTCCTTTTATCCATTGCCATGCCATCTGGACCGAGCACGACGGCAAGCGTGGTGCCGGCCATGTCCTGCCGCATGAAGCGATCATCAGCCGGCCCATTCATGCAATTGCCTGGGGTGTCGAGGACGTGCGAATGGTATCGGAGCCCGATGAAGAGACCGCCTTCACGCTCTTTCATCCGGTACCTTCAAAAGCGGCGATCACCGCCAACAATGGTCCGCGCACTGTGATCGCGCGTGTTGGTCCAAATGAGGACCTCATCATTGCCCTGGAGGATATCTGCCGGAAACATGACTTCGCCGCAGCAAAATTGCGCGGCGGCATAGGCAGCCTGATCGGCGCACGCTATGCGGACGGTTCAAAAGTAGACGATATCGCAACCGAAGTCTTCGTCACCCAAGGCTTCGTCACACGCCAGTCAGCCGGAACACGTGTCGATATCGTTATGGTCGACACCCAGGGCAATATCACACGCGGGGAACTCCTTCGCGGTGAAAACCCCGTGTGCATAACATTTGAGCTGTGCCTCGAAGAGGCCTAACGATCCCTGACCACTTCACGAGCGCGGTTCGTGTTCATCAGGGTAGCTGAGACTCTGCAATTCTCGCGCATCGACCCCGGCTATCCTTCGCAACACTGCTCGCGCCAGTTCACGTCCGGCATGGCGAACATCCTCATTGAACACGATGATCTGCGGACGGAACCATTGCAGCACATCGGTCGACTGCTTCGAGACAAGGTCAACATCCTCGCCAATCTTCAGTCCGGCAGCTTCAATACCAGCAACCAGCGCAATGGCCGCGCTGCCACTGCAGCAGACAATGCCGTCGGGGCGGTTTGGGGTCGACATGATCTCCTCCATCCGGTTCCGGATACGGCCGAGCGAGGTATCGACATCAATATCGGACACAGCAATCGTACTCGCGCCTCCCTCCTCCACAGCACGCGAGAAACCCCGATCGAGGTGCCGGTAATAGGTGACCGAAGGTGACGGGCCCGCAAGCATGGCGATCCTGCGACGCCCCTTTGCCAGCAAACTTTTCACCGAAAGATAGGCGAAGGCCTCGTTGTCAAAATCATGGAACGGATGCTCGATCCCCATTTCTGTCCGGCCGTGCGTCGCGAACGGAATGCCATGTTCGGTGAGGTAGCGGACGCGCGCATCATTCGGCTCCGTACGCGACATGATGATCCCGTCCGCAGAGCCCGTTTCGACAATGTAGCGTATAGGCTGCATCGGGTCATTTTTCACCGAATAAGGCGTGACTGTCAGATGGTAGGGCGTCTCCGAAAGCACTTCGGAAATTCCATAAACCATGTTGGAGGTGAGCCCCATGATCTCTGACTGGGCATTGAGCACGAGGCTGATGACATTGGTCTTGCCGGTACGAAGACGCACACCGGCACGGTTCGGCCTGTATCCAATCTGCTTGGCGATCAGCTGAACACGATTCTTGGTCGCCTGGCCAATTTCGGGTGCATCCTTGAGCGCGCGCGAAACAGTGGTGACACCAAGCCCCGCCATGAAGGCAATCGTCTTCAACGTCGGCCGCTCGCCTTCAACGGGCCCGGCTGCATCGATTACCGCCTTCTGATCGCGTTCTGTCGTCTTCATATTCAATTGGCCTTCAAGCCTTTCTTCGATGAAACCTGTATCGTTTTACAAAAATACCGCAACTCGAAACTTTCTAACTGCTGTCACAACGTGATCCTAGACGATATTGGCGCTACTTGGCAATCACACCCAGTAGTCACAATTGTCTATTTCCCTGAATTTGCAAGATTATCTGGCAGATTGACAAAACCCGTCACATCAATTTCGAAAAAATTGGGTTTCGGTGATTGCACTTGATGGCGCTTTACACTAGCCTACCTGTAACGTTTCAGATTTGGGAGGATTACGATGCGTTACCGTTCTGTCTTGACCGCGCTTGCTACGTCTACATTTCTTTTCGCCGCCAACCCGGCCAGTGCCGCTGACCTTGAAGTAACCCACTGGTGGACTTCTGGTGGTGAAGCGGCAGCCGCCAAGGTTCTCGCCGAATCTTACGACAAGTTAGGTGGCGACAAATGGGTGGACGGCGCGATCGCCGGCAGCGGCAGCACAGCCCGCCCAATCATCGTCAGCCGTATTCTTGGCGGAAATCCAATGGGTGCCACCCAGTTGAATACCGGTCGCGATGCCGAAGATCTGGTCAAGGCCGGTTTGATGACCGACCTGACCGAGCTTGCCACCAAGGAAGGCTGGGCCGATTTTATTCGCCCCGCCAAGCTGCTCGATGCCTGCAAATATGAGGGCAAGATTTATTGCGTTCCGGTCAATATTCACTCCTGGCAATGGATGTGGATCAATCCCAACACGTTCAAGGAAGTCGGCGCTGCAGTTCCTACAAACTGGAACGAATTTGTCGCTGCAGCACCCAAGCTAAAGGAAAAAGGCATCATCCCGCTTGCGACCGGCGATGCTTGGCAGATCGACGGCGTATTCCGCGTGATGCTGGCCAACCTTGGCGGCAAGGAGCTCTATCTCAAGATAGTGGATGAAAAGAGTACCGAAGCCGCTGGCAGCCCCGAGATGAAAGCGGTTTGGCAAGCTTTCGCCAATGCACGAGACCTTGCCGACCCCGGCTACGTCGGACGGCAGTGGAATGAAGCGACATCACTTGTTCTTACCGGCAAAGCCGGCGGCCAGATCATGGGCGACTGGGCACAGGGTGAATTTGGCGTGGCTGGAAAGGTTGCGGGCACTGATTATGACTGTCTTCCGGGCCTCGGTGTTCATCCGGCCCTCGATACAGGAGGTGACGCCTTCTATTTTCCGAAGAACCAGAATCCGGAAGTTACCAAGGCCCAGCTGAAGCTTGCGAGCATGCTTGTCTCCAAGGAGACGCAGGTTGCATTCAATCTCGCCAAGGGCTCGCTGCCGATCCGTGGGGACGTCGACATGCAGACGGCCAATGCATGCATGCAAAAGGGCATCAAGATATTGGCGGACAGCAACAATGTGCTGCCTTCATATGAGCAAGCGTTCTCCTCCGATTCGCAAGGCCAGATCGAAGATCTGATGACGGAGTTCTTCGCCGACAAGAACATGACCGTCGAGGACGCGCAGGCGCGCTACGTCGAGATCATCGGCGAAGCCAAATAACTCGAACAACCACCGTAGCAGCGATGCCGACCTGTTGGGTCCGGCATCCAGTGACAGGAATGGAGACTTCGATGGCTGGGAGCCAGCGCCCGTTTGCCCCCCTACGTAATCTGAACGCGAAGATCGCGGCGGTGCCAATGATCCTGACGGTGCTTGTTGTCTTTATTGGCTGCACGGTATGGACCGTCGTTTATTCCTTCACATCCTCGCGGTCTCTGCCAACGCTGGATTTCGTCGGGATGGATCAGTATGTGCGGCTTTTCCGGACGTCGCGCTGGACCGTTTCCCTGAAGAACCTCGCCATCTTCGGGGTTTTGTCCTTGAGTTTTTCGCTGGTGCTCGGATTTATCCTCGCCGCACTGATGGATCAGAAAATCCGTTTCGAAAATACCTTCCGCACGATATTCCTCTACCCGCACGCACTGTCATTCATCGTCACCGGCCTGGTCTGGCAATGGATACTTACCCCGGCCTATGGCGTGCAGAAGGTCGTTCGGGACCTCGGTTTTGAAACCTTCAATTTCCCTATCCTGACCGATGGCCGTTTTACCATCTATGCCATTGTGATTGCGGGTCTGTGGCAAGGCACGGGCCTTGTCATGGCACTGATGCTCGCAGGTCTGCGCAACATTGACGATGAAATCTGGAAAGCAGCACGGGTTGACGGAATACCGGCGTGGAAAACTTATCTTTTTATCATCATTCCGATGATGCGACCGGTCTTCATCACCACGCTCGTCATCATTTCCGCCACTATCGTCAAGGTCTATGATCTCGTCGTCGCCCTGACAAATGGCGGGCCGGGCATTTCCTCGGAGGTTCCCGCGAAATACGTCTACGACCTGATGTTCTCGCGCGGCAATCTGGGTCAGGGTCTTGCCGCCTCGACGATAATGCTCACCACAGTGCTGATCATCCTCGTGCCCTGGGCGCTACTGGAATTCCGGCCCCGGCATCGCAAAGGAGAGACCTCGAAATGAGCTCAAACCTCCCTAATGCCGAACCACGCGGAGGTCGGCCCAAGCGCTTCCTGTCGCCCGCATCGATCATGATTTATTCAGTGCTCCTTGTTGCCGCCATCTACTACCTCATTCCCCTCTATGTGATGGTCATGACTTCACTGAAGGGTATGCCCGAGATACGACTGGGCAACATTTTCTCTCCGCCCGTCGAGGTCACCTTCCAACCTTGGGCGACGGCCTGGAACAGTGCGTGCACGGGCCTTTACTGCGAAGGGATCAAGGTCGGCTTCTTCAACTCGATGAAGATTCTGGTCCCAAGTGTGATCTTCTCGATCATCATTGCATCGGTAAATGGCTACGCGTTGTCCAACTGGCGCTTCAAAGGCTCTGAGCTGTTCTTCACAACCCTCATTTTCGGTGCCTTCATTCCCTATCAGGTGATGCTCTACCCCCTGGTGATCATTACACGAAACCTCGGTATCTTCGGTACGCTGACCGGCGTCATCGTCATTCACACAATCTTCGGAATGCCTATCCTTACCCTGCTTTTCCGCAATTATTTCGTTTCGCTGCCACCGGAACTCTTCAAGGCTGCGCGCGTGGATGGCGCGGGCTTCTGGCGCATCTTTCTGCAGATCATGCTGCCGATGTCTCTACCCATATTCGTGGTGGCTGTCATCCTGCAGGTGACCGGCATCTGGAATGACTTCCTGTTCGGCGTGATCTTCGCTGGCACCAAGAATTTCCCGATGACAGTGCAGCTCAACAACATCGTCAATTCCACTCAAGGGGTGAAGGAATACAACGTCAACATGGCCGCGACCATTCTCACCGGTGCGGTGCCGCTCCTCGTCTATTTCTTTTCAGGCAAGTATTTCGTCAGAGGCATCGCCGCTGGCGCCGTAAAAGGGTGACCTCAGTGCACAGTGTTTCAATCAAGGATCTTTCGCTCAATTTCGGCTCGATCAGCGTTTTGCAAAACCTCAATATTGAGGTCGCGGATGGCGAGTTCCTCGTGCTTCTCGGGCCGTCTGGTTGCGGAAAATCCACTCTGCTCAATTGCATCGCCGGCCTTCTCGAAATCTCCGACGGACAAATTTTCATCAAGGGCAAGAATGTGACCTGGGAAGAGCCCAAGGATCGCGGCATTGGCATGGTGTTCCAGTCCTATGCGCTCTACCCGCAAATGACTGTCGAGAAGAACCTTTCATTCGGGCTGCGCGTGGCTGGTCTGCCTGCTGCGGAAATCCAGAAACGCATCGCCCATGCGGCCGAAATCCTGCAGATCGGCCCGCTGCTGCGACGTAAGCCCGCCGAGCTTTCCGGTGGTCAGCGGCAGCGCGTTGCCATCGGCCGCGCGCTCGTTCGCGACGTCGACGTTTTTCTGTTCGACGAACCACTTTCCAACCTCGATGCCAAGTTGCGCTCAGAATTACGCGTCGAGATTAAGCGGCTGCACCACAAGCTTGCCAATACAATGATCTACGTCACCCATGACCAGATCGAGGCCTTGACCTTGGCGGATCGCATTGCCGTCATGAAAGGCGGTCTGATTCAGCAGCTTGATGATCCGCTGACGATCTATAACAAGCCGCGCAACCTCTTTGTCGCAAGCTTCATCGGCTCACCCGCCATGAATTTCCTTAAAGGTGAGATCACCGGGCCGGAAGGTTCGCCGGCGTTCAAGGCGAGCGATCTTGATATTTCGCTTGCAGGGTATGAAGCGCAACAAATTTTGGCGCCCGGGCATTCCGTCATTTTCGGCTTTCGACCGGAACACATCGCTATCAGTGACCAGCCCGGTCCAGCCGGTCGGTCGTGCGAAGCAGTCGTGGATCTCGACGAGCCAATGGGCGCCGACAGTCTCGTCTGGTTGAAGGCTGCAGGAAAAGCCATCTCGGTTCGCGTCGATTCCGGCAGGCGCTACCAGCCCGGTGAAAAGGTATTCCTGACATTCAATCCCGCCATGGCCTCACTCTTCGACGCCGGGACCGAAAATCGCCTTTAACCTTCCCAAGCATCATGGAGAAATGCAGTGACCGACTTTTCCTATCAGCTCTACAGCTCCCGCAATTTTCCGCCGCTCGACCAGACGCTCGAAATGTTGCAGCGTAATGGTTATGTGCAGGTCGAAGGCTATGGCGCTGTCTACGGAGACGCCGCAGCCACCAAGGCTGCCCTTGACGCCCACAACCTGACCATGCCTTCGGGTCATTTCAGTATCGATCTTCTTGAACAGGAAGAGCAAAAGGTTCTCGACATTGCTGGAACGCTCGGCATGAAGGCAATCTATTGCCCACATCTCGCTGTGGACCTGCGGCCTACCGATGCGGCGGGCTGGTCCGCCTTCGGAGAGCGGCTTGAAGCTGCCCATGCCACGTACAGCAAGGCTGGATATGTGTTCGGCTGGCATAATCACGATTTTGAGTTCAAGGCACTCGCCGATGGTTCGATTCCGCAGCGGCTCATCTTCGACGCAGCTCCGAGCATCTCCTGGGAAGCCGACATTGCCTGGATCATCCGGGGCGGAGCGGACCCATTCCAGTGGATCGAGGACCACGCCTCACGGATTACTGCCGTGCATGTCAAGGACATCGCTGCTCAAGGCCAGAATACCAATGAGGATGGTTGGGCTGACGTTGGGTACGGAACTGTCGACTGGAAGGCCCTGACGTCGGCGCTCAGAGATACGCCGGTGAAGTACTTCATCATGGAACATGACAACCCGTCGGACGATGAACGGTTTGCCCGCCGTTCGATCGCAACCGTGAAAGCATTCTGAAGAAAGACAGCAACATGGCCAAGACACTAGGCATCGGCATCATTGGTGCCGGCAATATCTCAGCGACCTATTTGCGACTAGCCCCACTCTTCAAGGGCATTGAAATCCGCGCCATCGCCGACATCAACTACACCGCAGCCACTGCTCGCGCTTCCGAATACGGAACCGAGGCGCGTACTATTGATGGTCTGCTTGCCAGCGACGACATCGATCTGGTCGTCAACCTGACGGTCCCGGACGCGCATTTCGACGTATCGAAGCAGATCCTGTCGGCCGGCAAACATCTTTATTCGGAAAAGCCGCTGACGCTCTCCTTAAAAGACGGACTTGAGCTTCAAAAGCTCGCCACAAAGAAAAGCCTGAAAGCCGGATGCGCTCCGGACACTTATCTCGGCGGCGCGCACCAGCTTGCCCGCAAGCTCGTCGACGATGGACAGCTCGGAACGATTACCTCCGGCACGGCCCACGTTCTCAGCCATGGCATGGAACACTGGCATCCCAATCCGGATTTCTTCTTTCGTCCAGGCGGTGGGCCGATTCTCGATCTTGGCCCTTACTATATTGCCAATCTGATCAACCTCATCGGTCCGGTCAGGCGTGTTGCGGCGCTGACATCGATGGCCACGCCAACGCGCACCATATCGAGCGAGCCACGTCGGGGCGAGACGATCAAGGTAACAACGCCGACAACTGTTCAAGCCCTATTGGAGTTTGAAAGTGGCGCTTCGGTCACCCTGTCTGCCAGTTGGGACGTGTGGGCTCATCACCATCCCAATATGGAACTCTACGGTACTGACGGCTCGATTTTCCTACCCGATCCGAACTTCTTTGGCGGAGAGGTCAAACTGGCAAAACCGGGAAAGAAGGCGAAACCGGTCAAGGCCTGGGCGCATCCTTTTGGTACACCCAATCAGAAGCACCCCGCGGGCATGATGGCTAATTACCGCACTGCCGGACTTGCCGATATGGCCGCCGCTCTTCTTGCGGGTCGCGACATACGCTGCTCACTGGAGCGGGCATTGCACGGCGTCGACGTTATGACGTCCATCCTTCGTTCCGGCGAAGAAAAGAGGTTCATCGATATCAAGACAAGCTGTTCCCGACCGGAGGCTCTGGGTATCAAGGAAGCCAAATCGCTGTTGAAAAAGCCTTGAAGCATCGCTCCCAAGCGATTGCGGTCATGATCGGGCGCCACTATGTTGGCCGCCCGATCATGATTTATGGAAATACAAGTGACCGTCGAAAATACCGCCCATATTGCGCGCCTTATCGCCGCCGAGATACACGCACGGCCCGAACAGGCCAATGCGGCGATCGAACTTCTCGACGGCGGAGCAACCGTCCCCTTCATTGCCCGGTATCGTAAGGAAGTTACGGGCGGGCTCGACGATACGCAGCTGCGCACGCTCGACGAACGGCTCGTCTATCTGCGCGAACTCGATGCCCGCCGGAATACAATCATCGACTCGATCTCGCAGCCAGGGCAAACTAACGGACGACCTTGAAGGCAAGATTGCCGGCGCCGTCACAAAGGCGGAGCTTGAGGATATATACCTTCCCTACAAGCCTAAGCGACGCACCAAGGCGGAAATCGCTCGGAAGCGTGGGTTGGGACCCCTGGCACAAACAATTCTTTCAGACCGGCGCACTGTTCCTTCCGAGCTGGCCAAGAGTTTTCTCACTGACGATGTTCCGGATGTGAAGGCTGCGCTCGACGGTGCCCGGGATATTCTTGTCGAGACCTTTTCGGAGAACGCCGACCTCGTCGGTCGTTTGCGCAAGTACATGCAAGATCGTGCGTTTCTCCGCGCCAAAGTAGTAGACGGCAAGCAGGAAATCGGAGCGAAGTTTTCGGACTACTTCAATCATTTTGAGCGCTGGGCAACCATTCCCAGTCATCGTGCACTTGCCATGCTGCGCGGCCGCAACGAGGAAGTGCTATCGCTCGAAATCGAGGTCGATGCCGAACATACCTCCGCTATCAGACCAGTCGAGCGAATGATCGCCGACGCCTATTCGATCCAGACCAACGGTGGTGCAGCCGATAGCTGGTTGATGGAAGTGGTGCGCTGGACATGGCGCATCCGCCTGTCGCTCAATCTCTCCGTCGATCTCATGACCGCATTGCGTGAACGCGCCGAGGAAGAAGCAATCCGCGTCTTCGCCCGCAATCTGAAGGATTTGCTGTTGGCGGCACCTGCAGGTTCGCGCGCAACGATGGGCCTTGATCCAGGCATCCGCACAGGTGTGAAGGTTGCTGTCATCGACGGCACAGGCAAGCTTCTCGACACCTCGACCGTGTACCCCTTCCCGCCGCGTAATGATGTGCGCGGAACACAGGCCGAGCTGGCAAAGCTCGTTGTCAGGCACAAGATCGAACTTATAGCGATTGGCAACGGCACAGGTAGCCGCGAGACCGAACGTCTCGTCGCCGATATGTTGGCGGAGATGCCAGCGCCCAAGCCGCTGAAGGTGATCGTCAGCGAAGCCGGCGCTTCGGTGTATTCCGCATCGGCAACTGCCGCTGCGGAATTCCCCGGGCTTGACGTGTCGCTTCGCGGCGCCGTCTCCATTGCCCGTCGCTTGCAGGATCCGCTGGCGGAACTGGTCAAGATTGAGCCAAAATCCATCGGCGTCGGCCAGTACCAGCATGATGTCGACCAATACCGTCTTGCACGTTCGCTCGAAGGCGTGGTCGAAGATGCGGTGAATGCCGTGGGCGTCGATCTCAACACCGCTTCGGCTTCTTTGCTTGCGCGAATTTCCGGCGTCGGTGCTTCACTTGCTGAAGCGATTATCGCCTATCGCGACGACGTTGGTCCATTCAAAACCCGTCGCGACCTCCTGAAAGTCGCACGCCTCGGGCCGCGCGCTTATGAGCAATGCGCCGGATTCCTGCGCATTACAGACGGTACCGAACCACTCGATGCCTCGGCCGTTCATCCCGAAGCCTATGGTGTTGCCAAGAAAATCGTAAGCGCTTGCGGTCGCGACGTGAGGTCACTGATGAACGACAGCAGCGCATTGAAAGCGCTTGATCCCCGCGTCTTCGTCGACGAGCGCTTCGGATTGCCGACAGTGCGGGATATCATTGCAGAACTGGAAAAGCCTGGCCGAGATCCCCGGCCGGAATTCAAAACAGCGTCGTTTGCCGACGGCATCGACAACATCAAGGATCTGAAGCCCGGAATGCTCTTGGAGGGAACGGTTACCAATGTTGCCGCCTTCGGTGCGTTCGTCGATATCGGCGTGCACCAGGACGGCCTTGTTCACCTTTCGCAATTGGCGGATCGCTTTGTCAAAGACGCGCATGAGGTGGTCAAGACTGGGGATGTCGTCAAAGTGCGCGTTGTCGATGTCGATCCCAAACGTAACCGGATCAGCCTGACAATGCGCAAGGATGGTGGGGGAAGCGAGTCGTCACGCAGTCCCCGTGCCGTTGACAAGCCGTCGCGCGCCGCTGTTCCCGCTTCGGGCGGCCAGAAGCCGCAACCTTCGACACAAGGCGCTTTCGGCGCAGCTCTGGCAGATGCACTGCGCAAGAAATAGCTGGAACAATTATGGGAGAACAACCGTGGATATCCGCACAATAGGCAAGACACCGCTCGCCGTAACGCAATTCGGATTTGGTGGCGCAGCGATCGGCGGTCTCTACCGGGAATGTACGCGGGAAGCAGCGATGGAAACGTTGCAGGCTGCATGGGATGCGGGAATGCGCTATTTCGACACCGCGCCCTTTTACGGCTTCGGTCTATCCGAACGGCGGACCGGCGATTTTCTGCGCAGCAAACCGCGCGAGACATATGTGCTTTCGACGAAGGTCGGCCGCTTGTTGCGGCCCGTTGCTGAAGATCAGGTACCGGACTACTCCTACGTCAATCCGTTACCCTTCACAGTTGACTACGATTATAGCTATGATGGGATCATGCGTTCGTTCGAATTCAGCTATGCCCGGCTGGGCCTGAACAAGATCGACATACTCTACGTTCACGATATTGGCGCCTACACCCATGGCGCAGAAAAGAACGCGGTCTATCAGGCGCAATTGCTGGATAGTGGCGTGCGCGCACTGGACGAACTGAAATCATCGGGCGCGATCTCGGCCTACGGTCTCGGCGTCAATGAGGTTGACGTCTGTCTCGACGTGATTGCCAGGCACCCCATAGACTGCATCCTGCTGGCAGGCCGCTATTCACTATTGGATCGCTCCGCAGAGCGCGGTTTGCTCGAAGTCTGCCGCAGACAACAGGTTTCGCTGGTGATCGGCGGCGTCTTCAATTCAGGCATTCTCGCAACCGGGCCGGTTCCGGGCGCAAATTTCGATTACGGTCCTGCCTCGGACGATATTCTCGGTCGCGTTCGCGCCATGCAGAAGATCGCAGAAGCCAACTCCATCCCACTTGCCGCCGCCGCCATGCAATTCCCGTTGCGGGAGCCGGTCGTCGCCAACGTTCTGATCGGCACGGCCAAGCCCTTGAGCCTCACCCGAAACACGGAACTGCTGAAGGTAAATGTACCGGACGCGGTCTATGCCGCGGTCGAACCGTTCACCATCCGATGAAGGTCAATTGTGGCGGTTACAACCGCCACAATTGACGAATTTACGCTGCTATACGGCGGCTATTGACCAAATCCATAAGCTTTAGCGCCCGCGCAAGACTGTCCGCCTGCTCGGTGGCGAAACGGTTCCCGG
The DNA here is from genome assembly GCF_025452195.1 of Phyllobacterium zundukense. Taxonomy (NCBI): domain Bacteria; kingdom Pseudomonadati; phylum Pseudomonadota; class Alphaproteobacteria; order Hyphomicrobiales; family Phyllobacteriaceae; genus Phyllobacterium; species Phyllobacterium zundukense. The sequence continues at coordinate 395,843 of NZ_CP104971.1, read as the reverse complement.
TTATTTCCATGATCAGCGTCGTATCCGGCAGAAATGTAAGTTCCGAGAAAATCTCTTCCCATGGAATGTCGCCCCAGCCAATCGGCAAATGCAGATCGCCGATGCCAAGTGCAGTCGCCTCCGCCGGATGATAGAACTTCGTCATGCTGTATGGACGGCCAAAGCTGTCATGAACATGCAGGTGCCCGGTGACCGGAGCCATTGCTTTGATCTGTTCGCGCCAATCGAGGCCGAGCCGTGTGCATTCGATATAGGCATGACTGAAGTCGATTAACCCACAGACATTCGGACTGTTGACGGCTCGGACGGTTTCACCGACCTTTGCCGGCGTCTGGCGATATTCTGCTTCGCTGAGCGCGAAGATATTTTCCAGTGCAATACGTACACCATAACCCTTGGCGACTTCGGCCAGCTCTGCCAAAGCATCGCGCTCCATCTGGTCGAGATCGCCAATACGCGTCAACGCTGGCATCTTGGCCTGTCCGCTATGATGGACGAGAATGCCAGCCTCCACACGATTGCACAATTCAAGCATGGCGCGAACGACCGATTTCTGCAGCGCCAGATGTTCCTTGTCCATGAAGTTCGAAATGATCTGGCCATGTACGCTATAGCGCAGGTCGAATTGGCGGGTAATTTCCAGCAGGCGTTCCAACCGGCTTGGAATGATGCGGCCACCGGAAATGAGCTCTTCGCCATAGAGCGACAGTTCAGCAGCACTTGCGCCAAGGTCACTGATCGTCCGCAAAGAATCTTCAAGCACGCTGAAATTGCCGTCGCCCGTATAGGTGCAGAAGCCGACGGCTGAAATGATGGACTCCGTATTCATGATTGATCCTTTCAGGACAGCTAAGCTGCCACGGTCGATTGGTTGCTATTGTGTTTCAACGCAGGCGCGTCGTCGAGACGCAAACCGGTATCCCTGGAGAACAAATGAATGTGTTCCGATGGCAATTGCAGGCCGACCGTCGCACCAGTGTCGAAGAACTGAGCCTCATCGCCACCGACAGCAAAGATCGTTCCATCGATGTCGACGTGCACATTGCGCCCGGAGCCAAGCTCTTCCACAAAATCGACGGTCGCAGGCACACTGTTTGCCGTTCCTGCCTTTACCAAACGGCAATGCTCCGGACGAATTCCGACGGATACGGCGCTATTTGCATTGTCGCGGCCAAGTGCCAGGTCAATCGCCATTTGGATGCCGTCGAGCAAAACAAAGTTGCCGCTTGGCGCTATGGTGCTGTCAAAGAAGTTCATGGCTGGCGAACCGATGAATGTCCCGACAAAACGCGTTCGTGGCCGGTGATAAATCTCCAGCGGCGTGCCCACTTGTTCGACATGGCCCTTGTTCATAACGATCAGCTTGTCGGCAAGTGTCATCGCCTCGACCTGATCGTGAGTCACGAATACCGACGTTGCTGAAAGTCGCTTGTGCAGGCGGCGGATTTCTACCCGCATCTGCACCCGCAGCTTGGCGTCGAGATTGGAAAGGGGCTCGTCGAACAGAAAAACCTTCGGTTCGCGGATGATTGCCCTCCCCATGGCCACACGCTGCCGTTGACCACCGGAAAGCTGTGCCGGCTTACGGTCCAGTAGTTCTTCGAGCCCGACGATCCGGGCGGTTTCAGCAATGCGGCGATCCCGCTCGGCACGCGGAACACCGGCAACCTTCAGCGCATAGCCGATATTGGCGGCCACGTTCATATGCGGATAGAGCGCGTAGTTTTGAAATACCATCGAACAGCCGCGATCGCGGGGTTCGAGGTCATTTACGACCGTGCCGTCAATCGAAATCTCGCCTGCAGAAATCTCCTCGAGCCCGGCAATCATGCGCAGCAGCGTGGACTTGCCGCAGCCGGACGGGCCAAGGATCACGACGAATTCGCCAGACTTGAAGTCGAGATCGACACCATGGAGGATCTGTGTGCGGCCATAAGACTTGCGGACGTTCCGGATGTTGATTTCGGCCATGAGTTTTCCTTTATTTCTCTGTCGAGACCAGACCACGGACGAACCAGCGCTGCAGAACAGCGACAACGATCAGGGGCGGCAGCATGATGATGAGTGCACCGGCCATGGAGATATTCCATTCCGGCAGGCTATTGACATTCGGAACGAGCGTGCGCATCGCGACCATCGCTGTCTGGTAGTCGGCTTCTGTTGTCATCAGCTTTGGCCAGAGATATTGGTTCCACGCATAAACGAACATGATCGTGGCCAGCGCCAGCATGTTGGTGCGCGACAGCGGCAGCAGGATATCGATAAAAAAGCGCAAGGGGCGCGCCCCATCCATCTTTGCCGCCTCTGCCAGTTCATCCGGTAGCGTCATGTAGAACTGCCTGTACAGGAACGTACCGGTTGCTGTCGCGATAAGCGGCAGGACTAGACCGGAATAGGAATTCAAAAGGTTCCACTGCAACGACAGTTCGATTCCGGTCAAGGTCTGGATGAGCCAGCGCACCGGCGCGAAAACATCGGCGGCGATATTATAGGTCGGGATCACACGCACCTCGAGCGGCAGCATCAGGGTGAGGAACACCATCCAGAAGAAGACATGGCGTAGCGGGCTGCGAAAATAGACGATGGCGAAGGCGCTGAGCGCCGCAACGATCACCTTGCCCGACATGACCAGCAACGACGTGACAAGGCTGTTGAAGAGGGCCGGGCCAAGATTGGCCCGTTGCCATGCGGCTTGCAGGTTATGCAGAAAATCCGCTCCCGGCACGAAATTGAAGGGGACGGTATTGACCTGTGCCAAGGATTGCGTCGAAGCCGCGAATATCATCCAGAACGGGCCTAGGATAAGCAGCAGGCCGAGAAACATGATGAAATAGGTGACGGCGTTGAGAATGGGGGTGCGTTCGATCATCGCCGGATCCTATTTATAGTGCACGCGCCGCTCGACGTAGCGGAACTGGATGAAGGTGAAGAGCATGATCAGGGCGATGAGAACGAGGCTCTGCGCGGCCGCGCCCGAATAATTCAGGCCGCGGAATGCCTCGCTGACAATGCGGTAGACCATGACATCGGTTGATTTGTTCGGCCCGCCTTCGGTCGTCAGGTCGACGATGCCATAGGTGTCGGGACCGACGAAGCTCTCGGTCAGATTGAGGACCAGCAGGAAGAACAGGGTTGGCGCAAGCAGCGGGATTTGCAGATCGAATGCCCGGCGTACCGGGCCGGATCCGTCCATCGCCGAAGCTTCAACCAGGCTGCGCGGGATCGACTGGAGACCTGCCGTCATGAAGATGAAATTGTAGCCGATCCATTTCCAGGCAAAACACACGATGACGAGGATCATGGCGTGGCTGCCGAACTTCGCCGGATTCCACAGATCCGGCGACCAGGTATTGACGACGGCAATCAGGCCACTCTCAGGCGCGAAGATGAAGCGGAAGGCAAGGCCAACCGCCGGGGCGGCGATGGCATAGGGCCAGATATAGAAGAATCGGAACAGGCCCGATCCCTTGAGCTGGCGATCGACGCAAATCGCAAGCACGAAGGCGATGAACATGGAAAGCGCGGTGGCGCTGAAGGCGAAGAAAAGGCTAAGCGAAACCGACCGCCAATATTCCGTATCTGCAAAAACTTCCCGAAAATTATCCCAGCCGACGAACAGTCTCTCGCCCACCCCGCCAAATGCCGGCTCCAGCGAAAAAGCCCAGGTCAGAACCGACGTTGCCGGCCAATAGAAGAAAAAGAAAATCAGCAGCAATTGCGGCAGCGCAAACGCGATCGGCAACCACCAGCTTTTGAAAACAGTGCGCTTGTTCATGAGATCGACCTGCCAGCCTGTTCTTCTGATGCAAGAAAGCGATGGCCCGGATGCGCTCCGGGCCATCGCGACGACAGGATTAGTTCAATGCACGGCCGGCATAGGTCTTTTCGAAGCGGCGTAAGATGGCGTTGCCACGTTCAACAGCCTGATCGAGGCCCGCCTGCACCGTCAACTTGCCGAAGAAAATGCCTTCCATAGCATCCGAGATTTCCTTGCGGATTTGAGGGAAGCCGCCAAGGCGAATGCCGCGAGTATTGGCCGATGTCGGGGTGAATGTCAGACTGGCAATGGCCTTGTCGCGACCTTTATAGGCTGGCTTGTCGTAAAAACCGTTGGCCTTCATGGCGTCGAAACCGGTCTTCGTGACCGGAATGTATCCGGTGACAGTCGACCACCACTCAACCATATCCGGCTGGGCAATGAAGTTGAGGAAGGCGGCTGCGCCTTTATATTCCGCTTCCGGACGGTTGTTCAGGACCCAGAGTGATGCACCGCCGACGAGTGAATTCTGACGCTCGGTACCTTTCCAGACGGGGAGCATGGTGACATCCCACTTGGTACCAGGCTTGATAGTCTTGCCGACGGTGCCATGATCGGCAATCGACGACTGGATCATCTGGCAGGTCTCGGAGGTGAATGCCGGCACAACATCCATGCCGAGCTGCTTGGTCTTCACAACAAACAGGCCTTCATCGGTCATCTTCTTGAAGAAGGTCAGGTGATCGACAAGTTTGGTCTTGTTGATCACAAGTTCCGTATCGAGGCCGTCATAGCCATTGTTCTTGGTAGCGATCGGCTGGTTGTGAATGGCTGAGAACTGTTCGACCGTCGCCCAGGTGTCGAAGCTGAATCCGAACGGGCAGGCATAACCGGCGGCCTTCAATTTACGTGCAGCGGCCTCCACGTCTTCCCAGGTTTGCGGAGCGCCTTCAATGCCGGCCTTGGTGAAGGCATCGACATTGTAGTAGAACATGGCTGTCGATGAGTTGAACGGGAACGAGTAGAGCTCACCTTTGGACGTCGCATAGTAGTTGGCGATGCCGCCGAAATAATTGGCCCAATCGATCTTGTAACCGTTGTCTTCCATAAGTTTCTTCGCCGGAACGAAAGCGCCTGACAGCATCAGGTCGAGCGTGCCGCCGTCGAAAACCTGGACGATGGCCGGATGCTTCTTGGCGCGATAGGCCGCGATCGCGTTTTGCACAGTTTCGGGATAGCCATTCTGGCTGGTGCAGACGATTTCGTAGTCCGCCTGGGACTCGTTGAATTTCTTGCACGCGTCCTGAACACGCTCGCCGAGATCGCCGCTCAGCCCGTACCAGAACTCGAACTTGACCTTTTCCGCAAGCGCCGGCGTCGCGCCAAGACCAACGGCCAAGGCAGCTACAGCCATGCTCAATTTGACACCAAGTGTTTTCATCTGAAGCCCCGATCCAATGAGTGACAATGATTTTTGGGCAGTACCAGGAGAGCCGGTCCGCCTCGACCGGGACTATGTCTAGGGCGGTTATGTGAACCTTTGATCGAATTGATGCGAAAGTATTGTGACAATGCACAGCTGCGTAAAACAGCTGAATAAGCCGGCTGTCAGTGCAGCTGGTGCTCGTAAGAGGACACTCGAAATGCCGGCATGTCCTCATCTATAAGGCAATTGCTGCCACATTCTCCTGCTTCCCTGCGATAAACTCTGACCAGACACAAGGAGACCCTAATGCCCTATGAACTTTATTACTGGGACGGATTGCAGGGGCGCGGCGAATTCGTGCGATTGGCCCTGGAAGAGGCTGGAGCCGAATACATGGACGTTGCGCGCCAATCGGATGGAACTGCAGCAATGATGAAGCTTCTAAAGAGCAAATCCGCACCATATATTCCCTTTGCGCCGCCGTTCTTGAAGGACGGTGATCTGATCGTATCGCATGTCGCGAATATACTGTTTTATCTCGGACCGAAGTTAGACCTTGCACCGGAGGATGAACCATTGCGCTTCATCGCAAACGGCTTGCAGTTGACAATCACTGACTTTGTGGCCGAGGTGCACGACACCCACCACCCGCTCTCGACGAGATCTGTATTTCGAAGATCAGAAGGAGGCAGCCAAGCAGCGCTCGGCCGATTTCATTGAGCATCGGATCCCCAAATTCATGGGTTATTTCGAGCGTGTGCTCGAGCAAAATCCGGATGGAAAAAAGCATGCTGTCGGAAACCGGCTAAGCTACGTAGACCTGTCGCTGTTCCAGATCATTGAAGGGCTCCATTACGCCTTTCCGCGCGCCACCAAACGCTTCGGTGAACGTTATCCGGCGCTGACGGCCTTGCATGATGCCGTTGAGAACCGGGCCAATATCAAGAAATATCTTGCCTCCGACCGGCGGCTCGACTTCAATGAGTCCGGTGTTTTCCGCCACTATCCCGAGCTCGATCAGGACGCGTGACGCGGCGGCAATCACTTTTTCCGCCGCCTTCTCACTTTCTCTGGACATGCCACGCCGAACAGGTTCCATTGTCCCCCAGTCAATATTCCGGAGGAAAGACCATGGACTATCGCTCTACGAAAGCTGGCGTCTTTGCTGTCGCACTGAGCTTTGGCTTTGTACCGGTCGCCACCGTGTTCGCGGCTTCCCCCGATCCGGTAAAAGCCGAGCATGGAATGGTCGTTACGGCGCAACATTTGGCGTCGCAAATTGGGGTGGATGTGCTCAAAGGTGGTGGCAATGCAGTGGATGCTGCTGTTGCTGTCGGCTATGCGCTGGCTGTCGTCTATCCGACGGCGGGTAACATCGGCGGCGGGGGCTTCATGACCATCCGTCTCAAGGACGGCAAGACGACCTTTCTCGACTTCCGCGAACGCGCTCCGCTTGCCTCGACCAAGACCATGTATCTCGACGACAAGGGCAACATGGTCAAGGGCCTGAGCACCGATGGTTATCTCGCTGTGGGCGTGCCTGGCTCCGTCCTCGGCTTTGAGACCGCCCGGACCAAATATGGCACCAAATCGCGCGAAGAACTGATGGGCCCGGCGATCCGGTTCGCCCGTGACGGCTTTGTGCTCGATCAGGGTGATGTTGCGTCGCTGCAAAATGGCGCCAAGAAACTTGCCAAGGACAAGACTGCCGCCGAAATCTTCCTGAAGCCGGATGGCAAGACTTATGCGATCGGCGAAACACTGGTTCAGTCTGATCTCGCCGCAACGCTTTCGGGCATTTCGGAGAAGGGACCGGATGCTTTTTACAGAGGTGCAACAGCGGATGCCATCGTGAAAGCCAGCGCGTCGACCGGCGGCATTTTGGCAAAGGCCGATTTCGAACAATATTCCGTGCGGGAACTTGAGCCGGTCAAATGCAACTATCGCGGTTATGACATTGTCTCATCGCCTCCACCGAGTTCTGGTGGCGTCATTATCTGTGAGATCCTGAATGTTCTCGAAGGTTATCCGCTCGGCTACCTGGGATACGGTTCAGCAGAGACCGTGCACGCTATGGTAGAGGCCATGCGGCATGCCTACGTCGATCGGAACGTCTCTCTTGGAGATCCGGATTTCGTCGACAATCCCGTCGAGAAGCTGCTCGACAAGCAGTACGCCAAGGAAATCCGCGAGAAGATCAGTCCATTCAAGGCCGGCGTTTCACAAGAACTCATGCCGAAGGGGTTTGGCGAAAGTAAAGAGACCACGCATTATTCCATTGTTGATGACGAAGGAAACGCAGTGGCTGTAACGTATACGCTCAACGGCTCCTTCGGCGCGGGTGTCGTTGCTCCTGGAACAGGTATATTACTCAATAATGAGATGGACGATTTCACGGCCAAGCCTGGTGCGGCCAATCTCTATGGGCTGGTGCAAGGAGAAGCCAATGCTATCCAGCCGAAGAAGACACCCCTGTCCTCGATGAGCCCAACCATTATCTCGAAAGACGGCAAGCCTTTCATGGTCATTGGCAGCCCGGGCGGGGCGCGCATTATCACGATCACGCTAGAAGCGATCATCAACGTCATCGACCATGGCATGAACATCCAGGAAGCAATCGACGCGCCGCGCATCCATCACCAATGGCTGCCGGACAAGGTCTATATGGAGCCCTATGCCCTCTCATCTGACACACGCAAAATCCTCACCGAGATGGGCCACGATGTCGAGATAGACAAGAGCTGGACGATCTGGGGACAGGCAGCCGGTATTCTTGTCGGCGGTGAAAGCTTAGCCGACATTGAGAAGGGCGGCGGCGCTCGCTACAACGGCGCAATGGACAGCCGGTCAGGGTCTGGAGAGGCGTTGGGTTATTGATCGGCAAAGCGCTCTGTGCGTGGTTCGACAAGCTCGCCATGAGGGACGTGATTTGATTGCAAAGCGAGCTATCCGAGCAGGGTCGCGCACTGCAAAACCCCATTCTCCCTCATGGTGAGCTTGTCGAACCACGCACGATAGCCGTGCAGCACAACTTTCTGCCTCACAGACTGAAGTCAACCATCCGGCTGCGCAGCTGCTGGATGGTTTCGGCATCGGCATTGGCAAATGCAAAACGCAGGAATTGGGTGTGTTTTGCACCAAAATACTCGCCGGGAATGCTCAAAATCCCGGCTTTTTTGGCGAGGTGCTCGGCCACCTTGGTCGATGAGCGGCTTTCGAAGGGATGGCGGATAAAGGCAAAATAAGCGCCGATGGCCTCTAGTTTCCAACCACCGAGATCCTTCATGACCTCCCGCAATGCCTTTGCTCGCAGGTCGATTTCGTGCCGGTTTCCGGCGCGCCATTCGATGAGTGCCGGCAGGGCCCGCGCAACTGCGCCCTGAGCCGCTCGCGGCGCACAGATCTGCAGATTGTCCATGATCTTGGCGACCTCGTCGACGACGTTCTCGCCTGCTGTGAGCGCCCCGAGCCGGTGTCCCGGAATGCAGAACGATTTGGAAAAGCTATAGAGCTGGATCAGATTGTTCTGCCAGTTCTTTTCGCCGAGAAGGAAATGCGGCGCACCCGCGCCCTCGGGCAGAAAATCGCGGTAGGTCTCATCGAGGATCAGCCAGATGCCGTTTTTTTGGCAGATGTCGAAGATCGCCTTCAGTCTTTCGGGAGGATAAATAGCGCCAGTGGGATTGTTGGGAGTAACGAGGGTAAGAGCACGCACGTCCGGTGTCAGCGCGCGTTCGACGGCTTCCACTGTCGGCACGAACCCATTGGCGGAGTCGCAGGCGACGAAACCCGTCTTGATGCCGAGCATCGACAAAGTCGTTTCATGGTTGAAATAGAACGGATCGCTCATCAGCACCGTATCACCCGCCGCAGCAACAGCCATCACTGCGCAGATAAACGCCTGGTTGCAGCCTGATGTGATGTGGATGTTGCCGCCGGCAATTTCTGCACCGTAGACCTCGGACACGTGTGCCGCATAGGCTTCGCGCAGCGAAGTTTCACCCTCGATTGCACCATAATTGGTGTAGGCAAGCGATGACGCAGCTTCGCCCAGCCAACGCAGCATATCCGGATGCGGCGGGTAACCGGGAACAGCCTGGGATAGATCGATCAGTGGGCCAAGGCTGCCGTCATAAGAGTTGCCCCATGCCTGTACAGCTGGGATCGGCGGAGGCGACAAGCGCGTCACAAGCGGGTTCAGTCGGGCAACAGTCATGAAAATGTCCTATCGGATGTCGGTTTTTGCCCGGCGCTTCAGAGCGGCGCGGTCGAGTCGTTTCGGGCGAGTCGTTGGAATGGATGGAGGGGTCGCCAGACGCTCTTGAGCACTGACCTTGCCATTGCGCGGACGGATGATACGCCGAGCCGAGGTTTGCGGTTCGGTGATTGTATCTGTCTCCAGCGAGGCAAACAGCCAGTCGATAAAAACCTTGACTATCGGCGCGTTGCGCACCTCATTGCGGCAGGCAACGTAGAAAGCATTGTTTGCCGGCACAGTGAGGTCGAACGGGACAATCAGCTCGCCCTTGGCAATGAGATGGCTTGCGGTGATGGTATCGCCCAGTGCAACGCCCTGGCCGTAAACTGCCGCTTCCGTCGAGAGCCGAGCGTCGCTCATGAAGTGCTGCGCGCCTCGGGCGTGCTCGGTTGCGTCGGCTGCAGCCAGCCAAGTGTTCCATTCACGGCCATCGTCGCCATGGAGGAGCACGTGATTGCGCAGATCGCGTACGGAGCGAAGAGGCCGCATGTTGAGCAGCGTCGGACTTGCGACAGGAAACAGCTTCAGCGTCGTCCAGAGCCTTATCCAACAGTCGGCCCAATTGCCATGGCCATAGAGCACGCAGACATCGACATCCGAGGAGTGGAGATGATCCGACTCGTTCGACGCAATCAGCGTCAGCCTGATATCCGGATACTGCTCGGTGAACTGGTTCATGCGCGGGATGAGCCAAAGCGAAAGCAGCGCCGGCACGCAAGTCACCGTGAGTTCGCCGCTTGTCGTGGGACGTTTGATCAGCGCAGTCGTCGCAGCAATATCCTCGAATGCTTTTGATACCGTCGGCAAGAGGAGCGCCCCTTGCGGCGTAAGCTTGAGACGTTGAGCGCCACGTTCGAACAGCTGGACATCAAGAGTGGCCTCCAGCGCTTTTATCTGATGGCTGATGGCGCCATGTGTAACGTTAAGTTCACGCGCTGCGGCAGTCACGGAGCCATGTCGTGCTGTCGCCTCGAAGGCGCGCAACGGGTTCAGCGGGGGCAAGCGACCTTGCGTCATAGAATTCCATTAGCTGCCAATTGTCGGAAAGTCATGTGAGATTTATTCACACAATAAGCTATAACAATGTCAATTGCTTTTCTGTGCCTTTTGCACCGATAATACGCTTAACGAGGCAAAAATGCCCGGGGAACAGACAACGACGGATATCCACCAGCAACACACGCCGAATCCGTTTATCCCCGCGCACTTAGGACATTGGGATACTTGTCATGGCATCTTGGGATGAGAAAAAGCTGAACGAACTGCGCGCGAAATATGGGGAAAGCCATGGCGGTGAGTTGTTTGACCCGACATTCCGCAAGGTCGCAGACAAGATCTTTTCAAAAAGCGGTACGCGCCTTGCACCGTATTCGGGCATGCCGACCTTTTTGACCGCCCCTCACATGCCGGTCGATTCCAGCAATCCCGATTTCGGCAATCTCCAGGTCGCCATGGTTGGCGTGCCGATGGACCTCGGCGTAACTAATCGCACCGGCTCGCGTTTCGGTCCGCGGGCGCTGCGGACCATCGAGCGCATCGGTCCATACAATCATGTTCTCGAATGCGCACCAGTGTTTGACCTGCGCGTTGCAGATATTGGCGACGTGCCTTTTGCCAGCCGTTACAGGCTCGAGCAGAGCCATGATGACATCGAACGTCGCATCAACCAGATCGTGGATGCCGGTGTTGTACCACTTTCCGTAGGCGGCGATCATTCTATTACCCATCCGATCATGAAAGCTGTCGGCAAGAAGCGCCCGGTGGGCATGATCCATATTGACGCGCACTGCGATACAGGAGGCGCCTTCGACCAGACCAAATTCCATCATGGCGGTCCCTTCCGCAATGCGGTCCTCGACGGCGTGCTCGATCCGAACCGTACTATCCAGATCGGCATTCGCGGCTCGGCGGAGTATCTCTGGGAATTCTCCTACGAATCCGGCATGACCGTCATTCATGCGGAAGAAGTAACCGGTCTCGGCATCCCCGCTATTATCGAAAAGGCGAGAAAAATCGTCGGCGACGGTCCTACCTACCTTTCTTTTGATATTGACAGCCTCGATCCAAGTTTTGCTCCTGGAACTGGCACCCCTGAAGTCGGCGGGCTGACGACACGTGAAGTCCTTGAGCTTATCCGCGGTCTCAAGGGCATCAATCTTGTTGGCGGTGACGTCGTGGAAGTTGCACCGCAGTATGACGCCACGACGAACACCGCCCATGCGGGCGCCCAGGTCCTGTTCGAAATCCTCAGCCTGATGGTATTCAGCCCGTTCGTTCAGGGCCAGCGCTGATGCATCCGGAATTACGCAACCAACGAATGATGAGGCGGTAAATGGCATAAAGCCGGATTGTTCTCGTCAATCACAATAACAACGAAGGGGAATAAAAATGACAATCTACAAGACACTGCGAGCATCCTTTACCGCACTTCTGTTGATCAGCGGCGCGAGTATAGGTGTGGCCAATGCCGATGCGATCGATGACATCACCAAGGCGGGCGTCCTCAATGTCGGCGTCTTTGCCGACTTCCCGCCCTTCTCTTCCGCCAGCGCCGACATGACGCTTAAAGGCTATGATATGGATGTGGCCCAGGCACTGGCCGATGCGTTGAAGGTAAAGCTCAATCCGGTTCCGGTAACCGGTCAGAACCGCATTCCTTATCTTACGGAACGTCGCGTCGACCTTCTGATGAGCGTCGGCCACAGCAAGGAACGTGAGCAGGTGATCGACTTCGCTGCCGCCTATGCGCCCTACTACATCGCCGTCATCGGGCCGAAGGCCCTTGAAGTGAAGAGTAAAGATGATCTTGCCGGCAAGAGCATTGCCGTCAATCGTGGTACCTTGGAAGATACATCACTGACAGAGGTGGTTCCGGCTTCGGCCGACGTCAAGCGCTTCGACAACTACAACTCAGTGATCCAGGCTTTCATTTCCGGGCAGACTCAGCTCATGGTGGTCGGCAATGACGTCGGTGCACAGGTTCTTGCACGTCAGGAAGCCCTGGCTCCCGAGCAGAAATTCCAGCTTCTGACATCGCCGTCGCACATTGCCCTCAACAAGAAAGAGGATCGCCTCAAGCAGGCCATCAACGATACAGTGACCAAGATGCTGAGCGATGGCAGTCTTAACAAGAGCTCGGAAGCCTGGCTGAAGACACCGCTCAATCCTGAAAACCTCAAGGATTGATCTGTGGGCTATGCGCTCGACTTCGGCTGGCTGAATGGCGCGATCGGCATGATTGCCAGCGGCGCGGCGATGACGATCTTCCTGATCGCTGTCACCACCGTCGCTGGCGTCATCCTGAGCATATTCGGGGCTGCAGCCAAACGCAGCCGCTATCCCATCTTGCGCAAGGCCATCGGGGTTTATGTCGAGCTCATCCGCAACACGCCATTTCTGGTGCAGCTCTTCTTCATCTTCTTTGGGCTCCCGCGGTTTGGCATTCGCCTTGATCCTGTCATCGCTGCCATGCTGGCGATGACGCTGAATATGACCGCCTATACCACCGAGATCGTTGGCGCCGGGCTCGATGCCGTACCCAACGGTCAGAGGGAAGCTGCGGCGGCATTGGGTCTGCCGGCGTGGCTCGTCTTCATCAAGATCGTGCTGCCGCAGGCGCTGAAAGTCATTTTCCCGGCGCTGACCAGCCAAATCATCATCATGATGCTGGAGTCTTCGGTTGTTTCGCAGATTGCGGTGCGCGAACTCACCTACGAGGCGGACATGTTGCAGGCGCGAACGTTCCGGGCCTTCGAGACGTACTTTGTCGTGACTATTGTCTACCTCGGTATGAGCATCGGCTTGCGCAGGCTCTTGTTCGCAACGGGACGGCGCGCGATTGCCGGAGGCATGGCATGATCGAATTCACTTTCTGGGACATCGTGCGCAATCTCCTGCTGGCAGCCCGCTGGACGGTCCTGCTGTCCATCGTGGCTTTTGCCGGAGGCGCGATTGCCGGATTGACGATCCTCCTGCTCCGCATCTCCAAGCGGCGCTGGCTGCGCCGTGCGGCTGAATATTACATCGGCCTCTTCCAGGGAACGCCGCTGCTGATGCAGCTCTTCCTGCTGTTCTTCGGCTTGCCACTGCTAGGCTTCCGTATCGAGGCATGGACGGCCGCAGTCCTCGGGCTGACGCTCTGTGCGAGTGCCTACCTCGCCGAAATCTGGCGTGGCGGCGTGCAAGCATTGCCAAACGGCCAGTGGGATGCGGGAAGCAGTCTCGGCCTGCACTACATAGCGCAGCTGCGCCTTATCATCCTGCCGCAGGCCTTCGCGATTACGCGGGCACCGACCGTCGGCTTTCTGGTGCAGCTGATCAAGAGCACTGCACTGACCTCGATCATCGGTTTCGAAGAACTGGTCCGAACCTCGAATGCCATCAACAACGCAACTTTTGAACCTTTTACGGTCTATGGATTGGTAGCGCTGATCTATTTTGTTCTGTGCTACCCGCTGACGCGCTATACAAAGATATTGGAGCTCCGAACCGCTCGTCAGCATTGAACAACAGCTCGATATTAGACAAAACAGAAGTGGGATTCGGCCAGCAAACTGGCTTCCAAAAAGGAGATACAACAATGGACACTTTTCTGAAGACGGGCGCCAGCCGCCGCGCGGTACTTGGTGCGGGCGTGATGGGTGCCGCCGTTCTGGCAATGCCAAACATCCTGCGTGCGCAGGACAAGTCGTTGAAGGTCGGCGTCTATGGCGGCTATTTCAAAGACTCGTTCGACAAGAACATCTTTCCGGAATTCACCAAAGCAACCGGCATCGCTATCGAATCCGTGGCCGAACCAACGGGCGAAGCCTGGCTGGTCCAGCTTGAGCAGGCCGCAAAAGCTGGCGCCGCCCCCGCAGATGTTTCGATGATGTCGCAAGTGGCAATGCTGAAGGGTCAGACGACCAAACTGTGGACGCCGCTCGATTTGGCAAAGATTCCGAATTCAAAGAACCTCATTGACCGCTTCGTCAACAAGTACCCTGATGGTTCCGTCGCGGGTATCGGCGCGGTCTCATGGTACATCACGCTCGTTACCAACACCGATGTCTACAAGGAAGCGCCGACGTCGTGGGCAGCGTTCTGGGACAAGGCCAACGCCGACAAGCTCGGACTGCTCGCTCTTGTTTCGAACTCATTCCTGCTGGAAGTGACTGCAAAAACATTCTTCGGAGGCACCAACGCTCTCGATACGGAAGAAGGACTGCTGAAGGCCTTCGACAAGCTTGCAGAGGTCAAGCCGAATGTCCGCCTGTGGTACCGTGACGAGGCCCAGTTCGAACAATCGCTGAAGTCGGGCGAAATTCCGATGGGGCAGTATTACCACGACGTGACCGGCCTCGCTGCTTCCGAAGGGCATCCGGTTCGTTCCACCTTCCCCAAGGAAGGCGGCGTTCAGGACTCCGGCTGCTGGGCTCTGTCGCGTGCATCGAAGAAAGCCGACGAAGCACATATTTTCATCGACTACATGAGCCAGCCTGCCATTCAGGCGACGCTATCGCGCAAGGTTGGTACTTCGCCGACAGTGAAACGCGAATTGCTCGATCTGAACGACAAGGAATTCGCGGCGGTATCTTCCGATATCGAGCCGATCATTCCGCGCTATGACCTCTATACAACCAAGTCCGACTGGCTCAACCAGAAATGGACTGAGCTGATCGTCGGTTAACATTCGGCGCAAGCCCACCCTTTGCTTTGCCGCGAAGGGTGGGGCACAAAGCACCTAAGATACGGGGGACGTATGTCCGGACTGGTTTTGAACAACGTCAGCAAGCAATTTGGGACATTTACCGCGGTCGACAATGTGCATCTGTCGGTGCCGCACGGCACCTTTGTCTGCCTGCTTGGTCCATCCGGTTGCGGCAAGACCACGCTGTTGCGCATAATTGCCGGACTTGAAGACCCCACGAACGGTACCATTCTCCTTGACGGAGCCGACATTACGGACGTCCCGACGCACAGGCGGAACCTTGGGATGGTGTTTCAATCGCTGGCGCTATTTCCGCATCTGAGTGTCGGCGAGAACATCGCTTATCCGCTGCGCATTCGCGGCGCAGCTCGCGAAGAGCAAAAAAAACGCGTCGATGAATTGCTCACCCTCATCCATTTGCCCGGCTATGGTGACCGGCCGGTGTCGAAGCTATCCGGTGGTCAGCGTCAACGCGTAGCTATCGCCCGGGCTCTGGCGCTGTCGCCAAAGATATTCCTGCTCGACGAGCCACTGTCGGCCCTTGATGCGAAACTGCGCGAAGCCATGCAAGTGGAACTACGCCAGCTCCAGCAAAAGCTCGGGATCACAACCATCGTCGTCACCCACGACCAGCGCGAGGCGATGACCATGGCCGATACGGTCGTGGTCATGAATGGCGGACATATCAGGCAAGCGGCCCCGCCAATTGAAATCTATCGAAAGCCGGCCGACACCTTCGTTGCGGATTTCATCGGCTCGACCAACCTGATCGAAACCAAAGCAGACAGTTCAGGAGCTGCAACAATATTCGGGCAGCGGGTAACCGGTCTTGCGCTCCCCGCCGGCGCACAGAAAGCCACGATTTCGGTGCGCCCCGAAGACGTCCACCTGACAGCACCTGGCAACGGCGCCATCGACGGAACTGTTACTTTCGTCCGCGATCTCGGCGGCACCATTGAAACCTTTGTCGAAGCGGGCGGCCAGCAAATCGTTGCTGTATCGACCCCGCGCGAACGGCCCGAGGTCACTGCGGGCCAAGCCGTCGGCATCGTTCTGTCCCCTGATGTCTGCGTGGTGCTGAAACAATGAAGCGCGAGCCGCCGCAATCGATCGCCGATTATGGGCCCCTGTTCTTTCCTGCCGGCATGCTGCTCATTTTCTTCGTTGTGCCTTTTGGCACGATGATTGCCGTCAGCTTCTTTAAGAGGCAGGAGGGCGGCTTCTATACTCCCGCATTCGTCTTCTCCAACTATGAGCGCTTCCTCAGCGCATTCTTCGGGGGCGTACTGGGCTTTTCACTTATGCTTGCGGTGACCGTTGCCATCTGCTGCGTCGTACTGGCACTGCCCTTCACGTACCTGCTTTCACGGCTTTCACGGCGCCTGCAGGTGATCTGGCTTGTGGGACTGCTCTCTGTGCTTTCCCTGTCCGAGGTGATCATTGGGTTTGCCTGGTCGACGCTGCTCTCGCGCACGGCGGGCCTCAGCAACCTATTTGTGAAGATCGGCCTTCTTGACCAGCCAGTCGCGCTGTTCCCGAGCTTCGGCGCTGTGCTGACGGGGATGGTCTATCAGGCCCTGCCCTACACGATCCTGGTTCTGTACCCCGCCATTGTCCGCCTCGATCCAACTTTGATGGAGGCGGCGCGAACACTTGGTTCCTCGCCCATCCGTGCCTTTTTCAATGTCCTGGTGCCCGCACTGCGCAATACGATCATGGCGACGCTCATCATGGTTTTCATCTTCGCGCTCGGCTCATACCTGTTGCCGCAAATCCTCGGCCGGCCGCAACATTGGACGCTTTCAGTGCTCATCACCGATCAGGCGATCTATCAATCCAATATGCCGTTTGCAGCGGCGATGGCGGTATTTCTCGTACTTGTGACGCTCGGTCTTGTAGCACTGACATTGCTGATTGGCCGCAAGGGAGAAAAAGCATGATCCGCTGGCTCAAGCGATTTTACTTCCTGGTCATTGGCCTTTTCCTCAGCTTGCCGCTGATCGTCGTGGCTGGTGTCTCCGTCAATGCAAAGCAGACATTGGCCTTCCCGCCGCAGGGCTTTTCCCTCAGCTGGTATGGCGAAATCTTCTCCAACACTGAGTGGCGCAGCGCGCTTATCGCCTCGGTCGTTCTGGCAACAACCTCGGCCGCGCTCGCCGTCCTGATTGCCCTTCCACTGTCGTGGTTCCTCTGGCGGCGTATCGCGCCGTGGGCGAATATCTTTCAGGTACTTGGGATAGCTCCGTTTACTCTGCCGCCAGTCATTACCGCGCTCGGGCTGCTGACCTTCTGGGCAACGACCGGTTTCTACGGCCAGCCGTGGACCGCGGTCATCGGACACGCGATCTTTTTCGTTACCTTGCCATTGGTCACCTTGTCCCTCGGCTTCTCCGCCATCGACCGTTCGTTTGTCGAGGCCGCGGCCACGATGGGCGCCAACGACAGAACCATCTTCCGCACTGTCGTACTACCACTGATCCTGCCCTATCTCGTATCAGGCTATGCATTCGCTTTCGTGTTGTCGCTCAACGAATATATCGTTGCGTACATGACCGTTGGCTTCACGCTGGAAACGCTGCCGATCAAGATTTTCAACGCTTTGCGTTATGGCTACACCCCGACAATGGCTTCAGTGACCATTCTTTTCGTTTTCACCGCTGCCGTCATCTTCTCTTTGGTCGCGAAGTTCGGCGACCTGCCCAAGCTGCTCGGCGCAATGGCATCGGATGAACCATGATGCGTGTGGCAGCTCTGCAAATGCATTCGGTCTCCGGTGACGTGCAAGCCAATCTTGGGCGCATCGAACGAGCGGCTGTTGAAGCAGCTGGAGGCGCCGCTGAGCTTTTGATTGCGCCAGAACTTTGCATCACGGGTTATGGCGCGGGAGAGGCAATCACCGCATTGGCGGAAACGGCGAATGGCGATCAGATCAAGGCGTTGCAGGCCATTTCGTCGGCGAATAGTATCGCCATTGTTGCGGGGTTTGCGGAGCGCGATGGAGCGGATATTTACAACAGCGCCGCATTTGTAAATGGCCACGCCACACCTGCGATCTATCGCAAATCGCATCTTTACGGCGATTATGAGCGATCGTTCTTCAAGCCGGAAACGCCCGTTAATTGTATTGTCGAACTGGGCGGTCTGAGGCTCGGCATGCTGATCTGTTACGATGTGGAATTCCCCGAGAACGTCCGCCGGCTCGCCCTTGCCGGAGTTGAGGGCGTGCTGGTGCCGACAGCTCTCCCTGCCGGCCCATCCGGAACGTTTATCGCCAACCACATGATTCAGACTCGCGCGTTCGAGAACCAGATTTTTGTCGCCTACATCAACCATGCCGGTGCTGATGAACGGTTTACCTTTGCCGGCAACTCACGAATTGCCGCGCCCGATGGCAGTCTGATCGCAGCCTGCACCGATGACACGGAACAGTTGATCTTTGCGGAGATCGATCCTGGCGCCTTCGCCGCGTCCATCGCCGGCAATCCTTACCTCAAGGACCGGGGTTCAGTATGACCGAAATAATCGAAACTGATGTCCTTGTGATTGGCGCGGGTATCGCCGGCGTAGGCGTCGCAGCCGCATTGGGCGACAGACATAGAGTGGTGATTCTCGAACGTGAAACCCAGCCTGGATATCACTCGACGGGACGCTCTGCCGCCATCTTCCTTCCCAATTACGGCAACGATGTTGTTCGTGGATTGAACCAGGCCAGCGCGCCGCTTTTCCAACAGCGCGACGTCGGCCTCTTTCCTGATCCGCTGCTGAACCCGCGGGGTTCGCTGACGGTCGCAGGCGAAGATGGCGTTGAGGCTTGCGAAGACTTTGTCCGCAATAGCGTTGGAGTAGAGACAATTGATATCGATCGTGCGATTGCCATGGTTCCGATTCTTAATCGCGATCATATCAACGCAGCATGCTACCAAGCGGACGCCTGGGACATCGATGTCAATGCTTTGCACCAGGGCTGGCTGCGGAAGGCAACGGCGCTCGGGGTTGAACTTTATACAAAATGCGAAGTTGTTGGCGCTAAGCGTATTGCAGGTGAATGGCAGGTTGATACGGGCGACCGCACGTTCCGGGCCAAAACCGTGGTCAATGCGTCGGGTGCCTGGGCAGATGTCACTGCTGGACTTTTCGGCGCTCGTCCGCTTGGCCTCACGCCGATGCGACGGTCCATTGCAGTCTTGCCAGCTCCGGATGGACAGGACACCAGAGGCTGGCCGCTCGTCGATGACGTCAATGAAGCGTGGTATATGAAGCCGGATGGGGGACGAATGTTCGTTTCACCCTGCGACGAGACACCTGTCGAGCCACATGACGCCTTCGTCGATGACGTGATACTCGCCGAAGGCCTCTATCGTTTCGAACAAGCCGTTACCATACCAGTCACCCGTGTCGAGAGCAGCTGGGCGGGTTTGCGCACGTTTGCCCCCGACCGGACACCGGTAGCGGGATTCGACAGCAAGGTGGATGGTTTCTTCTGGCTGGCGGGTCAAGGCGGCTACGGGATTCAGACCTCCCCTGCCCTTTCGGCACTTTCCGCAGCACTCATCGGGAGACAAGATCCCGAAAGAGCCGTCGAGCCGCTCCTCGCAAAACTATCGCCCGCCCGTTTCGACTGATCAGGCAAGAAGCGGCTGGCCGCCAAAGATCGCAGCCTGGTTCTCGAGTTCTGATCTGATGAAGTTACTCAAGACCCGGATGCGCGGCGTGCTGACGATATCCTCGTGGCAAATCAGCCAATAATCCCGGTTGAGATGCAGCTGCCTCGGCATGACCGGCACTAACTCGGGATATTTGCAGGCGATGTAGTAGGGCAGGATGCACAGTCCGAAACCTGATCGTGTCGCGCTGAGCTGCGCAAAGATGCTGGAACTCTGGTATGACGGGCGCAACCCCGGCAAGATCTCGCGCATGTAATCGAGGCCCGGCGTGAAGATCATGTCTTCGATATAGCCAATGAACTGGTGATTGGAGAGGTCTGACTGCTGCTTGATCTCCGGATGACGGGAGAGGTAGTCCTTCGATCCATAGATGAACAGGCGGTAGGGCATCAGCTTTTCCTGATGGTACGGGCCCGTCCGTGTTGCGTGCAGCGTTATCGACAAATCCGCCTCGCGCCGCGATAGCGACACGATCTGCTGGATCGTCACCATTTCAATGGAGAGACTTGGATAAGACTGCGCCATCAGCGGCAGCCGGTCAGCCAAAAAGAAATTGGCAAAACCTTCCAAGATGCTGAGGCGGACGACGCCACTGAGAGAAATCGTTCCCCCGGAAGCCTCGTTCTGGAATCGGTCGGCCTCGCGCTCCACTATTTCGGCAGACTCGATCAGCTTTTCGCCGAGTGCCGTCAGGATATAACCACGCGGATTGCGCTCGAACAGCCGTGCCGACAATGCTTCTTCCAGCCGGTCGATCCGCCTTGAAACAGTGACATGATTGGTGCGCAGCCTTCGCGCTGCAGTGGTCAATTGTCCGGTACGCGCAACCGCGAGAAAATATTGCAGATCGTCCCAGGTAAACTGCCGCATCGCCCTCTTTCAGCTTTGTACATTTTTGTACTTATTGTGTGCAAAAATAGGTGTTTGTGTACCTATTTGTCAATGTTAGAGTTTTTTGGACATCATGGTTGCCGGTCGGAAGAAACAGCGCAATCATAGGGGTGAATATTGTCCGGCTTGGAAAACCAAAAGCTGGATTGAGGAGGATAGACAACTAGCGGGATGCGGGCGGGATCCGCGGCATCTCTGTTGACGATTTCAATTTGAACCGTTCCGTCCGCGACAGCCATCATACGATGATCCTGTGAGCGGTCGTTCTTTGGGAGGAGATACGAATGAAGTTACTAGCAATTGCAACTGCTGCCCTCATGGCAGCCACGGTCATTCCTGCAGCAAGCGCCGAGATTTCCGATGGCAAGGTCAAGATCGGCATCCTGAACGATCAGTCTGGTGTATATGCGGACTTTGGCGGCAAGTGGTCTTACGAAGCGGCAAAGATGGCGGCCGAAGATTTCGGCGGCAAGGTGCTTGATGCGCCCATTGAAATCATCACAGCCGATCACCAGAACAAACCGGACATCGCCTCCAATATCGCCCGCCAGTGGTACGACACGGAACAGGTCGACTCCATCATGGAACTGACGACTTCCTCGGTGGCGCTTGCCGTTCAGGGCATTTCCAAAGAGAAAAAGAAGATCGACCTCGTGACTGGCGCGGCCACGACGGAGCTGACAGGCAAGCAATGCTCGCCTTATGGTTTCCATTGGGCGTATGACACCCATGCGCTTGCCGTCGGTACCGGCGGCGCTTTAGTCTCGCAGGGTGGCGACAGCTGGTTCTTCCTTACTGCGGATTATGCGTTCGGCTATTCACTGGAGGAGCAAACTGCCAAATTCGTCACCTCCAAGGGTGGTAAGGTCGTCGGCTCCGTACGTCATCCACTCGCGACGACGGATTATTCCTCATTCCTGCTGCAGGCTCAGTCATCCGGTGCCAAGGTCATTGGTCTCGCCAACGCCGGGCTCGATACCGCCAACGCCATCAAGCAGGCCGCTGAATTCGGTATCGTCTCAGGCGGTCAGCGCCTCGCAGCGCTACTGTTCACCCTTTCCGAGGTGAATGGTCTCGGCCTTGAGGCGGCGCAAGGGCTGACCCTCACCGAAAGCTTCTATTGGGATCGCGACGATCAATCGCGTGAGTTCGGCCAGAAGTACTTCAAGCGCACCGGCCGCATGCCGAACATGATTCAGGCGGCGACATATTCCGGCGTTACGCAGTATCTGAAGGCCATCCAAAAGGCTGGAACGGACGACACCGAAAAAGTCGCGGCAGCGATGCACGAAATGCCGGTCGACGACGTTTTTGGACGCGGTGCAAAGGTCGGCCCCAATGGCCGTCTGATCAGCGACGTCTATCTGATGGAAGTCAAGAAGCCGGATGAAAGCAAAGCACCTTGGGACTACTACAAGGTTCTCGCCACGGTTCCGGGTGACGAAGCTTATATCAAGCCGGCCGAAAGCGGCTGCCCACTGGTTAAATAATGACTGCTTCGCTGAACGACACAGCGTTCGGGGGAGGACAATCCTCTCCCGGCGCCTCCGGAGGTCAAGATTCGCGGGTGGTGTTGTCGGCCCGTGGCCTGCGTCGTGATTTTGGCGGTTTCGTTGCCGTCAACAATGTCGATCTTGACGTGCATCACGCCAGGGTGCACGCGCTGATCGGGCCGAATGGTGCGGGCAAAACCACGGTCTTCAACCTTCTCACCAAATTTCTACAGCCAACGAGCGGGACGATCACGCTGCTCGATCATGACATAACCAGAACCGATCCTGCTAAGGTAGCGCGCATGGGTCTGGTCCGTTCATTCCAGATTTCCGCGGTATTTCCGCATCTTACCGTCCTCGACAATGTCCGCGTAGCCCTGCAGCGTCCCGGCGGTCTATCCACCCAGTTCTGGCTGCCTATGCAGGCGCTGGACCGGTTGAACCAACGGGCGATGGAATTGATCGAAGCGGTCGGGCTGCAGGACGCGCGCAATAAACTTGCCGCCGACCTGTCCTATGGCCGTAAGCGCGTACTGGAGATCGCCACTACGCTTGCGCTCGATCCAAAAGTGCTGCTGCTTGATGAGCCGATGGCCGGCATGGGTCACGAAGACGTGCACATCGTTTCCGATATCATCCGCGAGGTCGCAAAGGACCGTGCCATCCTCATGGTGGAGCACAATCTGAAGGTTGTCGCCGATCTCTGTGATCAGGTTACCGTGCTTCAGCGCGGCGAAATTCTTACCTCCGGCGATTACCTGACGGTCAGCCAGGACGAGCGCGTGCGCGTAGCCTATATGGGGACAGAACATGAGTAAGCCCCTGCTTTCCGTCCGTGACCTCCATGCCTGGTATGGCGAAGGCCACGCCTTGCACGGCGTCAACCTCGACATCCACCAGGGCGAGACGGTGACCTTGCTCGGTCGCAATGGTGTTGGCAAGACCACAACCCTGCGCTCCATCATGGGCATTATCCGCAAACGCACAGGCACTATCACATTTGACGGCAAAGACATGATGCGCGTGCCGCTGCATCGCACCGCTCATACCGGCATCGGTTTCGTGCCGGAAGAACGCGGCATCTTCGCTACCCTGTCGGTTGATGAAAATCTCAATCTTCCGCCTATCGTGGCCAAGGGCGGCATGTCGATTGCCGAAATTTACGAACTTTTCCCGAACCTCAAGGAGCGGCGCAACAGTCCCGGCACCAAACTTTCCGGCGGTGAACAGCAGATGCTGGCGATTGCCCGGATTCTGCGCACCGGCGTCAAGCTTCTTCTTCTAGACGAACCCACCGAGGGCCTTGCCCCGGTCATCGTTCAGCGCATCGGCGAGGTACTGGTGACGCTGAAGCAACGGGGCATGACCATCCTTCTCGTCGAACAGAATTTCCGGTTTGCCAGCAAAGTTGCCGATCGTTTTTATGTGGTCGACCACGGTAAGGTGATCGACAATTTCCACGTCAGGGAGCTGCCTGATCGCATGACAATGCTCAACGAAGCGTTGGGAGTCTGACCATGACAATGATCTTCGGCGTCCCGGTCCAGGCTTTCCTCGGTCAGCTGCTGATCGGCCTGATCAATGGCTCATTCTATGCCATGCTCAGCCTCGGCCTCGCCATCATCTTCGGGCTGTTGCGCGTCATCAATTTCGCACACGGTGCACAATACATGGTCGGCGCTTTCGTCGGTTACCTTCTTCTGGCGGAGCTCGGCATCGGCTATTGGCCGGCCCTCATCCTGGCGCCCCTGGTTGTGGGCCTTGCCGGTGCTTTCATCGAGCGCGTAGCACTCTCACGGCTCTACAATCTCGACCACCTCTATGGTCTGTTGTTCACTTTTGGTCTGGCACTCGTGCTCGAAGGCACGTTCCGTTATTACTACGGTGCGGCAGGTCAACCCTACGCTGTGCCCTCCGCCTTGGCGGGCGGCTATAATCTTGGCTTCATGTTCCTGCCGAAATACCGCGCCTGGGTTGTCATTGCTTCGCTTGCCGTCTGCCTCGGAACCTGGCTGCTGATCGAAAAGACCCGGCTTGGCTCTTATCTGCGCGCGGCGACCGAGAACCCGACTTTGGTGCGCGCTTTCGGCATCAACGTGCCCTTGTTGTTGACGTTCACCTACGGTCTCGGCGCAGGTCTCGCAGGGCTTGCGGGTATCATGGCGGCGCCGATTTATCAGGTCAGTCCGCTCATGGGATCCAACATGATCATCGTCGTCTTTGCAGTAGTTGTTGTTGGCGGTATGGGATCAATCCTTGGCGCCATCATCACCGGCTATATGCTCGGTATTTTCGAAGGTCTGACCAAAGTGTTCTATCCGGAAGCGTCCAGCATCGTCATCTTCGTTATCATGGCGATCGTCCTGCTTGTCCGACCCGCGGGCCTGTTCGGAAAGGATGTATGATATGACGCAAGCGACCGTTACATCTGCACCAAAGCAACGCCTTTTAACGCTCGAAACGACGCTGATCCTGATCGGAATCATCGGGCTTGTTCTCGCACCTTTCTATTTTTATCCGGTATTCCTCATGAAGGTGCTTTGTTTCGCACTCTTCGCTTGCGCCTTCAATCTTCTCCTCGGCTACACCGGCATTCTTTCCTTCGGTCACGCCGCCTTCTTTGGCGGCGCTGCGTACTTCACAGCACATGCGGTCAAGGAATGGGGTCTTCCAACCGAACTCGGCATTCTTGTCGGTGTTCTGGGTGCAACGATCCTCGGGTTGATCATCGGCTTCTTCGCCATAAGGCGTCAGGGCATCTATTCGACGATGATCACGCTGGCACTCGCACAGATGTTTGCCTTTTTCTGTCTGCAGGCATCTTTCACCCATGGTGAAGACGGCATTCAGGGGGTCCCGCGCGGTTATCTGCTCGGGTTCATTGATCTCAATCAGCCGTTGAATATGTACTTCTTCGTGCTTGCCGTATTTCTCCTTGGCATGTTCATCATCTGGCGCATCATCAATTCGCCGTTCGGCATGATCCTCAAATCCGTCCGCGAAAACGAACCGCGCGCGATTTCCCTTGGCTATTCGGTTGCGCGTTACAAGCTCGCCGCCTTCGTCATGTCTGCCGCCTTGACCGGTCTCGCAGGTGGTTTGAAAGCGATCGTCTTCCAGTTTGCCACGCTCACAGATGTCAGCTGGCAAATGTCTGGCGAAGTCGTGTTGATGACTTTGCTTGGCGGCATTGGCACGCTGGTTGGACCGATCTTCGGTGCAGGACTTGTGGCCGCTCTGGAAAACTATCTCGCGACCTCGGAGTTTCCGGTCACCGTGATCACCGGCATTATCTTCATGGTGTGCGTGCTTGTGTTCCGGCGTGGCATCATCGGTGAGCTTTATGCTTCGCGCTTCGGCAAAAGACTCGAGAGCAAGCCGGACAACTGAAATGTCAACCTATGACTACATCGTCGTCGGCGCCGGCACCGCTGGCTGCACGCTCGCCAACCGTCTCTCTGAAAACAGGGACGTTTCGGTGCTGCTGCTTGAGGCTGGCGGCAAGGACAACTATCACTGGATCCATATTCCTGTCGGCTACCTGTATTGCATCTCGAATCCGCGTACGGACTGGTGCTTCACAACCGAACCAGAACCGGGGTTGAATGGTCGCGCCCTCAGCTACCCGCGTGGCAAGGTGTTGGGCGGCTGCTCTTCGATCAACGGCATGATCTATATGCGCGGCCAAGCGCGCGACTATGACCTGTGGCGACAGGACGGATGTACCGGCTGGGGCTGGGATGATGTCCTCCCCTACTTCAGGAAGTCGGAAGATTACTATCTCGGCGCCGACGATTTTCATGGTTCTGGCGGCGAATGGCGCGTGGAGGAGGCGCGGCTGCATTGGGATATTCTCGATGCCTTCCGCGATGCCGCCGAAGCTGCCGGCATCCCTCGCACTGACGATTTCAATCGCGGCGACAATGAAGGCTCCTCCTATTTCAAGGTCAACCAGAAGCGCGGCATCCGCTGGAACACGGCAAAGGCATTTCTGCGACCTGCCCTAGGACGTCCCAATCTCAAGGTTGAAACCGGAGCGCATGTGCAAAAGCTGATCCTGCAGGATTTGGCCGTTAAAGGCGTTGAATTCGAACAGGCCGGTACGACCCGTTCCGTTCAATGCAGGCGCGAGGTCGTTCTGGCCGCCGGTTCAATCGGCTCACCACATATTCTCGAATTTTCGGGCATCGGCCGCGGCGATGTACTGCAGAGTGCAGGTATTGAAACGGTCCTGGAACGGCGCGGCGTCGGCGAGAACCTGCAGGACCATCTGCAGCTGCGTTGTGCTTATAAGGTTACGGGTATTCCGACACTCAATGAGAAGGCCAACCGCCTTCTCGGCAAGGCAGCGATCGCGCTCCAATATCTCATCAGCAGATCCGGACCCATGTCGATGGCGCCGAGCCAGCTTGGTGTCTTCACCCGGTCCGATCCCTCTTTTGAGACAGCCAATCTGCAATATCATGTGCAACCTCTTTCCTTGGAAAAGTTTGGCGAAAACGTCCACCCCTTCCCGGCTTTTACCGCGAGCGTTTGCAATCTGCGTCCTGAAAGCCGGGGGTCCGTACACGTCAAATCGCCGGATTATAACTCGCATCCCGCGATCCAGCCGAATTATCTGACAACAGAGAGCGACCGCCGTGTCGCGGCGGATTCGATCCGCATCACGCGCAACATTGTCGCGCAACAACCGCTACAGCGCTTCAAACCAGAGGAATTCAAGCCGGGCCCGCACTACCAGAACGAGGATGAACTGGTCGAAGCCGCCGGTGCCGTTGGCACGACCATCTTTCACCCCGTCGGGACCTGCCGCATGGGTTCTGACCCGGATTCGGTCGTCGATCCGCAATTGCGCGTGCGTGGCATTCGAGGTCTGCGTGTGGCCGATGCCTCGATCATGCCGTCGATTACCTCGGGAAATACCAACTCACCAACGATCATGATCGCTGAAAAAGCCGCGGAGATGATCGCAAGGGGTTCGTAACTACCTTATCTGAAACGGCACGGTAAAACTTTGCCGCGATACATCAACACCATCTGGCGCTGACGGTACTGGGGACGCCCGCCGAATGGTTTCAAGCACACTCTGGTCTAACTGGGGCACTCCGGAGCTTCCGACGACACTAGCCGCAACGATCGCGCCATCATTGGTAACCACAAAGCGTATCCTGACGGTACCCTGCCCTTCCGCACGCGCGCGGTTTGCTCTGCGCGCCAGATAAGACTGCACCCTTGAACGCCAGGTCTCCGATTGCCGCGCTGACGCTGCTCTCGAAACACTTGGTTGCTGTTTTGCTTCCCGCGGCGTGGCGTCCTGGACGGTCGCTGTGCTGACTTTCTTCGCTGGTTTGCGCACGACCTTCTCGGTAACCTGCTTCTTCGGGACATCTGGCTTTTTCGGTGTTGGACGAACCACCGGAAGCGGCACTTCTGCCTTTGGCAGTTCCACGACCTCTTCGATCTGTTCTTCGGGCGGCTCGGTCACCTCTGATTCCGGTAGGGGCTCTTCCGCCACCTCAGGTTCTGGCTGATCCGGACCCAGTTCTTCCACCGGATCAATTGGCTCGGGTTCGGGCTGCACGTCCGGGATAGGCTCGGGCGCTGCAGCTTCCTGTTCGATCACATCCGGCTTGATTGGCTCAGCTTCGGCCGGGGGCTCTTCCTTCACCGGTTCCGGCGCGGGCGGCGCCGGCAATGGCTCCATGTCGATCATCACTGCGGTGGCAATATCGCTTGCTGGCATCGCCGGTTGATAGTTCTGGATATACCATGCGGCGCCTGCATGAATACCGATCACCGCCAATCCTGCAACCGACCAAAGACCAACCTCGCGCCAGTCTGGACGCAGGAAACCTCTTCTGATCGCAGTTGGATGATGCACTATTCGGCGCCCTCACCGGCCGGTGCGGGTCGGGGAGGAACACTTTCCAGACCGACAAGCGCTATCTTGAGATAGCCTGTGTCGCGTAGGCCGTTCATCAGATCCATCAAGGCACCATAGTCGACTGCCCGGTCGGCGCGAAGAAAGACCCGGGTTTCCTTGTCGCCCTGCGTGCGTTGATCGAGAAAACTGCCAAGTGTTTCACGCGAAATCGTTTCGTTGCCGACTGCGATGGACTTGTCTTCCTTGAGCGTCAGGTAGAGCGGTTGCTCGGGACGCGTCGCGGGCGTTGCCGTCGAGGCTGGCAGGTCGACATTGATATCGACAGTCGCCAGGGGCGCTGCCACCATGAAAATAATGAGCAGGACCAGCATGACATCAATGAACGGCGTCACGTTGATTTCATGATTTTCCTGGAGCTCGTCGTCCGACGCGCTATGCCTGACGCCACCAGCCATGATCGCTCCCCTACTCTGCAGCAGCGCGCGAGGTGTGGGCGGCCGCAGGTAGCGTGGCAAAATCCACATCGCGGCTGACAAGACGCTCGACCCCCGCCGACGCATCGGCGAGCAACTGCCGGTAACCGGTGATAGACCGGGCGAAGACATTGTAGATCACAACCGCCGGAATAGCGGCGACGAGTCCAATCGCTGTGGCGAGGAGCGCTTCTGCGATGCCCGGCGCAACGACCGCCAAATTGGTCGTTTGGGACTCTGAAATGCCGATGAACGAATTCATAATGCCCCAAACCGTGCCGAAAAGCCCGACGAAGGGCGCCGTTGAACCGATGGTTGCGAGTACTCCCGTGCCGCGGCTCATGCGGCGTCCTGCTTGAGCCTCGATGCGCGACAGACGCGAAGCTACGCGCTCCTTCAAACCATCGGCGCTTGTGTATCGTTGAACCTCACCGGAGAGACGCACTTCCTCGCGTGCCGCGTTGACAAGCGCTGCGCCCGGGCCGCCTCGGCCTTCGAGCGCCCGTTCGGCATCGTGCAGCGTGCGAGCATTGCCGATGGCGTTGAGCGCGCGATAGGCGCGCACTCTTGCTCCAGCAAGCTCAAGCGTCTTCGCCAGCCAGACTGTCCAAGTAATCAGCGAGGCAAAAGCGAGACCGATCATCACCGTCTTGACCACCCAGTCCGCGGCCATGAACATACCCCAGGGCGAAAGATTATGTGGCAGCGTTCCATTCGTCTGACCAGGTTGGCTCCCCTCCACTGGTGCAGTAGGCTGCATGATTGGCGGCTGGGTTATCTCCGGTTGCTGCACGGGCTGTGCTGCAACCTCGTTCTGAGGCGCTGGAGCCATATTGTTTTGTGCATAGGCGATTAATGCAGTCGGACCGACAACAACCAGCGCACATCCCAAAGCCCCTATTCTCAATACCGCAGCAAAATTGCCGACTGTTGAATGCTTTTTGGGGGTTGGTCGCATCGCTCCGCAATCCTTCACTACATTCGCTGCAAACGGCCCCGGCTCGTCGATCAACCTGGCCTCCGTCGAGCGACGCAATCTTCGGTTGGTAGCGGCTTAGTATTTATGACTAAAATAATCAACTATTTTTTGAATCGGGTGACGGGATGGTTTCGCTGATGAGGTTCATGAGGCAGATCGCCAGATGCGTCTCTAAAACTCTGGATATGCCTGATTCAAGCCCGGCTCAGGCAGCCAGGCTTCACCGCGTTGTCAAGCACGGCGCCCAGATCTTTGATCGCATCACCAAAGAAATGGGACAGCACGACATTGACAACGACGTCACCGAGGCGGCTAAGACGATAGCCGACATATGGAGCGGTGGATTCGAATTCGAAGCGCGACTTCGTAGCGATAGCAATGGCTTATTGGAGCAAAGGAATTGCCCATGAATCGACCGCTCCGCCCCTTCCCAGACCCCGAACGTTGCAAGATCGAGCGATGGCAAGCCCCGAAGTCGTCAATCGCTCACTTGGATTCCAATTGCGCAGACCATGTTTCGTGCGGAGTTACTCATTTTCGGTGAAGTCAAGAATGATACTTCGGAGGAAGTCAAAAGCGCTTGCCAAATCCGTCTCTCCGAAATTGGTTCAGTTCGACACCAAATCCGCTCCAGATCATTTAAGGCGTATCGCTTTCAACGATCCGGGCGCCTCGATTGCTTCGATCGCGCTATTGAAGAGCTCAGCAAGTTGCTTGTCCTGCTTCCGCAAACCGATGCCCACACCCGGACCGAAAAGCCCGCCCGAAATTCTGGGGCCGTAGAGCACAGCCATCGCATCGCACCATCTTGGACTCCAGAAATGCCTTCCAGACAGAGTAATCCACCAGTCCACAGCGCAGAAACGTGCTTTTTCCCGACCCGCTGCTTCCCAAGATGGAGATTACATCGCCGCGCTGCGCGGTCATGGAAATTCCTTTGAGGACCTCGAGCGTACCAAAGCGCTTCTTCAGATTTTTGACGCGCAGCGGGGCGTTGCTGTCAGAAATGATAGGTTGAAATTGGCCGTTATCAGATTGAGTATGCACTGGAGACCCTCGTTTGTTTTTCGCCAAGATGCGACAGCAAACGCGAGGGTGCTTGCAGTAAATTGATGCAGGTGCGCGATCTGATCAGTAAATCATTGCGATGCCTTGCACGGCCAGCTGCCGCGATAGGCCACGGGGGTCGTACCCACTTCCCGCCGAAAGGCGTTGGAAAAATGGCTTGAACTGGAGAAGCCACAGGACAGGGCGATATCGGTGACCGGCATCGAGGAATGGCGCAGAAAGTCCTTTGCCCGCTCGATCCTGCGCCGGATGATGAAGGCATAGGGCGGACAGCCAAGCGTTTGCCTGAACGCCCGGCAAAAGTGCGGAACGCTCAAACCGGCAAGATCGGCCAGTTGTAAAAGCGACAAGTCAGCCGTGAGGTCGTCATCAATTTTCTGAATCACCCGGTTAAGGTTCATCGGGGCGAGCCCGCCTTTGCGCACAGAGGGCCGATATCTTTGCCTGCGCATCAGCTGGGCGAAGATTGTGGCCGTATAGCTCTCCACAAGCATGGCGCTGAGAGGATTGCGGTCACGCATCTCTGCGCCTATCCCGCGCGCTGCGTTGAGGATGATGGGATCCTCGAAGCCGAGATCCGGCGAAAGCGACGGTAGCGCGTCGAGCGGCACCCCGGCAAGAAGCTCTGGCACATGCGCCGGTTTGACCTGGATTGACAGATAAGCCGCTGTCGAGGCGCCGGCTTCCCAACCCCGCCAGCTGCATCCGGCGGGAACAAACAGGATTGCGCCGGGCTTTCGGGGCACAAACCCGGCGTTCCTGCCATCTATGAAGTATTCACCGCGCTCGCAGTTGCCCTGCACATTGAGAAGGACAACGTGCCGGCTGGAGGTGATCGCCGTCTCCTCCTTGGCAAGCCCGCTGCGCCGGACAAGGTCGGCCTCCACGCGGTGCCAGGTGCTCTGCTCACGGGAGGTTGTCCGGCAGTCACCGACCTTGAAGGCAGGTTGTGGCCCGGAGATCGTCATGTTCATCCCCGATCCTCATCGGATGCAAAACCCGTCCGCCCTGCCCCATATGTGTCCGGTACCCCGCTGTGCCCATTCTCAGTCTTCGGCGCATGGCCCCTCTTGTCCCCTTCCAAAGCAGAAAATTCTTCGCCAAGGGCAGCAATGAGCGAGGATACGCGGCGGCGCGTGCGGGGAGGCAGCCGCATCACCCCTTCAATCAGCCGCCGCCCCTCACTGCTTGCTATGAATGTGATCCGCTCGTCGACCGGGAGCGAGGCCACCTCGCCCTCCGGCCTTGCATTGCCCGGCAGCCCTTCAAAGAAACGCCCGACGGGCACGCCGAGGAATGTCGCGATTTCAAACAGCATGGACGCACTGATGCGGTTCTTGCCGTTCTCATATTTTTGGAGTTGCTGCGGGCTTACCTGGACAGCGCGGGCAAGCTCGGCCTGCGTCACGTCGTATTGAAGGCGGACGACAACAACCTGACGCCCGACATACAGATCAGCAGCATGTGGGCATTCGCACATAGGTGCTTGCGGGTAACGCGACCGCGATGGCGTTTCTGGCAGCTGGACATTTCGGCGGAGCATCTGTCAATCCCCGTGGAGCGAGTATGTCGCGGTACATCCCGCGAGAGCCATTAACAGCAAGCAATGATCGACTGAACTTGATCACCAAACGCACCTACCCGTTGGTCTGCCGCTACAATACTCGGCCTATATAGCACATCGGAGACGAATAGGAACTATCGTTCCTAGAACGATGGTTCCGGTTCTGCTTCCCATCTGCCATGGACTTGAAGGAATCCATGGCGGTCAACCTGCGTCGCATTCGCCATGAAAAGAACCTGACGCAAGAGGATTTGGCAGCGCGGGCCGATTTGAGTATGCGCTATGTCGGCGCGATCGAACGCGGCAAAGTCTCGGCCAGCGTGACCGTACTTGGCCAAATAGCCGATGCGCTGGGCGTTGATCCGTGCGAGTTGTTGCGCCAAAAATCTTCGTGAAAATCGACCCCTCGTACTCATGAATTTCGATCCGGGCCACGGGATAGGTGGTAAAACTGCCTAAAAGGCGGAAAGCCGTAGAGCCGGAAACCCGACTCTATGGCTTTCCGGGTCATCGCGTCTTGAGGCGCCGCATACCCTCGGCCAGCGTCCAGAGCGCGCGGTTGAGGGTCACATTCTGGTCGATGCCTAATGGCGCGAGTCTGACTGCGGCGAATGCGGCCCTCGGCGTTGCGCCGCTGCCCGTTCAATCCGCCCTAATCATATTCTCCTGAATGACATTGTAGGACATCCAGAGGCTTTGCGCGGCGTCCTCGCGACGACGCGGCTCGATGATCTGCTCGGGGCGGATGGGGCTTTCCTCCTCACCATAGCGGGCGACAAGGCTCGCCTCGGCCAGCACGCGGCGCTCGTCCGCCGACAGGGTGATTTCTTTCATGGTCTCACTGGCGTCGAACAGGTGCGGGAAATCCTCCGCGACGGTATAAACGCCTTCGATGATGTCATGCTGGATACTGCCTTTGTGCGGGACGCGAACGTCCTCGAACCGCTCGCCCGCAACCAGACTGTTGGTGCAACGAGAGCAGCTTTTGCTTATTGTTATGTCGGTAAGAAAGCCGCCAGAGTTTCGAGCCGTTCGGCGTCACATTTGTGGGTGTGTTGAAGAATACCAGAAAATATATCAACAAAAATCTGGGATGTCTTGGTACTATCTGGAAGCTCATGAATGGCAAAAGCCCCACAAAACTGGGCTTTGTGTCAATTATAGAAGCGAATGAGATGTCCTGAAATGGGTTCTTGGTGCCACCGGACGTCGTCGCAATGCGCGGCCGCTCCCCAAAAGGTCTTAGTTGAACCAGCCAACGACTGCCGCCCAGGCCATTGTCAGCCCACGGTCGAACAATGCGATCCCCATGACAACGACAAACACGATGCCGAATGCCGTCGCCAATCCCTCGTTGCTTTTGGTATCCTCCTCTACGACGATGATCCGCCTCTCGTCACGCATGGCATTGCCCTCTTGTTACCGGTCTCGATCATCGTGATCGCCCGCTCTTTGTTCATCAGCTTCCCGTTGCAGCTCTTCCAGGCGCGGCACATGCTGCTTAGCGGGGTCGCTCTTTGTTGTATCGCCACTGGAACCTGCCATCTGCCCGGTATTCTGACCGTCTGCATCGCGGTTTTGGTCGTCACCTACCCGCGTTAACGCCGTGTTGGGAGCGCCCCCGACCAACAATCCGGTCACTTCGTTTGCCTCAGAGCCCGACGGGGATCGCTCACGCTCAGCCTTCAGCCGCTCACGTCCCACAGCCTGGAGCGCGTTTTTCAGATCCTCATCAATTTCGGCCACTTCCCGGATCAGGGCGTTTCCGCTCGCGCCAAGCTCAGCGGTTTTGATCAGTTGATTTTCGAGTTCCTGTTTCATCGCCCTGACTTTGTCCGGATCCTGGTTATCTGCCTCGGCTCTGTCGATGGCTCCCCGGGATTGCTCGATCTCAACCAGGTGTCTGTTCGCCGCCTCGGTGGCCGCAAACCCATGGCGCTCGACAGCATTATTCCATCGCGGCATCTCGTCTTCCGGCCCATTGACGCTTGAGCTGCGAGCCAGCGCGTCGCCAGCATTGCGACCGCGCTCTTCCAGTATGTCGACAAGTTCGCGGCGCACATTGACGTGTTCCCTCGCCGCCTTGGCAATTTCCTCAAACCCATCCTGTTCATGCGGTGGCAAAGAGCGCGCCGCCTGGAAGAGTGCAGTCTCCACGCGTCTTTCGTAGGCTTCGAATTCAGGCCGGGTCATGTGCCGCATATCGTCGTTCTCCGAAACAAGCGCCGCCAACTTCACCATATATGTTCGAAATTGCGAGCCAGAATTTGACGGCTGGCCTTGCCGGACCGCCTTTCTTTCGGCTCGCGCGGGGGTGGGCTTCAAACCGGATTACCTGAGCCCCGGCAAAGTCTTTCTGCGTAGGCAATAGCGCGGAACTACCGATAGAATGCCACTCCTGTTGCGCCGTTCGGGCATAGGCCTTGCTGCGAGGCGTGCGCGGGAAGCTATCCTTATCCGAGCGCTTTGTGTCGTATCGGCGTTGCGCGGAGGCGCTTGTACCTTCGTGTTGCGTGCGACCGATCATGTTCATCGGCCGGACCTGGTTTTTCGAGTAAGCAGGGGGGCTCGCACGATCACGGCGATCGGTCATCTCCATGTTGATGCCGTGCGTGCGCGCCTTTTCGGCCATTGTCAGCCGCCACTCCCGAAAGGCCGGGATTGTCGTCTCGATCCTGTCACCTGCGTCCGATCGCATGGCGATGATGGCGTGGACGTGAACGTGCGGCCGCTTGCCGCCTGTTTCCTCCGCCTTCGGGTCACTTGCAGCATCGTGAAGTGAGAACACATAACGGTGCCCGGCAAACTGCGTCCCCAGGAAATCCCGCGCTGCTTCCCTAAAGGCCGGCGCATCGGTTCCGGCGCGCGCCGACAGGACAAGATGCATGACATCGCGCGGTTTGCGGCTATGGAGCTGGCCGCGCCATTCAAGTTGAACAAGGTCTCCCGCCCGCTTGCGGTCACCGATCTCGCGCCCGTGCTCATCGCACACCTTGCCCTTGTGTGCTTCCACCAGCGAACGCAAGCGACCGCTGCCGTAATCCGTTCCATTACCATAACCGGTGAACCGGAAGCTTGCGCTGCCGGCCACTCCGCTACGAGCGTCGTCAAGGCGTCGTTGAACGATCGCCGTTGCCTTCTCGTCGGCACTCAATCGCTCGCCCCGGGCACTTCGAAGCACGGCGATACCTTCAATATCGAACCCGCTGCCATCGGGCCGTATGGTCACTGCCAAAGCGAAAGCGCGGTCGCCCAGGCCCTGTCTCACGATCGCGCGCGCCCGTTCGATACCCTCCTCACCGTCACGGCGCCCTTCCGTGACGGAAATCTCGAACAACCCGATGTCACGGCTCGCGGCACGGTTCTTTAGAAGGTGATCCCACTCGCTTCCCACAGCAGACAGTTGATCGCGTCCGCGGAGGTGATCGCCACGCTCGTTCTCGACCACGACTTCGCCATTGCGGGAAACGTAA
The DNA here is from genome assembly GCF_025452195.1 of Phyllobacterium zundukense. Classification (NCBI taxonomy): domain Bacteria; kingdom Pseudomonadati; phylum Pseudomonadota; class Alphaproteobacteria; order Hyphomicrobiales; family Phyllobacteriaceae; genus Phyllobacterium; species Phyllobacterium zundukense. Next base: position 360,224 of record NZ_CP104971.1, on the reverse strand, counting down.
TTGATCATGGCGCCCAGTCGCGAACCACCGCCGAACGAAGCCATTTTCACCACGGCCGACTGACTACCGGCGGCAAGGCCTTCAAAGCGCGCGCGCATCGGCCTTTCGCCAAAGGGACGGGCGCGACCTGTTCCCGGTCGCCAGGAGCCGCCTGCTCGCAACCGGCTGCCGGTCTTCGTTCCGGCGGGACCTGCCCTCACCGGGGCACTTGCCCGGCGGCGCTCCTCATCATCATCCGGCCCAATTCGCCCGAGCGAGAGGTCATGGAGCAAGGCCGCCCGTCGCCGCTCCCATTCAGCGGTGAAAGCTCCGAGAAAGAACTCCACTACGCCTTCCCTTTCCGCATCCTGGCGCCACGATCGGCGAAGAAGCTGATCTCATACAACAGCGCCGCAATGGCCCGCTGAACACCATCGGTCACCGCGCGCTCCTCATCCGTGCGTGGCTTCCTTCGGTTTGCGGCGCGGGCGAGCTGGTTGAGATTGACGCCAACTGCCCTCAGCTCGGCGAGAAGCGCGCTGAGAATGACGCGATCCTCCTCCGTGAAAAAGGGGCGAACGCCGGCGCCCTCAAGGGTCAGCGACCGCATGAAGGCGGAGACCGTCAGCTCCGTAGCCTGTGCGGCGTCCTCGATCTTTACCATTTCCATGGCGCTGAATCGGGCGTGGACGACCTTGGTCTTGCGATCCGCCCTCGGGACTTTGTCATTCTTATCCGATGCGGACCCGTTCACCTGACCTTCCTCAAAATCTCGCCGCAGGCGATATCGACGGCCTGTCCGTCGATCGTTCAGCAAATTTGTATCACAAATTTGCGTATCCTGCCAAAACCAACTGTACCGATTTGGTAACATTTTTTCAAGTCATCGCCTTAGGTTCGTCGCTGTGGCTTGCTAATCGAGACCTTCCATCCGTCCGGTCTGACCGAAGCGGATTGCGCAAGCAGCATCTTACGCCAAATGCCTTACCGCTAGACCAACTCGCGCTAAGCAATTGCTTTATCTCTCTATATAGAGTGAAAATACATCCACTCTGTATGTCAACTCCATGCATTTGACCCGTGTATTTATGCGGTGTGGAATATATTCCACACTGTATTCCGCGAATGAATGCCGAAAACGCTCACCCTTAAGGAGGAATATACTATATTCAGATTTGACTTGCGCCGATCGGTCATTTCGATGCATGATGGGTTTATCGCCAGCACGAATATAGACGCGACCATGGCAAGAACCTACGCGGCGGTGAGCAACAAAGGCGGAGCGGGAGCTTGTCACGCTAATGGCGTGAGAATACGCGCTGCGCGGTGAGCGCGTTCTCCTCATCGATGCGGACAACCGGCAAAATCTCTCCGGGTGGTGGAGGTTGTGCTCGGAGAAAAGCAACGTGCCCGAACATATCGACGTTATGGTTGCCTCCACACAACGTTCAGCCTTGCAGTTTCGGGTTCAACAGTCGGATAAGCACCTCCTGTTTATCGTACGCGGTTTATCTGTCGCACGTCCTTGTGCTGTCATTGCTAGGCCGGGGTCTTTTGACCTTTACCCACGGTGCAGACCTTCCAGTGTCTCTAATCCTTGGTTTTTGGGCTGCTGCTGTCGCAGCTGTGAGCGCGGCGGGGCTCTTCACACATTACTGATCGAGCTGCCGTTCATCGCCATGCTTTCTGCCGAGCGCCACTAGCCACCTTCCACGCCAACACCTTGAAACGATGCCTGGCCTGTAACTTGTGGATGAAACCATCATCGGCTTATGCGGTTGGTTTAAACTCGTCAGCCCCCGAGAGTTTCGCCATCCGGATGGCCGCTTCACGTGACATCGCAGGATTGGCGAGAACGATGTTGTCATGGATTGTCCGGTTGAAGTCTTGAACACCATGGTCTCTTTAGCTGACGAGGGCATGACGATGCTGGTCGTCACCCACGAGATGGGTTTTGCCAAGCGGGTTGCTGATCGGGTTGTATTTATGGCCGACGGCAGCATTATCGAGAGCAACGCGCCCGATGAGTTTTTCAGAAATCCTAAAAGTGAACGTACCAAAGCGTTCCTGGACAGAATTGTTCATTGATAGGGGCCACGACAAGAACATCTCAGATTGATATGTTTCCAAGCCAGCGGCCAAACGTGACGCAGCAGAGTGTCGGCAATGTCTCGCTCTTGTGATTTGAGATGAGCTGCGAGTTCCTGGGCGATGCCCAAGTTGCCGGATGGACCAAGGAAGAGGTCCTCGCGGCTTTGGTGCATCGAATCTCGAATAAGGCAAAATAGCAAATTTAGAGACAAAAGGAACGCCTTTGATTTTGTTGAATTCCTCATCTCGCTTTGGAGTCTTGTGCCGATCGCGCATTGCGATCAGGACGCGAGGAAGATTGAGCCGCTTCGTTCTTCTGATCCCGTGCTGGGAGGGCCAAGAGCCGATCCCGAAGAGAAGCGAGGCCCCGTGAACGACGTCAGCCGCAAAAGAAGAAGCCGGAAGCGTGACAGCGCTTGACTTCAACACGCCGAATAGAGAAGACCCCGACCAAGTACAGTGCCACAACAAGTTATACAGTTATGTCCGGCGTCGTTTTTGCAATTAGTTCGAGCAACGAATCTCGCACCTTGTCAGCAGGAAGGAACAGATCTGTCCAAATTGGATCGCCCTTCTCGCTGCGATCAATAAAGCTTCTTACTTCCGCATTAAGGCTCATCAAGTCCTTAGGATCCAACTGGCGACGTTCTTGGTAACCCTCCTCGTATTGTCGCACCAAATTTCGTAGGTACCTGTCTACCAAACTAAGGTAGCTGGAGAGATTTTTTTGCTCATTGCCGAAAAGGTCTGCCTGAGCCTCAACCGACCTATGCAAGCTTTCAGCCTGCAGTTGGCAGTCTTCCAACGCTTCCATTAACTTTTCGAAGGCCAGACGTTCGATTTTCCGATCTTGTCCCTCGCAAAAAGATAAAGAACGGAGGGTGCGCCTGATTTTCTTGTAGTCGTGGTGTAGGGTAAAAGCAGAGCGATAGAATTCCTGTAGCGCGGCGCGCTGAACCGCCCGTCTTTCGCGTTCCTTGTCTAAGCGCTTCGTTTCATCGGCACGCCTCATTTCCCAAAACCGGTAGGCAAGGCCAACTGCGCCGCCTAGCATAGCTACCATGAAAAACTGGGTCGCCAACTCGTGCGATTTTGCATCATTGAATATTGACTTCACATTCGGATGGAACAGAAGTACTCCCGCCCCACGGTAGCGATTAGAACTAACACCAAAAGCAGAACAAAATCATACTCTCTACCTGATCCGTCTCGCGTGGCATTGGTCATCGTCCATGCTCCAACAATCGTAGGTCGTCCTTGCATTCGCGTTAACCGGCCCAAGCAATGCATCGGCTCACTGCAGTCGGAAGATCAGCGGATTCAAACGCTCCGCTCGGCAATTTTTCCTCCCGAGACAAATACTCCCATTTTGGTGGCAATGCTCTACACTCATAAGTAGTAATGCCGAAACTGCTAATGCATCACGCGATGAGGTAGCGTACAAGACGCCGTGAACAGGGCCTGCATATTGCCTGGCGAACACACTCGATATCACTCAGAGCTATCTGTTCAGCGTGCCATCGATTTCCTCGGTATGTTGAGAATGCGAAGCTTTCTGCGAAACCTGGCGTTTAAACTTTAAATAGTGTCGATCCTTCCATCTCGTGATTTGATTAAACAACTCTCTCGCAGATCCCTACCTTTTAAAAAGATCTCCGCTGCCGATGGCTTGTTGAAGGGGCTACCTTAGCAATCAAATCGAGCGTGGGGAGCGTTGGCTGGGACTTTATGCTAGTCTGGACCAAGGGAGACGCTCCATGGGCGAGATGCGGAAGATAGCAGCAATCCTGGTTTCCGACGTGGTCGGCTACAGTCGGCTCGCCGGTGCCGACGAGGATCGCATCCTGGCAAGGTTGCGAGCCCTGCGCAGCGATTTGATCGATCCGACAATCGCCGTGCATCATGGCCGCGTGGTCAAGCGCACCGGCGATGGAAGCCTCGTCGAGTTCCGCAGCGTCGTGGACGCCGTGCGCTGCGCCATTGAAGTGCAGAATGCTATGGTCGAGCGCAATGCAGGCCTGCCGCCCGAACGCCGTATTGAATTCCGGATCGGTATCCATCTGGGCGATGTCGTGGAGGAGAGCGACGGGGATCTGATGGGTGACGGCGTCAATATCGCCGCGCGCCTTGAAGGCATTTGCGAGCCAGGCAGTATCTGTCTCTCCGAACAAGCGTACTGGCAGGTCAAGGCAAGGCTCGATCTTGTTATCGACGACCGCGGTGCAGTGCAGCTCAAGAACATCGCCGACCCGGTCCGGGTTTATTCGCTGCACGTTGGCCTTCCCGCCCAGCCGAAATCCGCGGCATCAGCACAGACCCATGCGTCAGGAGGATCTTCGGGGTCGCTGCCCATTCCTGACAAACCCTCTATCGCCGTGCTTGCGTTCAACAACATGAGCGGCGACGCAGAGCAGGAATATTTCTCTGACGGTATAAGCGAAGACATCATTACGGACCTCTCGAAGCTGTCTGAGTTGCACGTGATCGCCCGCAACTCATCGTTCGTATACAAGAAAGCGTCGGTCTCCGTCCCGGACATGGCCAAGGCGCTCGGCGTCCGCTACCTTCTGGAAGGCAGCGTTCGCAAAGCGGGCAATAGGGTTCGTGTTACAGCGCAACTGATCGATTCAAGGAGCGGCGGACATGTTTGGGCCAGCCGTTTCGATCGCGACCTCACTGACATTTTCGCAGTTCAGGATGAACTCACCCAGGAAATCGTGTCTGCCCTCAAGCTCAAGCTCACTGCAAGCGAACGAGATCAGCTAGCCCGTGAGCGCGCGGTGAACGTCGAGGCGTACGAATTCCTGTTGCGCGGCCGCGAGCACAGCTTGGCTTGCACCAGGCCCGGAAACATCGCGGCGCGCAACTTGGCAGGGGCTGCCATCGCTATCGATCCGGCATATGCGGCGGCCCACGCCCTCATCGCCTTTACCCATGTGCTTGACTACATCAACGCCTGGAGCACCAGTCCTGAGAACTCACTCCGGACGGGGCTGGAGTTAGCGCAGCAAGCCGTGGAAATGGACGAGCAACAACCCAACGGTCACTTCGCGTTGGGCATGGCCTGCATGTGGAGCCGGGATCTTGACCGTGCTCGGGCGGAGGTGCAACAGGGCCTTGCACTCTCGCCCAACTCAATCGACCTTCTCATGTTGATGGCCCATATCCAGATATTTTCTGGCGATCCAACAGCAGCGCTCGAGACGCTTGATGCTTCGATGCTATTGGACCCGCACTACCCGGAAGTGCTGCTGCAGTTTCTCGCCGACGCGCATTTTTCCCTCGCCGATTATGAGCAAGCGGTTACCGCGCTCAAGAAACGGCTCGCGCGAAACCCTCAGTCGGACATTGCCCACGCCCTGCTCGCTTCCTGCTATGGCCACCTTGGACTATCTGAGGAAAGTCGACGAGCCTGGGAGCAAGCACTCCAGCTCAATCCTGCATTTTCCATTGAACGCCGCCGCCGCGTCCTTCCGTTCCAGAACCCGGATGACTTTCAGCGGCGCGTAGAGGGCCTCCGCAAGGCGGGGCTGGCAGGCTGACGCGCGCCGCGGCCGATGCCTTAGGGCGGGATATAGCTCACAGGCCCAATCCGTGAGCTGCACGGACAATTCCGCAGCAGGCGTTCGACTTTGCCGCCATCTGCAGAACTCAGATCCAAACCAAATGATTAGATTGCGGATGACACTTCGCCGCCTTAAAGGTTTGGAAGCGGCAATACAGCCGTGAAAGCGTCGAGGAGTTGTTTATGCCCACTGGCACGGTTAAGTTTTTCAATGGAGACAAAGGTTTTGGCTTCATTACACCCGAAAATGGAGGCGCTGACGTGTTTGTACACGTGTCTGCTCTGGAGGGCGGCAGCTCGTTGAGTGAAGGACAGAAAGTGAGCTACGACATCGGTCAGGATCGCAAGACCGGGAAATCGAAAGCTGAAAACGTTCGCGTGCTTTGATTGAGATCGTTCCGTGCGATCGGACATGCGAAGCGCCGCAGTCATCGAAGAAACGCCCATACATTCGTCATGTCCGCGGCGATGGGAGTGCTGGCACGACGTCGATCCAAAGGAAAGTAGATGAGTGCGTTCTCTCTTTCATCGGACGGGAAACTTGCGATAACGGCGAGCGAGACGTCGTCCAAAAATGATTTTGACTATTTGGTAGGCAACTGGAACATCAGGAATCGTACGTTGAAGGAACCGCTGGCCGGCAGCGACGAGTGGGAGGAATTCGACGCGACCCAGGAGTTCCGCCAAATCCTAGTGGGTTTGGGCAACTTCGACATTTTTCATACGGAGTTGGGAGGAAAGCCGTTCGAGGGCCTCACCGTGCGATTGTTCGATCCAAGGACGCGTCTCTGGACCATCTACTGGGCCGACAGCAACGCGGGCAAACTCGACGACGGAAAGGTGGGCTCGTTCGATGGCGACGAAGGCGAATTCTTTGGCCGTGAGGTTGTGGCCGGCAAGGACGTTATCGTGAAATTCCACTGGGATAAGCGCAACCCGAAAACCCCGATTTACAGCCGTGCGTTCTCCGCGGATGCAGGCAGAACGTGGGAATGGAATTGGTACTCGAACTTTTCGCGACGGTGACTGACTGAGTTGGCCCAAAACAAAATGCCGCTCCTTCGCGTGCAAATGCGGTCCGGTTTAGGGCGTTCTGGTTTCCAACGCAGCTCAAGAGAGCCCAAGCGTTCGCAGCAGGCTGTCGAATGTAATATGTTGCTTCTTATCCGTTTGCCAATCGTGGCGCGAATGGTCTCCGGATGCTCGCTTGTGTATGTTGCTAGGGCTACGCCCGAACTGCTGCGTGAGAGCGCTGGATCGCGCGCCCTCAGCCCGCCGCCCGCTGCCTCTCGGCCTGCGGCCTAGTCCTGAGCATCTCGACCAGGCTCGCCTGGTCGGCATCGCCATAGCCCGATGCGACGGCTTTTTTTATGAGCTGGAACATCGGCGCAATCAGTTCGGGGCTGACACTCTGGCCCTCGCTGGCCGCGATAAAGTTGTCGAAGGCCGCCGCCTGCATCTCGAGGTTCGAGACGACATCACTGCGGTAGTCGCTGCTGTCGATGCGCCGTGCCATGTCGGGCAGCCATGTCATGACCGCCCCGAGCCAGTTGGTCAGCATCGGCAGGAATTTTTCCGCCGGCACCTTTTCCGATCCGGTCAGCGCGAAGGCATGCGTGACACCCGAGAACAGGCCGTACATGGCGGTGAGCAGCGCAATGTCGTGCAACGGTGCCAGCCCGGCGTCGTCGCCGAGATATCTGGCCGCCCCCAGCGCGCCGAGCGTTTTCTCGTGCGCCTCGAACGCTGTCTGCGCACCGCTGTAGAAGATCAGCGCCTCGGCTTGGCCGATCATCGGCGGAACCGCCATGATGCCGCCGTCGAGGTAGTCGGCGCCCCGGATGGCTGCCCATTGTGCCATCTCGCGCGCCTGCGCCGGCGTGCCGTTGGTGAGGTTGACCAGCGTGCGGCCGGCAAGCGCATCCTTTGCCGGCTCGAACGCCTCATACACGGTATCGTAGACCAGCAGGCAGGCGACCACCAGTTTGCTCGCCTCGACGGCATCCTTGACGCTCGCCGCGGCGACTGCGCCCTTGGCTACGAGCGCCTCAGCCTTGGCCGGCGAACGGTTCCACAGCGTGACGCTGAGGCCGCTTTTCAGGAGCGCCCCGGCTAGGGCCGAGCCCATGGCGCCAAGACCGATGACGGATATGTCGGACATTTGTTTTCCTTTCTTTTCGGTTCGATTGTGAAGTTACGCGCGAGCTATGCGTGCGGCGTCCCTATTCACCCCATGGCCGGCGACAGGTCCTGGCCGAGACCGCCGTCGACCTTGATCCGCTCGCCGGTGGTGAAGGTGGCGTCGAAGGCGAGGAACAAAACGGCGCGCGCCACCTCCTCCGGCGTGCCGTGGCGCTTCATCGGCGTCACCTCGTCGCCGACCCTCATGAAGGCGGCGCGCTCTTCCGCCGAGGCGCCGGCCACGCCCATGGTCGGCGTGTCGATGAAGCCGGGGCTCACCACGTTGACGCGGATTTTTCGCGGCAGGAGTTCCGATGCCAGCACCTTGCCGAAGGCGCGCAGCGCCGCCTTGCTGGCGGAATACACCGCCATGCCCACGATGCCGGAATCCTCGGCGATCGACGAGGTGAAGACGATCGCACCGCCCTCCTTGATCAGCGGAATGAGGCGCTGGGTGGTGAAAAAGGCGCCCCTGGTGTTGATGTCGAACTGGCGGTCGTAGGACGCTTCAGTGACCTGGTCGAACGGTTCCAGCTCCGACACGCCGGCGTTCACGTGCAGGAAATCGATCTCGCCGAGCTTCTGCCCCACTTCCACGCTGAGCACGGCGATGTCGCCCATGCTGGCGATATCGGACCGGACCGCATGGACGCTGCCGCCAAGCGCCTGACGGGCGTCCGCAAGGTTCTTTTCATTGCGCCCCGTGATCAGGACCCCGGCGTCGCCGTCGATCAACGCCTGCGCCACCGCCAGTCCCATTCCATGCGTGCCGCCGATGACAACGGCCTTCTTGCCCTGAAATCTGCTCATGATTCTTCCTTATCCCGGCGCCAAGGGCGCCGCGGCCTGTCGGTTTGAAACTGCCGGGAGCGTCCGCTTTTTTTGCCGCGAAAAACTGTCCCGGTGGAAGCCTTGCCGCTGGCCTTCTGCCCGCATGCTCCGGCGTCCTTGCCCGAAGCTAGGCAGATACTTTCGATTGCACAAGTACAGACAAAAAAGTAAGGTACCTACCAAATCCTCAGAATTGGAGAGTTCCTTGGAAAAAAACCAAAGAAAACTGCCAGACAGTTGCGGATTAGGTCCCGCGCTCGCGGTGATCGGCGGCAAGTGGAAGGCACTTTTGCTCTGGCAGATCCACCAGGCGCAGCCCTGCCGCTTCGGCGAACTGAAAAGGCTGCAACCGGAGATCAGCGAAAAGATGCTGATCCAGCACCTGCGCGAGATGGAGGCGGACGGCATCATCCACCGCGAGGTGTTTCACCAGGTGCCGCCGCGCGTCGAATATTCGGTTACGCCGGAAGGCGCCGAGCTCGACCTGGCCCTCGCCCCGCTGGCGGACTGGGGCAAAAAACACCAGGAGCGGACGGAAGAGACGAAGGCCGGAGCGGCTCGGGCGGCGCCCCGAACCGCGGCGGAAGGCGCGGCGCGAGGGTAGCGCCGGATGTGGATGAAACTTCTGCTCCACGGATGAAGCGAAGCGGATTTATATCGCCGTTTCAATGTATTGAGGCCGGAGCGGCAAATACAGAGGCGCGGTTTTTTGCAGGGCCGCCACAGTGCAATTGAGCGAACGATCGTAGAGGTTTTGGCAGGCTCCGGATACTCTCGGAAGCTGGATGCGAAACGACGGCTGAAATATCAGAGTACTGAACCCTCGTTGCTTCGATCCTTCGCAACACGCCGCTTATATCCTCCAGCCTTGTTCATGTTCAGGCTTCATTCACTCAGCTTGCTTCCAGGCGCACGCTTGGTGGTCGGTGTTGAGGAGTGTTCTACGTCGTCGCCTAACACGGCTGTCCAACTGTGCTTCCGATGTTCGTAGACGGAGAATTTCGGCGCCGGGAACTGCGGATCGGCGAACGCACCGAGCGGCACCGCCGTGACACCAGGCCAGCCTTCAATCACATAAGCGACTGTCGAACCGCAATTCGGACAGAAGCGATAAGTTGCCCGATGTCCGCTGTCGGCCACGCGCGTCCAGGTCTGTGCTTCGCCGATCACCCGAACCTTTTGATCGGGCCAACGCGCCTGCGCCGCGAAGGCGCTCCCGCTCCGCTTCTGACAGTCGAGGCAATGGCAGACCGAAACGCGCACCGGCTCGCCCTCGCATTCGGCCCGAAGCCGACCGCACCGACAAGTACCTACATGCTTTGATGCATTCATTTTATATCAACCCTCGATCCTCAACCGCGCTATGACGCCAAGTCCTGAGCAGCAGGCGGCGAACCGATCGTCAATAATTAGGAAATGTAGCGCACTATAGTGGGGAACTCCTCAACAAAGGACGGTTGATCAGGATCGAACGGTACCCGCACGTCTTGTTCAATCAGAAACTTGCCGAGAAACCCTTCGTCTGAAAATGCTGATAATAGCGGATTTCCAGTCGAAACCGATTGGTGCCGAAAAGTCGACAGTCGCCGATCTGCAGCAAGAACGGAATGAGTTATCGCACCGCGATAAGCCTCGAAACCACTATACTTGAAGTTGGGACCGAACTCGAGGAGCTCCCTTGACCAGCGGTAATAAAGGCTCTCGGCAGTGCCTTCGCGGCGGCAAAACGCTGCAATGCTTTCCTCACCGCGCAAGCCTTCCAGCACGATGCGGATCTTGCCTTCGGCAGAGTGATGCTTGCGCGTTGCCCGAAGATTGTCCTTGATGACCTGTTCCGTCGCTGGTTTCTGTGGCCGGTTTTCTGTCGCATCTTCGCTTCCTTTGATTGCGCGACGATGAACTAGGGCAATCTAAATGGCACAGAAGACCAGGATCGAACTGCTTTACAGTAATCGATTGCAAGCAACTTAATCCTAGCTCATCTTACTCGAGAAACGCCCATCGACCCGCGCACTATCTTGGGTTTCTCTGCTCTTCCATCAATCTGGGCGATCAGCATACACCGAACCTGATCCGCCATCTCACTCCAAAGAGGCCACCCTGAATCCGTTGATTGGCCCTGAGTGATCAGATACCGCGCAACATCTTGCAAAGCGATACAAGCCCGCTGTCATAGCTCATCGCATTTGCCGACACATCGCGGCAGCGCACTTTCAACTTCGCGCGCTCGGGTGCACTCAAGCTGGCCAGTCGGGCCGATATCACACCGGGATTCAACCCAGGGGTCGCAGGATTGACAGCCGTACCCGGATTGGTCACCCCCGAAATGCCGGGGCTGGTTCCGCTGCCGGGAATAGTGCCACTCCCAGGATTGATGACGGCATTGCCGATGCCGACGCCAGCGCCTGCACCCAACGTATTACCGACGCCAACCCCCGCCCCGGCCCCAATGCCGTTCCGGCTACCGCCAATTGCGGCGCCCGCTCCAGCGCTTACACCGCTTACACCGCCAACATTTAAGCCTCCACCCGCCCTAACGCCGTCATTGACGCCAGCGCCCAAACCAGCGGAAACACCACTCCTCCCGCCGACATTCGCTCCAGCGCCGACCGCCGTCCCTTGGGATCCGCCGATCGAGGCATCAGCACCAGCCTTGACGCCGCCGAGGTCTGCGCCGACCCCGAGACCAAGGCCGCCATTGCGCGAGCCGCCGATGGAAATGGCGCCCTCGGCAAACGACGGACCAGCAAGTGCTGCTACGATGACCGAGCAAGACAGTAACACAGTAAGTTTCTTTACGAGTGTAGCCATTCTGTTCTCCCTACCTTCTAGGACGCCAGTGTAAATACAATTACAGCTCGAATTAGGGGCAGTATACATCACTGAAATGGAGATAGCAAGTACGAGGTACAATCGTCTAAATCTATGTAATTATTGTTGAAGCTTATTGTAGTAAAAAAACCGCAATAAATACTTATATCACCTTCTGTCAGATGACGCCAGATGATAACGCATATTACGCATACTCGCGCATTCGTTAGAATTTTGTTTAAGTCTATAAATTCCTCTCCACTTTGGAGCTCCATACTTTATAACATTTTCCAAGCTCGCGCTCGAAAATTTCTTTGAACTGCAAGTCGCAACGTTTGAAGGAGCGAAAAGGTTCAATCGCATACATGGAGTGATGCCTTGAAATGATACCCGCTCGTTCCCATATATGTGATGTCGACAAGAATAGTCCGGCCATCCTGCAGGCTCTGAAAGAGCGCAGATATTTTTCCGCACCACTCAACGTTTGATCGCTGCCATCGCCGCAGCGTCACAGTCGTTTGCTTGCATTCGACATAGTTTCACAGGCTGCGCGGCTTTGCTGCGGCAGCCAAAGGATTACCTATGCAAAACATCATTGAAATAACGAACAGCGCGGCCAACCCGCGTGCAGCCGACCCTAAGGATTTGAACACGTTGCCGAGGCAAATCCAACGCCCCCTTAAATTGCCAGGCTCAGGATTTACCCGGGAAGAAATGCGCCGGATCGTCGCCGAACAGATTGACTGATCGCCGTTCAAAATTCCCGATACCGAGCGACAGCGCTCAACACAGCAACCATGGAGCAAGTCGTTCGCGGCTCAAGGAAATGACATGAACAGACAAGAAAATAGATCAACAAAAACCATACGGTCTCCTGCCATGCGATCTCCCGGCGATCAACACACGGAGCAGAGCCGCGAGCGCTATCTTTCCCGTGCGCGCGACGAAGAACGTGCCGGAAACATGATAGAGGCGGAAAACTATTACCAGCATGCCGAACATTATTTTCGCTCAACCAAATAGTTTTGGACGAAATGCATCGGCGGCGGCAAGCGAATTCACCCGTCATTGCGGTGATGCCGTTTCGTGGACCAAGTTCCTAGCTGGAGCGGGCGCACTGAAATGTCATCTACAAGGAGCAAATTCCAAATATTGTACCTGTGAAATGGGCCATCAGCCAAAGGCGGTCCGGCGCCGCCGAGAGAACCAAAGCTCACATGGATTCCAGAAGTCCCGCTCAACGCCCGCCGATGCGGATCCTGCAAGAGCAACGCGCAAGCGAGGCCGTTGAAGCAGTGCGCGAATACGAAGCACGCAGACGCGCTGTCGATGCAAAGAGCGAGCGTCTGCGCGCGTTGCGATTGGCCAAAGACGCTGCGAACACGCAAGGAAGGCCAAATAGGGGTAAGTCGGTCGCGTAGATCTTGAAGTGTCACGCTGCCTTGAGGCCGTCGGCTGCGTCAAGAATGAGGTTCAGTCCGCTGAATGCGCCGCTCAAAGGCTGGCCAACCATCCTTGAGCTGCATCTGGCAGCTCGGAGCGAACATTGGGTCCGTCAGGCCCCTTCGTAGACAAGACGCGTGAAGAAGGCCGGGTCGATGACGAACTTGCCCCATTTGTCGTCGAAGGCGGCGGTCGGACCGGCGGCGATCACCTGTTCCAGGGACATGGCCTTCGCCTTCAACGACGACACGTTCGCGTGAGTGGCGACGAGCATGTCGCGATAGGCCAGCAACCCCGCCCGATCACCGATCGGGCCGTGTCCGGGGATCACGATCGTCTCGCGACCCGCCATTGCGACATTCGCTTCCGCCGCAGCGATCATTCCGCCGATGCTGCCTCCGGTCGAATAGTCGATGAAGGGATAGATCCCGTTCCAAAAGGTGTCGCCGGTATGCAGCACGTCCGCCTCGGTGAACCGGACCGCGATGTCGCTATCGGTATGGGCGGGCGTATAGCATTTCAGCTCAAGTGTCGAGCCGTTGACCTGCAGCGTCCTGTCCGCGGAAAACACCTCATTAGGGATCGCACCGGAGGGAGCGGCCGGGAAGTTGAAATCCCAGGCCTCGACCCGCTGAGCCGATTGCAGGTGTTTCCGGGTGTTCGCGTGGGCCAGGATCGCGGCTCCTTCGCCGTGGAGCCACTCATTGCCGTCGGTATGATCAAAGTGCCAGTGGGTGTTGATGAGCCGGGTGATCGGCTCCTTGCCCAGACTGGCGAGCGCCTCCAGAACGCGTGGCTTCGATGCCGTGATGCCGGCATCGATCATGACCTTGCCGTCGGAGCCTGTGAGGACGGCGATGTTGCCGCCCGAGCCCTCAAGCACGCTGACGGTCTGGCGCAGCCTCGTCACCTTGACCGGGTCGGTTGCCGCGTGGTCACGGATCATGTCGACGATGTTCTTCGCCTGGGCATAGGCTTCTCGCGGCGTGAGCCATCCTCCTGAAACTCCGAACGTGGTGGCGGCGATGCAGCACAGGCAGAAGCCACGCCGTGTCAGCATATGATGGGGGGTCCGGTTCATGACGGTCTCCTGATGATGGAATCGATCTCGAAGACGCCCCCGTTCGGACATCCCCCAGCAACGGTGATCAGCTCTGAATAAAAGCAAGAATGTCGGCGTTCAGGACCTCGGGATGGGTCGTCAACATCCCGTGCGGATAGCCCTCATAGGTCTTGAGCGTGCCGTTCTTGAGCAGCTTGGTCGAGAGCGGGCCGGCATCGGCATAGGGCACGATCTGATCGTCGGTGCCGTGCATGACGAGAACCGGCACCTCGATCTTCTTGAGGTCTTCGGTGAAGTCTGTTTCCGAGAAGGCCTTGATGCAGTCGTAATGCGCCTTGGCGCCGCCGATCATGCCCTGCCGCCACCAGTTGTCGATGAGGCCCTGCGAGATCTTCGCGCCCGGGCGGTTGAAGCCGTAGAACGGGCCACTTGGTACGTCGATGTAGAACTGGGCGCGGTTGGCGGCGAGCGCTGCGCGCAGGCCGTCGAATACCTCGATCGGCAGGCCGCCCGGGTTCTTGTCCGATTTTAGCATCACCGGCGGCACGGCGGCGGCGATCACCGCCTTGGCGACGCGACCAGGTTCGGCGCGGGCGATGTAATGCACGACCTCGCCGCCACCAGTCGAATGGCCGACATGGATGGCGTTCTTCAGGTTCAACGCCTTCGCCAGATCGACGACGTCGGCCGCGTAGGTGTCCATCTCATTGCCATAGGCCGTTTGGGTCGAGCGGCCATGGCCGCGGCGGTCGTGGGCGATGACGCGATAGCCCTTCTCGAAGAAGAACAGCATCTGATTGTCCCAGTCGTCTGCGCTGAGCGGCCAGCCGTGGTGGAAGACGATCGGCTGCGCGTCCTTCGAACCCCAATCCTTGTAGAAAATCTCGGTACCGTCCTGAACCTTGATCATCGGCATGTCATTCCCCTTTGTTATCCGGTCGCTGCAGTGCATGATTGCACGGTCACAAGGTATTACTGGTCGATCTTCTTGCGAATGCCCGGGAGGATCAGCTTCATGTCACGACGGATCATTTTGTACCTGCTTGGAGCCCATAAATGAGTCAGAACACTTCATCGGACGCTCTGAGCGGCTTGGCACCATTGCTGCGGGTGCGGCCGGAACTCCAGTATGTTTGCCACTTTGGCGCCCAGTGGGCATCGCCCCATCCGCCGGAGCGCGACGCCTGGGCTCCGTTTCACATAGTGACCGACGGGGCGTGCGTAATGCATCTCACGACGGCCGGGCGCTCGATCCAACTCCGAACCGGAGACGTCGCGCTGCTGCCGCGCGGCAGCGCTCATGTCATGCATGGCGTCACCACCTCGCCGGCAGCGTCCGGACCCTTCGGCATCAAGGGTCGTGAGAACGGCGCGATACTTGTGAAGTCGAATACTGAGGGCGAGACGACTGCGCAGCTCGTTTGCGGCCGTCTCAAATTCGATCATGCGGGCCAGAATCTCATCCTCTCGGCGCTTCCGGAAGCGGTTGTCGTGGCTGCCGCCGAGCGGGAGGACGCATTCCATATCCGACGCATCATCGCGCTTGTGAAGGAGGAGCTCGACGCTGCCCGTCCCGGTGCGGCTGCCATTGCCTCGGATCTTGCGAGTGCGCTTCTCGTCATGGTGGTCCGGGCGCATATTGAGGCGGAGCGCGCTTCGGACAGCCTGCTTGCCCTGCTCGGTCACCCGCAGGCCGGCCGGGCAGTCGTCGCCATGCTGGAGGCGCCAGGCCGAGCCTGGACGCTCGACGAACTGGCAAGTGTCGCACAGTCCTCCCGCGCCACTCTCGTTCGTATCTTCCGAAAGTCCGCGAAGGTGGCGCCGCTGGCATTTTTCTCCGAGGTCCGGCTCGAGCTTGCCAGACGCAAGCTGGCAGGTTCAGACCGCCCTCTGGCCGACATTGCGGCTGAGGTCGGCTACCTATCCGAGAGCGCCTTCAGCCGCGCGTTTCAGCTTCGTTATGGGAAGCGGCCAGGCGAGGCTCGACATGGTCTCGAGCGCAAATCATTGGCATAAGCGTTCGCACATTTCGACTTCGCGGCGCGATGACGTATCCCGCGAGAGGCTACCGCTGAGCGCTGTCAGGGGCGTGACGATCCCATACCCGCAACATGCACGCCGATGTCATGCCCCACCGCGGACCCGTCGGCATGCGTTCACAATGTTTTCCTACGTTATTGGCATCCCCGGTGAGCGTGCCTGCCGTGTGCACCCCGAGGGATGCACCCCAGGCCGACAATTGAGATTCACTTATCGCTGCGGATCGCGATGCGCTTGGCATTCGCCTGCGCTTTTTCGGTTTTCGGCAATATCACGGTCAAAAGTCCGTTCTTGAAGGCGTAAACGGCATATTTGGCGATATGAGTGAAGGTTCCAGCGCCAATGTGTTCGGGATTCGCTACCGCTTCTGAATTCCTGGCAATAGTGCTCCTATCAGTCTAATGCGAACCTGATGGCGGCGGCTTCCCCAAGCGATTGTTCAAATCGAAAGCTTCCAACAAACCTTCGTTTGAAAATGCCGATAATAACCCATTTTGTTTGATGCCTATTTGTCTACAATACCCCTACTAAGGCCGCTGGTAGGTTCAAGCTCGGTGGCCGAAAAATGCCGGACGAGAAGAGGAGTGTTGGGTCGTGATACCTCTCGGCAAGCCCCTCGAACAGGTTTTGGGGGTCGGTGCGCTTCTTTTGCTGGCGATCGGCTGCGCTGTTGTGCTTTGGCCCTTCCTGTCGGCCATCCTGTGGGCAGCGGTCATATGTTTCTCAACATGGCCCATCTACAGGAAGTGCGAGCGGGCGGTCGGCGGCTACAAAGCACTGGCGGCCGCTATGATGACATTGCTGGTGGTCCTCGTTCTGGTCGCACCGTTTGCCGTAATGGTAGCGGCTCTGGCAGACAGCGTAGGTAACCTGATCACGGGGACGATCCGCATTCTAGAGCAAGGTCCTCCGGCGCCACCGGGTTGGGTCGAGGGGGTGCCGGTGGTTGGGGAGAGCTTGGCTGTCTATTGGCAGAGCCTGGCTCACGACGCTCCCGCCTTCATCGTTGAGCTCAAGAAGTTGGTCGGCCCCGTCACCGATATCGCCGTAACTGGCGGCACGGTATTCGGGGTTGGCCTTCTTGAACTCGTGTTAAGTGTATTCACCGCCTTTTTCTTCTATCTCCACGGCCGACGGATGACGGCCTATATGCGCGAAATCAGCGAACGATTTGCGGGCTCACGCGGCCAGCAGTTGCTCATGGTGGTGGGAGCGACCGTGAAAGGTGTCGTTTACGGCTTGATCGGCACGGCACTCGCGCAAGCCCTCTTGGCTGGTATCGGTTTCTGGATCGCCGGTGTTCCTCAGGCGCTAGTGCTTGGTTTCCTCACGTTCGTTATGTCATTTGTCCCGGTCGGCCCCCCGCTTGTGTGGGGCGCGGTGGCGCTATGGCTCATTATGCAGGGAATGGTTTGGTGGGGCGCATTCGTTGCGGCATGGGGTTTGCTGCTTGTCAGTAGCATCGACAATGTCCTCAGGCCTTATGTCCTCGGTAAGGCCAACAATCTGCCCGTGTTGCTCGGTCTGTTCGGGTTGCTTGGTGGGGTTCTCGCCTTTGGCCTCATCGGCATATTCCTCGGCCCGGCACTGCTTGCGGTCGCCTACAGCCTCTTCCTTGAGTGGACGGCCGCCGAGGTAGAGGAACGACGACATCCCACGTCGCCTCCGACGGATCCTGCCTGAGCTCTTGATTTAGAGAAGTGGCGCGGTGAACCATAAAGAATCGTGGGATGGTTGACGAGGCAGGCTCTCGCTACCAGGAGACCAACGGGACTAATTCGGATACAAGGCGTTCAAGCCAAATTGCTGATGCGGCCTGATTCCGCTTTGGATTAAATTCGCGCGCGTATCCGGTCCTCATAACCATGATCGCCGAAGGCCGGATTATCGGAGCAAAGGTTGACCTACACCGCACGCAGAAATTGGACTGACGAAGTTTGCTGCGGATCGATTTAGGGAAGAAGGTCATTCGGTAATGACATTCGGACTTTCCCCCTTTGCGAACATTACCGAAAGCGGCTTTGCGGAGCGCAAAATTTGGAAGAACCTCTTCCGCGGATCCTTCTCTTCGAAACGAATAAATGCGAGGTTTTGTAATCTTGAAGGACAGGCCGCATTCAAAGGCAGGTTCCACGGCAACGAGACGGCATCTTACATAGCATTCAAATGGCGAACTCTCCCTCAAATGATAGCACTTCTGCGACTGATGAAGGCCATCTAAATTGCAACGCCCGATCCAAGATTTGGATCAGTTTTAACACTGAAGCGCTATGGTGTTTCTTAGTACCAACGCCCGCGACCGTAGAAGCCGCCTCCACCCAATAAAAGAACTATCAAAACGACTATGAGAATTGTGGTGATATCCATATCATCCTCTTGTGATCTTCTCGACCGCCAAAAAATCTTTCGGACGGTACTGCACAACGCGCTAAACCGATTTAAGTTCCATTGGCGCGCGCAAGACCAAGTGATTCAGCTTCCTCGGTCACCCACATTCTACGACTCCGCGGACGAGCAGTAGACATTGCCTTCGGGACTCTGCCTTTGGCCAAAAAAGGACATCGTATGAGTGAACAAATGCATGACAAGCTAATTTTAATGCTAGGATGGGCAATGATATTTCCGTTTCTATTAGTATCAGAGAGTGATCTTGCCCACCGAAACGTGTTTGGTTTCCTGCAAAGAAGGTGTCTCGCTATACATCACATCCCGGCGTGGGTTGGCCAACAAGATCGAGCTTTGACATGCCGTCAATAACAATCAAGTCCGAAGAACAGAAGGACGCTGAAGCCGAGGTTGAGCGTGTTCATGACGACCTTGGTCCATTCGTCGTTGCCGCCGAGACGACGCGAATGGCGATGGTGTTTACGAACGCGAAGGAACCCGGCAATCCGATAATTTTTGCCAATGACAGCTTTCTTTCTCTGACTGAGTACGATCGCGACGAAGTGCTCGGTCAAAGTTTCAACTTTCTGACGGCACACGCCTCCGATGCGAGATCGCTGGCAACGATTGCATCCGAATTTGAGGGCAATTCGGCAGGCGGATCGGAAATTCGCTACCGCCGCAAGGACGGCAGCGAGTTCTGGGCAGCAATTTTCATTAGCCCGGTTAGGGATGAACGCGGGGACATTGTTCAGCATTTTGCCTCCTTCGCTGATCTCACCAAACACAGGAAGGAGGAAGCTCACTCCAGGAGGCTCATCGATGAACTCAACCATCGCGTCAAGAACACCCTGTCGACGGTGCAATCGATTGTCTGGCAGGTATTGCGGGCAACGTCTGATCCCAAGGCAATTAGAGACGCTATCGAGTCGCGTCTATCGGCGCTATCCCGGTCGCATGACTTGTTGACTCGCAAGAATTGGGAAAATGCGGGCTTGCTCGATGTGGTCAACGATGCCTTGGAACCATTCGCGGTCACGGGCGGTCGGGCACAGCGCATCGTCATTAGCGGCGAGAACATCCTTTTCCCGCCAAAAGCAGCCTTGGCCCTTGGTATTGCGTTCAACGAGCTTGCGACTAATGCGGTGAAGTATGGTGCGTTTTCAAATAGCACTGGTTCAGTGCTGATCGATTGGAAGATCGAGCCGGCTCCGCAGGGCGGCCGGCTGATCCTGATCTGGCAGGAGAAGGACGGTCCGCCTGTCGTAACACCGTCACATAAAGGCTTCGGCTCGCGCATGATCAAGAACGGCCTAGCCCAGGAGCTGGAAGGCACGGTTCACCTCGACTATCGGCCAGACGGCGTGGTCTGCACGATCAACATTCCCGCGCCCCAGGTTACTCGTGGAGGATAAATTGCTTTCTGGCCGCCGCGTCCTCGTGATCGAGGATGAGATGCTGATCCTTATGATGATTGAAGACATGCTGGCCGACCTCGGATGCGAGTCCGTGACCTCGGCCGCCACCATTAATCAGGCCATTGCCCTGATTAATGGGCAGGTATTCGACGCCGCCATGCTGGATATGAACCTCAATGGCAAGAACAGCCGCGCTGTCGCCGACGCACTCGCCGCGCGTGACGTTCCGTTTGTCTTTTCCACCGGCAACAGCATTCACGATGTTTGGGACGGCTACAACGGCCAAGCTGTTCTTAGAAAACCGTTCAGCAATGACGACCTCGTCGCTATGCTTACACGTCTTCTCTCTCCGAATGGCGTTGCCATTTCGGGTATTTCCTGACGACTCCCGGATATATTGGTCATCCTTGCGTGTGATTGCGACGGAGCCGCGCAATGTCATCTAACTCAGTGGCTGCTGAGCGAGAAGTCAGCAGGATATCGATAAGCATATGTTGCAGAGACCTACGTCTTTGCCAGAAATCCCAGGAGTTCACGCGCGAGTTCTTCTGGAGCTTCCTCCGCCATGTGGTGTCCGCAATCAATCCCACGTCCACGCAAGGTAGTCGTCCATGGCCGCCAGACATCAAGAACATTGCCATAGAGCTGTTCAAGGTCATCTTGCAGCGACCACAAGACAAGCGTTGGACACGCGATACGACGCCCCGCCAGTCGGTCCGCTTCATCATGCTCTCGGTCGATGCCGAGGCCAGCCCGATAATCCTCGATCATTGTATGAACCGTGGCAGGGTCGTGGATAGCCGCCCGATAATCGGCATAGGCTTCCGCCCCCATTTGTTCCGCCGAGCCTCCATACCACGCCTCCGGATCAGCAAGGATAGCGCGCTCGGGCTTTTCGGGCTGGGCGAAGAAAAACCAATGCCACCAAGCTGTGGCAAAGCGGCTGTCGCAACGCTCCAGTGCCTCGATGATCGGCACACCGTCCAGTATGGCAAGATGGGAGACTGAATTCGGATGATCCATGGCGGTGCGAAAAGCGGTGTAGCTCCCGCGGTCATGGCCCGCGACGGCAAAACGGTCGAAACCCAATTTGCGCATCAGTGCCACGCAGTCCCGTGCCTTGGCGCGCTTGGATGAACCCGAATGGTCAGGCGTATCTGCGGGTTTGGAGGATTGGCCGAAGCCGCGCAAATCAGGACAAACCACTGTGTGGGTCTTCGCCAACAGCGGTGCTACACGGTGCCAGGTGACATGGGTGCGGGGGTGGCCATGCAACAGCAGGACAGGAGGTCCGGAGCCGCCATGGCGGACGCGCAGGTTCGCTTCAGGTAACTCTATGGTCTCCAAATCAAAGCCCTCGAACATCCTTTTGCAGCTTTCTGAAGAGTTTTTCCGAAATACAAGTTTATCCCGGCTTGGACAAAAGCGGGAGCTGTAGTCTGCTGTCGTGCTTACTTCAACCCTGACTCCGTTCAAGATGGCGCATGACTGGTGTCACGGCGATGCCGTGGAGTATTACGGATATTAAAACGACGAGCGAAACGGTCACCCACAAGACATCGGGTTTGTCGAATGCGGCATGGCCGGTTGCATAGGCAACGTAGTAAAACGATCCCAAACCCCGGATGCCGAAAACCGCTATGACGGCTTTTTCCTTTCCTGGGATCTGGCTTGCCGCCAAGCCAAGCCAGCCCGCCAGCGGACGAACGAGAAAGATGATCAGCAGTGCCACCGCGCCTACTCTCCAGTCGAACGCGCGGAAAACAGACCCTTCTGCGATGGCCGCTCCAAAACACACGAGCACGACCATCATCAAGAGCCGCTCAATCTGTTCGGCGAAATCGTGAAGGTTTGCGTGATAGCCGCTTTCCCGTTCAGCGGCTCGGAGCGTCAGGGCGGTTACGAACACCCCGACAAAGCCATAACCATGAGCCATCTCTATCAGACCGTAACTCAGGCATGTGATACCCAGCACGACGAATCCGTCGCCAGTCCGCGCGAGTTTTGCTCGTCTTGGCAGATGAAACGTGAAGATACCCAGGACCTTTCCCGTCAGCCATCCCAACCCGACACCTGCGGCGAGCCTCCATAACACATCGACGAGCAGCCAGTGGCGGAACCAAGGTTCGCCCGTCTGGCTTGCGAGCGCAACAGCGATAGCCAGATGCACGAAAGGGAAACTCAACCCGTCGTTGAGACCCGCTTCCGAAGTCAGGGAGAACCGCACTTCTCCTTCTTCCCCCGATTGGGGCGGGCCAACTTGAATATCACTGGCGAGAACGGGGTCCGTCGGTGCCAGTGCAGAGCCAAGCAAAAGCGCAGATGCCAGTCCGAGATCAAGGAAACTCCAGCCGAGCAAGGCAATTGCAATAATCGTCAGGGGCATCGAGATGGCAAGCAGACGCCATGTCGTCATCCAGTTCTGCCAACCTAACGGCCTGTCGATTTTAAGTCCCGCCCCCATCAGCGAGATGATGACGACAAACTCCGTCACCTTCTCGGTAATGTAACGGCTATCAAGGGGATTGGAGCCGACGATCGTTGACAGAGGCGTCCAGACAAATAAGGTTCCGAAGGCGATGCAGACGATAGGCAACGACAGCGGAAACTCCTTCAGCACCATCGGTAGCCATGCTGTGAGCAATACCACCAGGCCAAACAATGCAAGAAGGATGACATATGTGTCGATTGGCATGCCTCTCATTTCGCGGAGCCCATGATGTCAGCGCGCTATAAAGTCCATAAAGATCAGAAATTCGATACCGCTGATAGGAGTAAAAACTAAAAGGACGATCGCTGCGCACGCCCGCACAGCTCTTGTCTCTTTCGTAGCACAAATCATTATCAATAAAGATCTCGTGTGCAGGTTTCGCAGGAAATTGAGATGGAACCCCCTTCCCCGCACACGCGTTGCGGATGAGACAATTTGGGCCGTGTCGACCGGACATGATGGCATGACGGACAGGAGAGTTTATCCGATTTCCGACACTGGCCAACGAAACGGCAGGCGAGCGTCTATCCCATCCGGCCGGCATTGTCGTTTCTCACATGTCGATTTACACTTGAAACGGGTCTTCCTCAATCTGTGTGGTGTTTGTGAACCAGCTGGCTCAGCCAGGATCTGGCAGCCCATTGACAACCTTGGGTCGTTCCAAATCCGCTACGATTGCCCTTAGGTAGAGCCATTGGGCCAGTTTCGGTCATCTACGCCCCCAACCCGAGTAGTCATCCTGTTGCCTATCGTGGTGATACGGCGCTTCAGCTGTGCGGAATTGTGTGGTCGCTGACTGGAATGTTAGGACGCTTCATCAAGCGTTCTTCCGCTGCGGTTGAGCAAAAAGCTCAATGAATTCAGCAACGCCGACATGTGTTCGGCTTGCATAGGGAGAATGATTTCGGGCAGTTGATCACGCCAAGCATCACACAGATTGAGGAAGACCCTTTAATCATGAGAATGCCGAGCCAATGATTTCAAATAGTTAGAGGCCGGTAACTTCTCTGGGGTTCATGCGGCACGCAGGAGGGGTGGTTTAGGTTTGAACAGCGAAGGTACGTTTGGCTCCAGTTGTCGGAATGGTGTCCGCAGTCGATCGCGAAGCTCGCCGTTCAGTTCAGCCGTCCGAACCTGCATGAGCATGTGAGCGCCATGGAGGGACCAGCGCATCTGCTGCTTCTTGACCATCCGCTTGGCGACGAGTGAATTCACCGCCGACTCGGCGAGGGTGGTGGCGGATACTGGGCTCGCTTACAGGCTTCGTGGGCTCCCTCATGTTTTTTGGAGTGTCGGTTCCGCTCAACATATTCTTGGCTGTGTGGGGTGCCGTATCCGCCTACGTCTTCTATTTTGTAACGATATATTGCAGCGAGAGGATCTGGAGCACGAAAAGTGTACAACCTTTATAACGCCGCAACCACCGATGAGGCGATGCGGCAAACGGCTCACTACGGGTATCCAAAAATATCTACCCTGGCTTGTCCTGACCAACGGCAAAGTCCCATACATTCACGCGCCAACAAACGGTATGCCCGAGTTGTGGGGAACCGATTTTTCCACGGAGGTCTTCCGCGACCGATGAAATGTTGCAAATGTCGGTTGAAACAGAACTCAAAAATAAGAAACAAAAATAGTGTCCGATAAGCCGATTGTATCGACCGAACCAGAATACGCGGCAGCAACACCACAGGCAAACTCTTCGGCACAGTCAATCAGGAATCATTAAATTTGTACTGGCTCGCGTAGCTGAAGATTCAGGGACGGCAGTTATGCTTCTCAAAAAGTGGAGAACTGTGATGGCTGGAGCAGGAACATCATTCGGCAAACGAGTCCGGACGGAAGCAATGTCGAGTCCGTTGCCAGCCATTCCACGCGAAGTTCGGATCAGCGATGAGGCAGGTACTCACAAGCGCTCAGGGCCGGATGATAAGAAGACCAATTGGACGGTCTTGAGAAGGATTAGCGGCGCGTTATACGTTCTCGCCGTGACACTAATCGTAGTAGGCTTATTTGAGCGAGCAGACAAGATGCCCGGCCAGCTCGTCGAGACCGCACGATCAAATGCAGCCAAGGTGGTAGCACAGGCCGCCGATGCTAGAAAGGCAGCTTGCGCCAAAGACGAGTCCGCTATGGCGTTCGTGATGGCACAGAGCGAAGTAACCAAGCGCTTGGGCTCACCATCGAGTGCCTCCTATCCGGCGCTTGAATCCAAGACACAGCCGATGGGCGACTGCCTCTATCGGATCAGAGCCGTGGTGGATAGTCCAAACGGGTTCGGCGCTATGATAAGAACGCCATGGAGCGGAACGGTCGAATATCATCCAGTCAATGGAACATGGCAGGTTAAATCTTTGTCAATCGGTGGCTAGTTATTCGTCTGGGATCGTTCGGGTTTGACAAGCGCTACGGCCAGGAATGGTATTGCGGCGAGCACAAGACGGACGGTGAGAGCTGAACCAACGCTCGCAGCCGTTTAGTCGCCTTGGAGTGTGAACACACGCGCACGCGCGAGAGTTGCTTTCCTTCAGCGCCGTTGATCCGCCGCAGTCGAAGCAGTGCAGCGAGCGTGTCCGCTATGGCCGATGCCTGCTTTCCACGACCGCCTAGCAATCGATTAGGCCCGAAATTTTCCGATGCTTATAATTTCCGACTTACCGCCAATTCTTGGGGCGAAAGTTCGAACCGAACCTCCGCTACCATCTTTCAAATAGCAAAGTTTCAACAGCTTAGGTGGATTGACCCCGGGAATCGGATTTCGGCTAGTGATAGGGACGAATGGCGCCAACAAACGAACAGCAACATGGCCGACGGTCGCTACCGCGATGTGGATGGGTCTCGTGGACGTTGCGGAAACCCAGATGATGATCCGCATGGACTACGAAAGCTTCGACGACTACTGGGCACCGATTGCCGCGGGCGAAGGGCCACTCGGTAAATATGTGGCCACACTAGACGCCGCGGAACGGGCACGCACCGCCGCCGCCGTTCGCGACGCTTACGAGGCGGGCCGACCCGACGGTCCGAGGTCTTTTGCAAACGTAGCCTGGGCCTGCCGGGGCATCGTTCCCTGACAGCAGGCGAAGGGCGAAAAGGTTTCCAAGGTTTTGGCGCGGCCGGTTCGCGCGGTCGCGCCATCCTGTTGATATGGCTTGCGTTACATCCGCGGCTTTCGGACCTGGACGTCCCCTTCCCCATCAGCCCAGCGCACAAGATCGTTGGTAAGACGGTTTTTGTTTTGCCCCATCTCAATTGGCCCCAAATCGAACTGCGTGGCTGTTTGCGCCGCACAGAAGAACACCGATGCGTTCACCCTTGCTGGGCTTGTAGGCACCAGAGATAAGAGCGCCAAATGCAGCCGCGCCTCCGGGCGCCCATTTGGGAAAGTTCGTCTTTGAGTTCTTGAGCTAATTCGATCCTTGATTGTCCCGATTTCAATCCAATGTCTCCTTAGGAACTTTCGCAAGATAACCCAGTCAGATCTGTCGATACAGAATGACGCGACCGGTTGGTATGAGCTGCAGAATATAATCGAAGTCACTGACATTCCCGGTGAGAACCGTAAAGCCAAGCTTTTGAGCCTGTAGAAACAACACGCAGTCATGAAGAGCGCGAAGACGCGCATCGGCTTTGTAGCCTTGCAGGCGACACAACATGCCAGAAAGCAGGGCGGCTCTGCCCAAAACATCTGGATCGGGTGCGAAAGTCCGATGGGAAGGCATATCCTTCACAGTTGTAGCGATCTGGCTAACCGCTGTCTGTGTACCTGGATGATTGGGATCCAGTACGCCAACGGTGTGCATGAGTTCCTGAATTGCAATCGTCGAGTGATTGACCTGCCTGAGCGCAAGCATATCGGCGATTAAGCGGGGGGCGCGGCCCTGCAAACCATCAATGTATACGCTTGTGTCGAGCAGGAGGTCGGGGCCCGCCTCGGCTGCGTCAGCAAGAAAGGGCAGATCGCCATCCTTGCGACGACTCAGAGTCTTTTTAGGATCGAACCGTGCCCAGCGAACGGCTGTATCAAAATCAAATTCAGCCAAATCAGAATCCGAGCTTCAGAGATGGATCCACTGTTGCCTGTGTTTTGCGGAATGTCTCCGCAAAATTGTCCTCGAGCGCCAAACTTGCAAGAGCAAATTCCACGAGCTCCGTGTCGGAAGTCAAACCGGTCCTGGCCTTCGCCTGGGCAATCAGCTCTGCGCTCACACGCCCGGCGATGCGCCCAGTTTTCTCTTCCAGCAATCCGGATCGCTTGGCGCTCGCAATGACAGCTTGGATGCGTTCCCGCTGCCGTTTCAGCACTTCAATGCGCTGCAGCTGCTCTTTGCTCGCACGACGCACGCGTTTGGTAGTTCCACTTGTCCGTCCTTGGCGGGTGCGGAAGGCGAGCTTAGCAGTCATGAGGGCACTTCCTGTGTTTAACAAAAACGAATTTTGTTAACATACTACAATCGTCCGGAATTTCAAGGAACAAGAAAACCTAAAGGCCGCACCTAAGTCGCCTTGTCCCGCATCAAATGATGCAAATGTTGAAAGCCAGACTGATGGGTAGTCGTAGTCGTGGTCGAAACCAACGCACCATAAACAGCGAGTCCGGGAGGGGCCTTTACCGATATCAGCGCTTGGTCTTCCGTTTCGCAACGATGCTGGAAATCGTCCGCTGGGAGAATCGGTCTCATCAGCAAGCTCCGGATGCCGTTAGCGCATCAAGGCCTATAACTGAAATGCGAAAGCAGAAATTCAGCACCCATCTCTGCCTTACCGCTTCAAATTGAAATGCTAAGTCAGAAGCCACAGGAAATCTGCCCCAGGAGAGCGGCTTCCAGCGAATTTTTCGAATTGCAGTCCTATTGTGGGAAGAACACGCCCGCCTGAGGCGGAAGCGGCTCGGTCATGCGTGTCGCTTCCGCCCGGCAATGTCCGCGCGCTTCTCAAAGACCCTGATCCAGCCTACTCTGTGCCGACCAGTGGGCAAATGGGTCGCCGATCTGGGACATGTCGGCCAAAGACTCAAAGAATTCGCCATTGGCCAACACTTAGCAGGATAACAGGAGGTAACGATGGATCTCAAGGACAGGCGCCTCTGGTACGGCGTAGCCGTGATCGTGGTATTGATCGTGATTGCCTATGCGGCTGGTTGGTTTGGCGGGACGCCGACACCAGTGCCACCGCAGTGAGAGCGATCGTCATTTGCGCCGAATTTCCGGTATCGCCTTTTATTCGTTCTAGGGACGATTAGATCAGTCGTTAAGAAATCTGCGTGGTGGCCTGACCACGAAGGAGCCAATGCTCGTCGCGCTTCAAAAAGTGAGTAAATCCTATCGAACAGCAGAAGGGCCGTTGGAGGTCCTGCGCGAGGTTGACCTCGGGCTGGATGTCGGCCGAAGCCTTGCTTTGACCGGAGAGTCAGGCAGCGGCAAAAGCACACTTTTGCACTTGGCGGCAGGGCTGGATCATCCGGACTCCGGCCGCATCGAAATCGCCGGTCAGGATATCTCGCAGCTGAACGACGTCGGCCGCGCCGCATTGCGGCGCGGTGTGGTCGGACTGGTGTTTCAACAGTTCAACCTCATCCCTTCGCTTGATGTAGCAGCCAATCTTTCCTTCCACGCGCGCCTTGCTGGACGCTACAATTCGACTTGGCAATCGGAATTGGTCGAGAAGCTTGGGCTTGAAGCCCTGTTGAAGCGCTACCCCGAACAGCTCTCCGTCGGCCAGCAGCAAAGGGTGGCGATCGGGCGGACGCTGGCTGCGCGTCCAAAGCTGGTGCTCGCCGACGAGCCGACGGGCAATCTGGACGAGGCAACCGGTGATGCGGTGCTGGCGCTGATGCTGGAACTGGTGGTGCAGACCGGGGCAGCTCTATTAATGGTGACGCATTCGACGCGGCTTGCCGAACGGCTCGATGCACGGGTGCACCTTCAGGCCGGGCGGATCGCCTGATGTTTTATGCGAGCATGTCCGCCTTGCTTTCCCATTGGAGCCGGCAGCCGATGCAACTGGCGATGCTGCTCATGGGTCTCTCACTGGCGACCGCCCTCTGGTCGGGTGTTCAGGCGATCAATGCTGAGGCGCGTGCCAGCTACGATCGTGCGGCGTCGATGCTGGGACAGGATCGCCTCGAACAATTGGTATCGGCGGACGGGGAAACAATCCCGCAGCAGGTCTTTGTCGATCTCAGCCGGGCAGGCTGGCTGGTGTCTCCAGTCCTGGAGGGTCAGCTGCGTCTCGGCGCCGCGCGGCTGCACGTCCTCGGCATCGATCCTGTGAGCTTGCCGCGCGAAGCGCAGCAAGTGGATCTGGCAGGAGGCGATAGTCTTCTGCCGTTCATCACCCCACCGGGGCTGCTCTACGTTTCGCCAGCCACGGTAGAACAGCTGGCAGGCCAGCAAACGCCGCCATTGCGGATCGCAAAAGACCTGCTGCCGGGCATGGCAATCACCGATATCGGGATAGCCCAGTCCCTGCTCGGCAAGCCCGGCCAGATCAGCCGCCTGGTCGTCTCGCCGGATCAGACCGTCGATCGTGCCACGCTTGCGACGACTGCGCCGCAACTGACGCTGAAGAAACCGGACCCCCGGGGCGATTTGGCGAGAATGACCGACAGCTTCCACTTGAACCTGACCGCGTTCGGGTTTCTGGCCTTCGCGGTCGGGTTGTTCATGGTCTATTCCGCAATCGGGCTAGCCTTCGAACAGCGCCGCTCAACCTTCCGGACGCTGCGTTCGCTCGGTTTGTCGGCGCGATCGCTGACGGGACTTTTGCTGACCGAACTGATCATGCTGGCGCTGGTGGCAGGCGGTGCCGGGGTGGCGCTTGGCTATCTCATCGCATCGCTTCTTCTGCCGGGAGTCGCCGCAACCCTGCAAGGTCTCTATGGCGCCAGTATTCCGGGCGCGCTGACGTTGCGCCCGACATGGTGGGCGACGGGACTGGGCATTGCGGTTTTCGGAACACTTTTGTCGGCCGCGCAAAGTCTCTGGCGCATTTGGCGCATGCCTCTGCTGGCACCGGCACAACCGCGTGCATGGGCGCGGGCGTCGGAAGGTGCGTTTCGCATCCAGGCGATAGCCGCGATTGCGCTTTTTGCTTTGACGCTTGCGCTCGCTCGTTGGGGTACGGGGCTGATCGCCGGATTTTCCATCCTCGGCGGCCTGCTTCTGGGAGCGGCGCTAATATTGCCGGTCCTCCTCGCGCTGTTCCTGCTCGTCATGCAGCGCTGGTCGGCGAGACCCGTGACGGCGTGGTTCTGGGCGGACACACGCCAGCAATTGCCCGGCCTTTCGATGGCGCTGATGGCACTCTTGCTGGCATTGTCCGCAAATGTCGGCGTGGGAACGATGGTGTCAAGCTTCCGCTTGACGTTTACCGGCTGGCTCGATCAGCGACTGGCTGCCGAACTCTACGTCACGGCACGAACCGAGACTGAGGCTACCGCCCTTCGCGAATGGCTCACACCTCGGGTAGACGCCATCCTCCCGGTCTGGAATGTCGAAGGCGACTTCCAAGGACAGCCAGTGCAGATCTTCGGCGTAGCGGATGATGCGACCTATCGCGACAACTGGCCCCTGTTGCAGGCGACGTCCGACGTTTGGGATCGTGTGGCCAGCGGCAAGGCTGCTTTGGTCAATGAGCAGCTGTCGCGCCGCCATCATCTGAACATCGGCGATCCTCTCATCCTGCCCGGCGGCTGGACGACGGTGATCGCGGGAGTTTATTCGGACTATGGCAATCCGACGGGACAGGTCATCGTCGGCATAGTTGCCTTGACATCGCACTATCCGGACGTCTCCCGGCTTCGCTACGGTCTGCGCTTGGCCCAAGCAAACGTCGCCGGAGTGGGCAGCGAACTGCGCAAGCAGTTCGATCTTCCTGAGCAGAACGTGGTTGATCAAGCGAGTCTCAAACGCCGGTCGATTCAAATTTTCGAACAGACGTTTGCTGTGACGGCGGCGCTGAATGTACTGACCCTTGCGGTTGCGGGCCTGGCGATGTTTGCAAGCCTGATGACCCTGTCGGGGATGCGGCTGCCGCAATTGGCACCAGCTTGGGCGATGGGATTGACGCGGCGGCAATTGGTTCTTCTTGAATTGGCACGAGCCATGGTGCTCGTCGTCATTACCCTGCTTGCTGCGCTACCGGTCGGCATCGGGCTTGCTTGGGTACTGCTCGCGATCGTCAATGTCGAGGCATTCGGATGGCGGCTGCCGATGCATCTGTTCCCGGCCGACTGGCTGCGGCTTGGGGCGATCGAGCTTGCCGCCGCGCTGCTGTCGGCGCTGTTCCCCCTGAAGCGTCTCGCGCGGGTCACGCCCACCGATCTTCTGAAGGTCTTCGCCAATGAACGCTAGATCTTTGCTGTCGACATTCTCTGCCGTGATTATGCTCTGCAACGCTTTCGGCGGCACGGCTAGTGCCCAGGGCTTTGCCGGCCTTGGTACGACCGCGGAGGGATTTGCGGTTCCTCAGCCCGGGATCGCGTTGAACTTTTCGGTCGATCATGGGTCGCATCCGAATTATCGGATCGAGTGGTGGTATCTGACGGCAAACCTGAAATCCGCCGACGGCACGGAGTATGGCGTACAATGGACGCTCTTTCGCTCAGCACTTGCACCGGGCGAGAAGACCGGCTGGTCGAGCCCGCAGGTCTGGATGGGCCACGCGGCGTTGACGACGCAATCGCAGCAATATGTCGCCGAGCGCCTTGCCCGTGGTGGAGTCGGCCAGGCCGGCGTGACCGCCTCCCCCTTTGCGGCCTGGATCGACGATTGGCAGATGCAAAGCTTGGTTGGCGGCAGCCAACAAGACGGGCTGTCCGATATCGACCTCAAGGCTGCTGGTGCGAAGTTTCGCTACAATCTAAGGCTTCACGCAACCGGTCCTCTCGTTCTGCAGGGCCAGAACGGCTACTCCGTGAAATCCGCAAAAGGGCAGGCAAGCTATTATTACTCGCAGCCTTTTTACTCCGTCGAGGGCAAGCTTGATCTGCCGGAAGGCGAGGTTGCCGTCACAGGGCAAGCGTGGCTAGACCGGGAATGGTCGTCACAGCCGTTGGCAGCAGACCAGACCGGATGGGACTGGTTCTCTTTGCATCTCGACAGCGGTGAAAAGCTGATGGGCTTTCGCCTGCGGGATGGCGGTAGCGGATTTACATCCACAACATGGATTTCCGCAGAAGGAAAGCCGACGCCGTTACCTCCAGGGACACTGAAGTTGACGCCGCTCGACACCGCGCGTGTGGCCGGCCGCGATATCCCGGTTGCATGGCGCATCGAATTGCCATCTCGCAATCTCAATATTACCGCGACCGCGCTCAACCGCGAGGCTTGGATGGCGACGCGTACGCCCTATTGGGAAGGTCCAATAAGCTTCAAAGGCTCCCATACAGGGCGAGGATACCTCGAAATGACCGGTTACTGATTGATTCAGCCGCAACGACTTTGCCGTAAGATATTGTTCGAAGGACCGAGTGTCATCAAACCGTTTCCTCCATGGCGGACGAAACTGCACTCTGATTCCTGCCGTGGATCTGACGGACGGCGCAGATGAAATGAGGGGATCGCAGATGGACAGTTTCGATTGCGGGGGGTAAGAACCGGATTTTTGAGCCCGGCGGGGCTATCCCTTGCGCAGGTCATCGACCGACGTCGGTGATCCTCACAGGATCAAATTGCGGAGAATCCGAAATGAGCAAAGTAGAAGACACAAGGCCGTGGGTCGCCTGGTGGTTCACAGAGTTCTGGGGCAAGCACGCTAGCTGAATGGGACCGCTCGAGCAGATGTCCGAAAACGAGAAAGCCGACCACTTCAAGACCAATCGGATGCTGCCCGCGCACTCATCGGTTGCACATCCGGACAGGACGATCATCACGCGGGAGGCGTTGTCAGATGCGCGGATGAACACCTTCACCAGGGATGGCAGCTTGCGCGGGCTGGATGGTTTCATCGACGAATACGGAAAGCTATCCGAACAAGAGCCGGGCGAAGCGGAGCTCCTAGTCTCGGCAACGCCTCCGAAAATCTAGGTTGACTTATCTTCACGAGGAGGCAATTCATAGGTGGTGCTTTTCTCGTTCGTTTCGTCCTTGTTGAACCCAATCGCAGCAAACCGGCGATCGACCTCGGGATGATTACTCCAGATCACCGACCGGACAGGAATGTTGCCGCAAAGTTGTTGGATTTGCTGAATATGTCGTTTGCAGAAGCGAACGGTTTTCGCTGCGAAAAACGCTTCATTAGCTGCGAAAGAAGTGTACGCATTTCCATCATCTTCATGCCACGTGATAACGGCCAGGATTTGGTCTCCTTCTCGCAAAGCGTGTCCTCGACCTTCTCTTAGGTCCATCAAAAGATGCTCTTTGGCGCCTCCTTCAGTCTCTCCGGCTGCTGAAAATTCTTGGCTAATTCTGGCGGCGAGATGCGCGAAGACATGACTGAGGTCTTGTCGCGTGGCGGTTCTGGCTTCCATGGCTGTCCTCCGATCCGTCTCACTGAACCTATAAATAGGGACGTTCCCATGCAATTCACAGACGCTGTCACCGTCGCGGGAACGCGCGTGATGACGGCAAGCTTTGTTGCCGATGCTCGGATCGCTCGCACCGGCATTCAGACCTATCTTGGGGCGACAAGATTTGTTCCAAATCATACGCTTGCCCGATTCATGATCCTTTCCAGTTGATATGATTTGGAACAGTTTTTTTAACCCCCCGTATTGCTCAGGCGAACGCCCAAACGATTTCATCAGATGGCGTTTCAACGATTTGAACTTTTTCCCCTCTTCCAGGCAGATGATGTAATCGGGGTAACTGACTTCTTCGGATTTACTGCTGGCTCTGGTCTCGGCGCGCCAACCGCAGTTTCTTCAACGGCTTGGGCAACGCCGGCGAATGCCGCATGCACATCGTCGATTAAGCTGTATCCGCCAATGGCACTGCATTCTTGCTGACGTAAGCAGCCACCAATCCGGCTGTCAGTTCAACCAATTGGTGTTTATCTCAATGCCAGCGTCCGGAGCATTCATTCAGCCAGTTCCCATCTAAAGTTTCGGATTTCTCAAATCTCGGCGGGTCCGTGAACACCAATTGCACTGAAAACACAAATGTGAAAACCAGCGGGGCTATTTGCCCTGATTGATATAGTCGACGAAAATATCGGCTTCCTTGGCGGCTTCAATGAATGCAGAGCGCGCATCGGCAGCCGATGCGTTTCCGTCCAGAGCGTCAAAGCAACGCTGACGGGCTGCTTTTAGTTTTGGGCCTTGGTGCACAGGCCACTTCATCAACAAAAATTCGGCGGCTTCTGTGACCGAGCAAATGTTCTCGGGCTTGCCCAAGCGGCGGGATTCGATCGTTACTGGCGGGAATGGATGGCTCATATTGGCAAAATACGCCCACTGTTCAGGTCAATTCAATCTCCCATTTAGGGCAGCCGATCTTATGTTCAAGTATGATATCAGGAGTATGACGGAGTGCTGGCATTGCTCCACGCAATTGGGGATTAACCTTCTAAGGATTTCTGTAATGTTCGAGTTTGTAGGAAGCACGAGCTTGGGACCGACGAACCCTAAATGGCAGGAAAGTCGGATGGTCGGCATCCGCTGTTCACGCCTTGCCAAAAGCACATTTTCCCAAATCTACTATTTCTGGTCCGTGTCGACCCATTCTTCGTCATTATCACTGAGTTCAGTCGATGGGCCCTCGCCAACATGTTCAGCAGGATGGCACGCTAACCCAAAGCAACTTGACCTTGTGATCCCATGTGAGTTTGCAACACTGCCCCAAAATGTTCCACCCCGAAACGGGCTGACGCTGGTTGAGCAACCTTAGCGGGAGAAATTGTATGTCGCGCAGGTTCCCTTCTGC
Source organism: Phyllobacterium zundukense (assembly GCF_025452195.1). Lineage (NCBI taxonomy): Bacteria > Pseudomonadati > Pseudomonadota > Alphaproteobacteria > Hyphomicrobiales > Phyllobacteriaceae > Phyllobacterium > Phyllobacterium zundukense. The sequence continues at coordinate 326,062 of NZ_CP104971.1, read as the reverse complement.
GGATGCGGATCGGCCATAGCTTCCTGAGGCACGTCAGGCCCCTCGAATACCTTCATGAAGAGGGAGACAACGCTTCCTTGGGCAAGAACGACATACGTCCCATCCTTCTCGCCGCACAGGCGATTGCCGTTCATAAGCACAGGATTGGCCGGAGGGTCGACCTTGAACACGCCAAGCCGGCCTTCGACGGGAACGAGCCTGATGCTCTCTCCATTGGCAAAAACGATCCGATCGGTTCCAAGAGTGATATCTCCGGTAACAGCAGTCGCCGTGTTGCTGGATGCCTTCCATACGTCGTCCTGGGCGTGGGATGCGGCAGACCCCGACACCAGAACCACGGCTGCCAGTAGCGTCCGCATGGCGATCCTCCTTGTGCCTTCTTAACTGACGCTTAAAGAAAGGCGTTTATCGGGCACCGGCCGCGAGGCGCGATTTGATACGCGCGCGGGCGATCTAAACAAAATGTCGTCCTCTTGAAACAACTCTGCCCGCGGGGCTGAGAGGAACTTGAAGACTGGAGAAGGCAATCACCGGACAATTTATTGCACGGTGACCTGCGCAGCAGATATCGAAGCGCAGCCGCTCAAAAAGGGGGTGCCACCCATCGTTCCACACGAGACGTTATGCAACTTTAAAAGCACAGAACGCGAACATAGGCCGTAGCGGCCACGCCCAGCGCCCCTTGAGCATCGAAGCCCCCACAATTAATGAAGCGCATTTTTTCACTCCGCGGATATCGTCCCGCTGTCTTCGGGAGAGGCGTAAATTGCGCCGCTCCCGAGCCTATCGGCGAAGTCGCAGCGTTCCAGGTTTGATCCTGGCCGCCGGATTCAGCGGCCATGGTTTTCGGAACCGGCCCGGGTGCGGGGCCCTGATCCCTGAGATCGCCACCCGTCAAGCGCCGTTCGTCGATCCCAGCCGGAACCTCAGGTGCCCTCGTTGTTCAAGCCCAAACCGCGTTTGCCCCAAGCCGCATAACTCCAAAGAAATTACTGGTCTCACAGTGGGGCGTACTAGTTTCACTCAAGGATTCATAAAGATTCTCCGCGTACAAGGCTGTCTTGCTCTAATCCACACAGCGTGAACGTGAGCACAAGCTTGCAAGATGTTCGCGTCCCAGACAACCGCATATATCCAATGTACCGCAAAGGTCACATTATTTATTTGTATACAAATGCTGATGCATCGAGTTAATACGGGGTGCAACGGCTCACTTTTCGGTTGACTTCAAACTTTCCTCCACATAATTTATTTGTATACAAATAAATTATGTGGACAGAGATGGTGGAAATAAAGAGCCAAAAGCTTGGACTCCTCACGGTGCTGGCCTGTATTCCTGCCCGCGCTTTTGATTCTCTTTGGTGCCTATCTTTATCCAGCGCTGCTGGTCCTCACGATCAGAAGCGATCTCCCTTTAAGGCCACAGTCAACCGGCGATGATTCTCTTTGACATCGCTGCTTTTTAATCCGGGAGTTTAAAATATGAGCGAGCAAAAAGTTCCGAGCGTCGATTACGCCCTCATCTGCGGCAGCGCGAACTGGGGCCTGCGCTTTCCTGAAGACATTCAGGAGCCGGGTATCAGCGTAATCCAAGGTGACATGGAATTCCAAACACCATGGGGCAAAACCAGCGAATGGAAATTGCTGGAATTCGATGCATCGATCACTGTTGACGGCAAACTGCGACGGGCACTTTGTGTATTCTCGCATGGCTGGCCGTTGGACGAGATCGACCATAGCGCACAGCGGCGCGTCTTCTGGGTGCTTCGCGAGGCCGGTGTCAAAAAGGTGGTGGCCAGTTCCACGGTCGGTTCGCTCAGCCGTGCTATCCTGGAGCGCGATTTTGTTATCGCCAGCGACATTCTCGAACTGACCCAGACACAATATTCGCTCTTGCCCGGCAGGGTACGCTACGATTGCAGCGGCAAGCAACTTGTATGCCCCGCCTGTGCCGCTATCGTCGAAAGGACTGCGCGGCGTCTCTGGCCCATCGAGAACAGGGTTTACGGCACGAGTGCCGGTCTCGTGGCGGCGCACGCTTGGGGTCCGCGTTTGACCACCCCAGCCGAAGTGACAGCGTATCGCACAATGGGCGGGGATTTCATCAATCATAGCCTAGCACCGGAGGCGACCCTTGCGCGCGAGATTGGTGCCTGCTTCGTGAATTGCGCCTTTGTAACGGCGGCTTACTCGAGCTATTTCAGCCCACCGCAGGTTAACGTACTCGGCGAAGGTGTGCAGGTGTCACTTGCTCCGATCGCATCGAGAATCGCGCTGCAATCGGTCGCAAATTTTCCAATAGACGAAACGCAATGTGTGTGCTCGCAGCTACGATCCGAGCAGAATGCGAGCCACTACAATAACCGTTAACGCTGCTCAAATTAGCATCAAAACCGTGCTGAATAGCCATAAACAAGCCTTAGCCGGTTGCCCTGTTCATGAACGCAGGCCGATGACGGTTTCTCATTTTTGAGACCGAACGGTACGAATTTGGGCCGGTAATATTCGGTCGACCTTGATCCGGACGATCGGCACCGGTTCTCTATGCTTAATGAGTCCAATACGGCCTTGGTAGTCCCTGCAGTAGGCACATGACCGTAATTAACTATCGCGGTTCAGGCGCCTGGTGCGCGGCTTGATCCACTGGTAGCAGAGGCCGTCGGTCGCGTGCGAGCCATCACAGAGGTTCATCGTTCGAGAGATCATCCGCCGCGATTTTGCGCAGGAGAAACAGGAGTGCAACTTGTTCCGCCGAATTGAGTCGATCCATGGTTTTCGCTGTAATCAGATGCGCTCTCGGATACATCTGCTTTAGCACCGCCTCACCCTCAGGCAGCAAGGACATAATGATCTTGCGACCGTCTGAGGCATCCTTGGAAACTTCAATGAGGCCCCGTAACCTCAATCGGTCGACAATGCCTCGAATTGTCGCCTGATCGACGGCGGTGGCCTTTACAAGCTCAGCTTGGGAGCTCGGTCCTCTATCGTGCAGTGTACAGAGAGTGACGAATTGCACGGCGGTCAAATTAGGGTCGCTTGCGTTGTCCTGAAAAATAGATAGGTGGCGCTGGTACGCCTTACGAAGCAAGTGCCCCACCTGTTCTGTAAACCGGTAATCGCCCTCAACCAGGTCGTTCTTGGACATATCAGCAATAAACCCCTGTCGCGACAAATCCGCTCAATTTTAGTGCCGGACCTGCCGAACGGTCCACCCCCGAATGCTCCACCAAACAGGATTCGCCATCCCAACGTTTTACTAAGTTGATACGTCAATGCGCAAGGCACCGCCGGCTGCCCGGCGGTGCTAACTGTAAGGAGCCATCACTTGAATGTGTGCTGCATTTCCTTGACAGCGATGTTGCCGTCGAGAACCATCGGCTCGTCATCGAGGAAAAGGCTGCAGTTGCGCATTGGAATATCGAGATGGCAAGCCGTGTCGTTCGGGCCGCCGAGCTCGTTGTTCGGGCCGGTCGAAAACATGACGTTGCCGTAGAACGAGCGCAGTTCCATGCCCATGCCGCCGCCAAAATCGGTCAGGCCGTGCCAGTTGGCGCGGTGGTCTAGTCCCCAGCCCACATGCGACATGCCGAAGCCGCGTGGATCGTTGAAGGTCGCCATGTAGGATTTGATAAGCTCGGCCTCGAGGCCGCCCCTAATGTCCCGGATGAAGCCCTTCTCGATGGTGTAGATCACCGGTTCGCGCACATACATATTGAACGGCAAGAGCACATCGCCTGGTGCCAGCACGATCTGACCGTCGACACCGTCATCCGCGCCGCCCGAAAAGACAAACGCAGCAGGCCAGTGGTCCCAGCGGCCGGGCTCATCGGTGTAGCCATATTCGCTCATCGTCGGGTAGACGCCGAGCTTGTAGACAACGTCGGTGCCATGTTTGCTGGTTATGCGCATGGTTTTGGCTTTTTTCAGAAATTCAGCGCCAATCTCGACGCGCTCGCGCAATTGCCTGGTCGGCATGAGCCGCGCCAGCAGCGGAGCCGGTTCCACCGCCGTGAGGATACGGGTGCCGGCAGCCTGGATTGCCATCTGCTCCTCGCTGAACAGAAGGAAAATTAGATCGACGACCATGTCGGCCTGTTTTAGCGCGTTGACGGCGTTTGGATTTGCGGCGAGGCCGGTTTCGCCGACAGCCCATGCACCGGTGGTAGGCAGCGGTGCCGGAAGACGCATGTGGTACATACGGGCGCCAAGCCGCTGGCCGGCGGCAAGGAACGCGTCGGCGTAGTCGAGACGCTCGTCGCCCTGCGACAGGACGATAACCTTCTCACCCTCGTGAACGCCGCTGAGCTTCAACTGCTCAAGGCACATTTCAGTCAAGACATTGCGATCCATTTCGTTATCTCCTCTAAAAGTCTACGGAAATGCCACCTTGGTCATGTCCACCTATGCGACTGTTGTTGTTCCACGCTGTTGTGCCGACGCAATCGCGGCGATCGCTTCCTCCTTCGAGACCACGTCGCCATACTTGCTGTCGATATCGAAGAGATTGGCATTGTGCGGAGCGGGATGCCTGTCCCCGACGCAATCGCGTACCACGATAGTGCGGAAGCCGTTCTGGACGGCATCGACGGCGCTTGCCCGGATACAGCCGCTGGTCGAACATCCGGCCATGACGACGGTATCGATCCCTTGCGTGTTTAGGAGCGAGGCAAGGCTGGTGCCGAAGAAGGCGCTGGCATACTGTTTCACTATAACGAGTTCGCCATCGGCAGGCGCAACTTCTTCGCAGAATTCCGCGAGCTCATTGCCAATCACCATCGATTTCATCACGGGCGATTTCTTCACCCACATGCCGCCATCGGCGCAGTTTTCCGCAAGGTAGAGAATGCGGGTGTGGATGACAGGAATGCCCGCCATTCGGGCTGCCGCGAGCAGCGACGGCGTCTCTGCCACCGCCTTGACGACGCCGGGCGCATAGAGCGGCGCACCCTCGATTGTATATGCTTTCAGAAAATCGATGACGAGAAGGACTGGCCGCTGTCCAAAGCCAATGCGGTTACCCCAGACACCCTGATAATTGGCTTCGACGCTCTCCATATCGTGCGATCCTTAATAGGCGCCGGAAAGAAGCGCGCCCGCACCGGGGACAACGGCTTCCAGCCCAAGCGATTTCAGCATGCAATAGGTGGTGGCGACGGCGGCCGTGACCACCGACTTGCCTGTCATCGCCTCAACCTTGGCAATCACGGGCAGCGACGGCATCTGAACGCAGGCCGAAAGCACGATGACGTCCACGTCCGTAAGGTCGAGCGTCTTTACGATGGCTGGGAGATTCTCCGGATCGTGGCGGCCGACTTCTAGATTGTCCGGAATTTCGAGGGCGCGCCAGTCCTTTACTTCGAAACCTTCTTCGCGGATGTAGTTGACCACGAGTTCCGTAAGCGGCTTCATGTATGGCGCAACGATAGCCACCCGCTTCGCCTTCATCACCTTCAGGCCCTCAATGAGGGCGCCGGCACTGGTCACGACGGGAATGTTGACGCCATTTTCGGTCGTGCGTCCAGTCAGGCGCTTTTCCGATTCACGGTGGTAGCCAAGGCCCATCGCCATAATTGCAACCAGGCAAGCATAGCCGAGTACGTCGACGCGGGCGTCGGAAAGCTCAATGGCGCAGCGGTCGGATTCCGAATCCATCGCCGCGAGCTCTTCCTTTTTCACAGTTTTCATGCGCATGCGGCTGGAATGGAAGGTGAAGCGCTCCGGTCGTATCGACTGGCGTGCCATAAGCATCGCCGGTATCTCCGTTTCCATGGTGGTGTTCGAACTGGGAACAATCTGACCGATACGATAGTTCTTTTGCACGAGCGCAATCCTCTACTGCTTGAAACTGGTTGGCCCCTCCATCTGTAAGGGCAGCATAAAACAGAGACCGCGGATCAGAGGTCCGCTATCTCTGTTAACGGGATAAGAAGTCTCCGAGAGCCCCAAAGAAGCCCTCGAAATCGTCCCATGGAATCATATGTCCCGCATTGGGGACCCGCACGATCTCTATCGTTGGGCAGAGCGAGCGGACTTCATCCTCGTCTACCGGTTCGATAACACCGCCGCGGCCGGCGACCATCAGCATCGCGGGCCGGGCGAGCTTGGGCAGATCAGCGAAAATGTCGTCCTTGTGGAAATCCTCGAAAGCCGTGACAATGGCTGGTTCATAGCAAGTGTGCAGCCACTCCGCGCGCAGCTTCAATTGCTCATCAGTCCAGGTCGGGCAGAAGGTCCTCATTCCTTCAGCATCGATGCCTTTCACCGAAAGCCGGATAGAATCAACGTACCATGGCAGCTTGCTCGGATATGGCCTGCGGCCGGGTCCGGAGACAGGGGGGTCAATGAGCGCTATACGAGAAAACGAGGCCCTTCCGGAGGCGGAGGCGCGAATGGCAATGCGTGCGCCCATCGAATGACCCAGAAGTGCGGGACTATCAAGATTTAGAGCTTGCGCGAAGGCGATAACGTCTTCGGCCATAGAATTAAGACCGTAGTCGAGGTCTGGACCAGTCGAGGAGAGGCCCCGGCCGCGCACGTCAGTCACGTAGACGTCGTAGCGTTCAGCGAGGCGCTCTGCGACAAAGCCCCACGTGACCGCAGGGCTGGTGATGCCCGGGATCAGGATGACGGGGTGGCCCTTTCCGCCATAGCGCAAGTAATGCTGGCGGATATCGTTTGCAAATAGGTTCGCGCCGTAGAGAAGTTTCCCGGTCATGCGGCGCTCTCGCTCTTCAACGGCTGCGCGTAGATATCATAGCCATATACCCAGGAGGGATCTTCCTGCGTGAGCAGAAAGGTGTTGGCATTCGAGACACTCTGGACACGTGTCGCGCGATCGCGGCGGTTCGCCTCATAGAGCGCGAAGGAGGTTTTGAAGTCGCTCACGCCGTTTTCCTGCAGGCAACGGGTGAGCATGGCCGCATCTTCGATGGCCATGGCTGCGCCCTGTGCCATGTGCGGTTTCATGGGATGGCAGGCGTCACCAAGGAGGACGAGCCGGCCCTTGCTCCACAACGGCAAGGGGTTGCGATTGAACAGCGGCCATTTCGTGACTTCGTCGGTGCTCTCAATGAGCGCACCTATCACCGGATGATAGCCAGAGAATGCTTCCGCCATCTCCTCACGGCTGCTTTCCACGAAGGCAGTGTCGAATTCCCATGCCGGATGCGGCACGCCGGTCACGTAGTAATATTCGTCGCGATTGCTGGTGGTGTAATAGACCATCATGTGGCGGTCCGGCCCCCACCACTTCACACAATCCTCGAATTCGAGATCGTGCTTTTTCAGCTTGTCGGCTGATATCAATGCGCGATGGCCGACCCAGCCACTATAGTTCGGCTTCTCGAAGCCGAGCAGCGTCTCGCGAACCCTTGAATTGATACCGTCGGCACCGATGACAATGTCAGCGCGGGTCGAAGTGCCGCCCTCGAACTCAAGATAAACGTCGGACCCGCTATCCTCGATCTCTTTCAGCTTCATGTCGAAATGCAGTGTTCCCTCGTTGAGCGCCGTTATCTGCAGCCCGTGGAGATCACCGCGATGGACGGTGCAGTATGGCGTCCCGTAGCCATCGAGCGGGATGCGCGAGAGGTATTCTCCGGTGATGCCGTCGCGGCTGAACCAATGCGTCGGCTTGCTGCTGATCTCGAGCAGCTTTTTGTCGATACCGATACGCTCAAAAATCTTGAGAACGTTGGGGCCCATGTGAATGCCCGCACCCAGCCGGGAGAAACTGGGGGCCTGTTCGTAAACATGGACATCGAAACCCGCGCGCTGCAGCAGAGCGCCGGCTGCCGCCCCTCCGAGACCTGCGCCGATGATTGCAATCGTCTGTCTGTCGTTCGTCATGGGCAGTCCTTCGCGGCGAGGTGAGGAAATGTTTCAATCCAGCATCCGAGTGGTGATATTATTAAGCGTGTACACTATAAAATGCAAGGCTAAAAAATAGACTAATGCGGGAAAATACGCCTAAAATTCCATCAAACGTTGCAGATTTCGCCAAATTTGTGCCCATCTTATTGCTCTTGCCCACGTCCAATATAAAGTGTATACGCTTGTTATACGAAAACGCCGAAGGGAACACCGCATGACAAGCGGACAAGGCGAGAAAACCATAATGCGAAATGGGACGAGCGCAGATTGTCGCCGTTCGCATGCATGGCGCTATATCGGCTGTTATTTCTTTCAGCGTGGCAGGTGATAGACTTGGCCATGACCGCATCTTTCAGTCTCAACGTCAACGGCGGCACGCACATCGTAGAAGCCGATGCGAAAACTCCGCTGCTCTATATCCTGCGCAACGATCTCAAGCTTAACGGCCCGAAGTTTGGCTGCGGCCTTGGTGAATGTGGCGCCTGCGCTATATTGATTGACGGCCGCGCGGTCCGTTCCTGCACCATTGCCCTCGGTGCAGTCGGCAGACGGAGCGCCACCACACTCGAGGGTCTCGGCAGCGAGGAGCAACTGCACCCGGTCCAGCGCGCCTTCATCGAAGAAGCGGCGGCACAATGCGGTTACTGCCTGAACGGTATGATCATTGCGGTGGTGGCGCTAATAGGCCGCAATCCGGAACCGCACGACGATGATATCCGTGACGCCCTGCGCCATCACCTCTGCCGTTGCGGTACGCATGTCGAGATCCTTGCAGCCGCCCGCAAGGCCGTCGCCCTCTCCCGGTCCGCGAATGCCGGGTGTGGCGCCGGCGTGAAAGCGGCGGATTTTCAAAGGGCCGAATCCGGCAGCGAACCTTCATCAAGCGAACTGTCGGAGGCGCCGCAATGAGCGATGCGCGCGAAACCCCGAAATCCGCGTATCTTGCGGCCCCGGAAATCTTGACGGTGCTATCGCAGGCGCCGTCATCCGCGGCAGCAGAAATCTACATTGCCATCCTCCGTGACGGAAAGGTCATAGCCTTCAACGGTCATGTCGATCTCGGCACCGGTATCAGGACCGCCCTCGCCCAGATCGTCGCGGAGGAACTCGACACGCCCTTCGAACAGGTGGAGATGGTGCTTGGCACCACCTCCGCGACGCCGAACCAGGGTGCCACCATCGCCAGCGAGACCATCCAGGTGACGGCACTCCCGCTGCGTCAGGCGGCCGCGACGGCGCGTCACTATCTCCTGGCACAGGCGGCCGCACGCCTCGGGCTGTCAGCAGACAGCTTCGTTATCGACGGCGGCATCATCCGCGTTAGTACGGGCGATAACCGGAGCTTCACCTTCGGGGACCTCGTGGCCGGCAGGCAGACGCACCTGACTATCGACCCGCAGGCGCCGCTGAAGCCGGTCTCGGCCTACCGTCTCGTTGGTTCGTCCCCGGCGCGCGTCGATATCCCGGCAAAGGCGACGGGCAAGTGGACCTATGTGCATGACGTGCGCGTGCCCGGCATGCTGCACGGGAGAGTCGTCCGCCCGCCCTACGCCGGCTTCGACCATGGCGACCATGTCGGCAAGAGCCTCATATCGATAGATGAGAGCTCAATCGCCGACATTCCCGGCCTAGTGGCAGTCGTGACTATCGGCGATTTCGTTGGTGTCGTTTCAACGCGTGAGGAAAACGCCGCCGAAGCAGCACGGCGCCTCAAAGTCGTCTGGCGAACGCCGCCCGAGTTACCCGACCTCAATTCGCCGGAGAAGGCGCTGCGGGCCAATCCCTCAACGCCGCGCAAGCTGGCGGACCGTGGCAATGTCGATCTGGCGTTGGCCAACAGCGCCAATCCAATGGAACGCACTTACATTTGGCCGTACCAGATGCATGCATCTATTGGCCCCTCCTGCGCAGTCGCGCATTATAACGACGCGGGCCTGACTGTCTGGTCGGGCACGCAAAATCCTTTCCCCATGCGCCACGATCTTGCGATCCTCCTCGACATGCCGGAGGAAGCAATCGTTGTAGAGCGGCTAGAAGCAGCTGGATGCTACGGGCGCAACTGTGCGGACGACGTGACGGCCGATGCCGCTCTGCTGTCGCGCGCAACCGGCAAGCCGGTACGCGTACAGTTGACGCGCGAGCAGGAACATGCATGGGAACCGAAGGGCGCAGCGCAAGTTATGGACGTGCGCGGCGGTCTTGACCTTGAGGGCGGCCCGGCCGCCTATGACTTCGAGACGCGCTATCCCTCCAATCTCGCCCCTACACTGCCCCTCATCCTGACCGGCAAGATTCCACCTGTCGCCGATGTTGTTCACATGGGTGACCGCACCGCCGTCCCGCCCTATGCCTATGGCAATCTACGGGTGACAGTGCACGATATGCCGCCGATAGCTCGCGCCTCATGGTTTCGCGGCGTCTCAGCCATGCCCAACACCTTTGCGCATGAATGCTATATAGACGAGCTGGCCTCGGCTGCCGCGGTTGATCCTATCGAGTACCGCTTGCGCTATTTGCATGATCCGCGGGCGGTTGACCTTGTTCGCGCCGTTGCCGAGCGTACCAAATGGGTACCCCGGACCAAATTCGGCACGCTTGGCGGTGAAGGCGATCTGCTCTACGGGCGCGGCTTCGCCTATGCCGTCTACGTGCATGGTAAGTTCCCGGGTACGGCGGCCGCTTGGGCAGCCTGGGTGGCCGATGTTGCGGTCAACAGGAAGACCGGCGAGATCGCCGTCACGAAAGTGACCTGTGGCCAGGATTCCGGCCTGATGATCAACCCCGACGGGGTCCGCCACCAAATCCACGGCAACATCATCCAATCAACTAGCCGTGTACTCAAAGAGCGTGTGGATTTCTCGTCCACCGCCGTCGCTTCGAAGGAATGGGGCGGCTATCCGCTCATCACTTTCCCGGAAGTACCCGAAATCGACGTCCTGATGATCCCGCGCCCGGACGAGCCACCGCTCGGTGTCGGCGAGTCCGCGTCGGTGCCCAGCGCTGCCGCCATAGCCAACGCCGTATACGATGCCACCGGCATCCGCTTCCGCGAGCTGCCGCTGACGCCAGATATCGTTCTCGCTGCCCTGAACGGCACCACTCCTGAAAAAGCAGCCCCCTCACCTCGGAGGAGAAAATGGCGGAACATCTGCCTTTCGGCCGCCGGAGCGATTGCCGCCCTTTCGGGGCTCGTCACCATGGCGTCGCCGTGGCGTCCCGCCATCAGCCCGATCGAACGCCCGAATACCAACGTATATAGCACCGCCACGATTGAGCGCGGCCGTATGGCTGCTGCCATAGGCGCCTGCAATGTCTGCCACAGCAGCAACGATGGCCAGGCTTTCGCAGGCGGCCGCAAGTTCGATACGCCGTTCGGCGCGGTCTATGCCACCAACATCACACCGGACCCTGACACTGGCATAGGCAACTGGTCCTACACCGCTTTCCAGCGCTCCATGCGCGAGGGTATTAGCCGCGACGGACATCATCTCTATCCGGCCCACCCCTATACGTCCTTTGCTGGCGCCGAGGAAGCCGACCTGCAAGCGCTTTATGCCTATCTGATGACGCAGGCGCCGGTGGCTGAAAAAGCGCCGGAGACGAAGCTTAAATTCCCCTACAATGTCCGCGCCATGATGGCGCCCTGGAACGCTATGTTCCTAAAGGCGGAGCCATTCAAATACGACCAAACGCGCGACGCGGAATGGAACCGCGGCGCCTATCTGGTCGAGACGCTCGGCCATTGCTCGGCGTGCCATACGGAGCGCAACGTGCTCGGGGCGGAGAAGGCCGGCAGGGCGCATTTGTCCGGCGGCTTCGCCGACGGTTGGGATGCACCCGCGTTGACCGCTCTTAGCAAGGGGCCAGTCGATTGGACCAAGACTGCTTTCTACGACTATCTGCGCACTGGCCATTCACGCGACCACGGCAGCGCCGCCGGGCCCATGGCCGATGTCGTCTCCGCGCTGGCGCCGCTCCCCGACACTGATATCCGCGCCATGGCGTCCTATCTCGCAAGCTTGAACGACACGGCCGATCGCAGCGCTGAGACGACGATGCAAGCACAGTCCGCCCTCGCGGCAAGCGAGGCGGCTTCGGCGAAGGCCGCGATGATCTCTCCCAGGGGAGCACGTATCTTCAGCGGCGCATGTGCCTCCTGCCACACCGGCTCGTCGATCCTGTCATCGCTGTCGTTCAATACCAACTTGCACAGCGACACGCCCGATAACATCCTGCAGGCGATACTGAACGGGGTTGCGGCCCCCGCGATCCTGGCGGATACGACTGGGCGAGAAGGCCCGGAAGTGATGTCCATGCCTGCCTTTCGCGACGTGCTGGACGAAAGGCAGATCGAGGATCTAGCGGCCTATCTGCGCGCGCGCTTCGCGCCGGACAAGCCCGCATGGGGCGATATCGGCAGCGCGACGCAGCGCGTGACCTCGGCCGCACATTGAGTAGGAACGATAGCGTGGATCAATTCAAGATCACGGCGAATGCGGAAGGAAGGGCCCTTTTTTTTGACCGGACCCATATGTCTCTGCCTGTCCGCCTACTGGTGGACATTCGCGCCGGATGCAGATGCTACCCGCACGCCTATTTCCGTCCTCAAGGGCTGGGAAGAACAGGGCTTTGCCGCCTTTTCCGGAACGGGTATTTATCGCCTAGATACGAGGATTGCTGCCGAGGACAACTGGATCCTGACAATTCCGGAAGCGCATACGGCCGTAACCGTCCGCATCGATGGGCGCGAGGCCGGACGGCGCGCATGGCGGCCCTATCGTTTGTGCTCGACGACCTTACGAAAGGCACGTACGAACTTGGGAGCGCCGTCTCCAACACGGCGGCGAACCTATATTATGACCACACGCCCTATCTGGGCGGCACGCTGGACAAGCGGTCTGACGGCTGCGCCGCGCGCGCCTTGTCCCACTCACGCGAGAGAGCTGACACCACCATGCTGCAACACACCACCCTCTCCCTGAAACGCGCCTGGAACACATGGTCCGACCGACCGGCCGAGATGGTGTTCCTGCCACTCGGTGTGCGCATCACGCCGATCCTCTATTCAACCCGCAGCAGAACAACATCAGCCATCGAGCCTCGGCGCAACAAAGTGCGCCTCGGCCACCATGCAATCGACGGCTCGCGCATCGGACTCGAAACCGACCATAGCGGTACGACCGTCGCCTTCTCGACCGTAAAGTCCGATCCCTTCGCTATCCGCGGAAGCTGGGAAGGCAAAGTGTCGGGGGAATGGGGCCTGCGTTTCTGGGTGACCATCGCGATTTCGGCCGAGAGTGGTGAAACCGTCCGCTACGATGTGGAAAAGGGGATCGCCCTCGTCCAGATCGGCACCCGTTTCGTCGCCGTGGCAAGCGCCGAAGCCCCCGTTCAGGTGACCGGGCACGAGACCATTGAAGCACTGCGCACGGATTTCGAGAACAACGGCTATTTCCATCTCGCCAGCCGCAGCGATCACGCACCGGTCATCGCGCTCCGCTTCAATCTCGAGATGATGCGCCAGGGCGCCTATGCGGCGGCTGTTGCTGACAGCGCGGCACTTGCTATTGAAAAGGCGCGCGCCTCATTGATCAAAGATGTTTCGGCCGAAATACTCGGTTCGCACGTAGGCACATATGGGGGCGCGCTTGACGCGATCCGTGATGTCGTCGCCTGGAATACGGTGTGGGACGAAACAAATGCACGGCCCTACACAGCCGTCACGCGCATCTGGAACCTTGGCAAATTCGCCGTCTGGTACAACGACCAGACCTTCGCTGCGCTTCTGGGAGGCGTCTTCGACGCCGACCTTGCACGCGAGAACATGATGACAGCGCTGGCCGGAGCCACGCCTCAGGGCAATATCGCCTGCATAGTCACCTCCAACGACGCATGGGTCGACCGTAGCCAGCCACCATATGGAGCGCTGATCGTCTGGCAGCTCTACCAGCGCACAGGCGAACGCTCCATCGTCGAGGCCTCCTACGAAACGCTCGCCCGTAACCAGCGCTGGTGGCGCGACAATCGCGATCCTGATGGCGCGGGCTTTCTCTCCTGCGGAACGTCGGATGTCGGCGAAGGCCTCTACAAGGGCACCGCCTTCGGCGCGCGCAACGAAACAGGAATGGACAATTCCGCAACCCATGACGAGGCGGTTTACGATCCCGAGACGCGGACGTTGTCCACCTTCGATCTCGGGCTCAATTGTGCCGCCGCGCTCGATGCGGAAATGCTGGCGAAGATGGCCGGGGTACTGGGACGTCACGAGGACGCCCGCGAGTTCGACGCGATCGCTAACCGCAGCCGCAATCTGATTTCCGAGGAATTGTGGGATGAACACCGCGGCATATTCGCCAACCGCCAGCGCAAGGGCGGCTTCGTCCGCTCGTTGTCGCCGACGAGTTTTTATCCGCTCTTGTGCGGCGCGGCCACGCACGAGCAGGCGGTGCGGCTTCTCGAACACCTGAAGGATGAAAACAGCTTTGCAGGGGCCTTCGTGCTACCAAACGCAACACGCAACGATCCGGCCTTCGCGGAAAATGTCTACTGGCGCGGCCGCATCTGGCCGAACGTCAACTACATGGTCTGGCTTGGCCTCAGGCGCTATGGCTTTACCACCGAGGCGAGCCGTCTTGCGGACCAGAGCTACGACCTTTTCATGAAGTCGTGGCGTGAGGAGCGGATCGCCGCCGAGAACTATAGCGCTGTCACCGGCGAAGCCATGGACCAGGGCGACACCGATCCGTTCTACATCTGGGCGGCGCTCTTGCCGCTGATGGCTGTGAGCGAGATCGTCGATTTTGATCCGTGGGGAGGATGGACCCTGACCAATGTAGGCGGCGACGTGTCGGTCGGACCCATGCTTTCCGCCGCTGGTCGTTTGCATGTGACTATCGAAGATGCGGTTCTGAAAGCTTCCGTGAACGGAAGATTGCGGATTTCAACCGATATTCGCGGCACGCTTTCAAAGATCGTCATCCAGAATGGGCAGTTCAGTTGTTTGATCGATCCGCTGGACGTGAAGGGTTCCATCACGCTCGCAGGCGTCAACGCCACTGATATTGTGACCGCGCGGCTCAATGGCGAAGCGATTATCTGGAGCGCGTGTGCGGAAGGAATACGTTTCGAGATTCCGCAAGGCAATCAACCAAGCCAACTTGATGTTTATTTATCGAGTATCGGCACGGTGTCTGCGCAAGGAAAAACTTGACAGAATAAAAATCCGTATTAATAATTTGCATACAAATAAAAAAATAAAGAAAAATGCTGAAAACCAGAGGGATTGAACAGGAGCCAATGCAAGGCATTTGAGTTTTCCAGACGATTAAATGCACCGTCATTAGCCCAGATGGCAATGATAGTGGGCTTGTTTCGACTATAGGACAAGCTGGTTCTCTTCGCGGGGCGCTCTTCGGCAATCGTTATCGCAACTGGAACTGCTATTAGTTTGTATGCAAATGATACGACAAGCTTTTTGTTGTAAAAATCAGACTATGTGCGACGCTTATCGGGAGCCCTGTTGGCTGCGATCATAAACGTCGATAACCGCCAACACGTAAAATGAGGGGTAATAAAAATGACCGATATAACAAGACGCAATACGCTCAAACTGATGTCTGCCGCACTACTTGCCGGTGCGAGCTTTTCAGTCCTCCCGCTGAGAGCTTTTGCCGCCGGTACGATCACGGTACTGAACTGGCAAGGTTATGGCACTGACGAAGCCTGGTCCGTGAAGGCCTTTTCCGAAAAGACCGGTATTGAAGTCGTTCATGACTATTACAGCTCGGAATCGGAGATGCTGACCAAGCTTCGAACCAATCCCGGCACGTATGACCTCGTTGTGCTCAACGCCGCCCGTTGCGCTCAGGCGGTTGCCGAGGACCTGTTGCAGCCCATCGATTTCTCCAAGGTGCCGAATGCCGCGACCGTGGACGAAAATCTGCGCAACAACCCGAATTTTAGCAAAGATGGCAAGGGTTACGCTGTTCCCTGGGTCTGGGGCATGACTTCACTGGCCGTTCGAGAGGGGCTTCCGAAGCCTGATAGCTACGCCGCGCTTGCTGATCCAGCTTTCAAAGGCCGCGTGGCCATGGATGATGATGCGGTCATCAACGTGGCGCTCGGGGCGCTGATGACTGGCCAGGACATGAATAACCCGAAGGACCTTGAGGCAGTCACCAAGGCTTTGAAGTCGATCAAACCAAATGTGAAGCTACTGTGGTCCACCGAAGACCAGTGGAACAAGTCTTTCGCCGCCAAGGAATTTGACCTGTCGGTATTCTGGTCGGGCGGTTCGGTGCGGTCCAAGCGCAATTCGAAACTACCGGTCGAGTTCGTTATTCCGAAGGAAGGTGGCATCGGCTGGGTCGACGGACTCGGCATTCCAGCATCAGCCCCTAACGCAGAAGGTGCGTTGGCCTTCGCGAACTGGTTGATCGATCCGGCCTTTTACGTTGAGTGGGCAACCAAGGCAGGCGCCCCGGCATCGTCAAATGCCGCCGCTCTCAAGGGCCTTCCGGAAGACGACCTCAGCCGCCAGATCCACAAGCCGGAATATCTGACGCCCACAAATATTATGTCGGCGCTTCCGGACGACCGTCGCGAAGCCTTCAACAACCTCTGGCAGGAAGTGAAAGCCTTCTATGCAGAATAATGAGCTGACTGTAGCGTCAGTGCGCGGATTGGAAGGTCCGCGCAGCCGGCGCCAACTCCCATCATGGGTCGCAACAACAGCGCTGTTGATGCCGACCTATGGCTGGCTGACGCTTGCCGTTTTCCTGCCGCTGCTCACCATGCTCGTGTTCAGCTTCATGTCGGCAACGCCGATGGGCAATGCCCCAATCGTTTTCACACTGAAACAATATCGGGCCTTTATTGATCAGCCGTACCTGCTGAGAATCGGTTTGACGTCGCTGATGATCGGTTTCTGGACAACGCTGCTTTGCGCCGTGCTCGGTTTTCTTGCCGCCGTCGCACTCGCGCGCTCGACGTTCGGCAAGGCGCGCGAGGCGCTGCTCATCCTCATCCTGCTGCCATTTTGGACAAACGGTCTCGTCCGCGTCTTCTCGTGGACGATGGTGCTTCGCGAGAACGGTTTTCTCGACAGCGTGCTCCACATGATAGCGCCCGATGCCGGATCGATCGGCTTCCTCTACACCCGCTACGCCATCGTCATGGGCCTGGTTCACGGCTACTTGCCATACATGATTTTGACCTGCTACATCGCCCTTGTCACCATAGATGACGCGATCATAGAGGCGGCGGCAAGCCTTGGTGCCCGCTGGTGGACGATCCTGTTCCGCATCCTCGTGCCGATGGCTGCCCCTGGTTTGATTTCCGGGGCAGTGCTGATCTTCATTCCGGTTATCGGGTCATTCATGGAGCCTCGCATCCTCGGAGGCCGCGTCGGCGTTACGATGGGTACCGTAATCGAGGACCAATTTACCCAGGCATTCAACTGGCCACTTGGCGCGTCCCTTTCGTTTACGCTGCTTGCCGTTGTGCTTGCCATATTTGCCACTTTCTCCAGCGTGCTGCGCCGCGGCACCACGGCATAGGAGAGACCATGAAACAGATTGGCCACTTCTACCTCATTGCCGTGCTGATGTTCCTATACACGCCCATCCTCGTGATGATGGCGATGGGCTTCAATGCGTCCCCACTCTACGAGCTACCATTCACCTTCTCGACCCGTTGGTACGAGGCGCTTCTCGGCAACCGGCAACTGCTCACCGCTGGCATGAACAGCATTATCATTGCCGTCATTACTTCGGTGGTCGCCACAACCTTGGGAACAATGGCTTCAGTCGCTCTGTCACGTCGCACCTTCCGAGGCAAGAGCCTGCTGCAGGTCCTGCTCCTGCCCCCGATCGCCATACCTTGGCTCATCACCGGGACGGCAATGCTGATCTTCTTCTATTGGAGTGGCATCGGCCGCGGCATGCACGCGCTTTTGATCGGGCATGTCGCGCTGGCCATTCCCTATGTGGTGCTTGTCGTCGGCACGGGATTTCGCACCATCCGCGCAGACCTCGAGGAAGCCGCAATGAGCCTCGGATCCACGCCGATCCATGCATTCTTCTCGGTAACGCTACCACTCCTTTACCCCAGCATACTCGGTGCAGCACTGTTCGCCTTTGCTGTGTCCCTTGATCAGTTCGTCATTTCATATTTTCTCGCAACGCCCGGCTATACGACACTGCCGGTTCAAATTTACTCCGCAATCCGCAAAGGTTTCACTCCTGAAATCAATGCGATCTCGACCCTGCTTTTGCTGGGTTCGATGGCCGCCATCCTGATCTTTGCGCGCTTCGCCAAACCCGGAGACACCAGTGACAAACGTTAAAGTCAAATCCGTCGCAAAAACCTATGGCGCGGTATCTGTCCTGACCGACATTTCAACCGAATTCACCGAAGGCTCCTTCACGAGCCTTCTTGGTCCGTCCGGCTCCGGGAAGACCACTCTGCTGCGCATCATCGCCGGCTTCATAAATCCTGATCAGGGCGCCGTGTTGATCGGCAACAATGATGTGACGCATGTGCCAGTGTGGGGCCGCAATATCGGCATGATGTTCCAGTCCTACGCACTTTTTCCCCATATGACGATTGCCCAGAATGTCGCCTTTGGTCTCGAACGCCGCGGCATCAAAGGCGAAGCGGCCCGAAAGGAAGTCGAGCGGGCATTGGAGATGGTGCGCCTTCCCGGCTTTGGCGACCGTACGCCGAAGCAGCTCTCGGGTGGTCAGCAGCAGCGCGTCGCACTCGCCCGCGCGATCGTCATCAAGCCGAGCGTGCTGTTGCTCGACGAGCCGCTTTCTGCGCTTGACCGGCGCCTACGTCAGGAGATGCAGGTGGAACTGTTGCGCATACAGCGCGAAAGCGGTCTGACGACGATTTTCGTCACGCATGATCAGGAAGAGGCGCTGACGCTTTCCGACAAGGTCGCCATTCTCGACAGAGGTCGGATTGTTCAGATCGGCGAACCGGAAACTGTCTACGAAAAGCCACTGACACGTTTTGCTGCCGAGTTCCTCGGGGATTCTGAACTTTCTGACCGGCAAAGTGGAAGATGGAGCAGTGAGGCTTGCCGATGGCACCGTGATCCATGCTTCCGAAAGGCTGCCCGGCAACGGTGTCGACGTGACGCTTGCGGTTCGCCCGGAGAAAATGTCCGTCTCGACAGGGGAAACCACGGACAATCGAATTACCGCGCGCATCAATACAGTCATCTACGCCGGACCCGTCCTTTCCTACATCCTGGAAACCGCTGATGGCTTGCCGCTCAAGCTTTTCTCGCAGAACCGAGACGGACACGTGCTTCGCGAGGGTGACGCTGTTACGCTCAACTGGTCACGCGAGCACACGGTTGCAGTGGCGAACTGACACGATGTCCTTGCCTCGCCTTTCTACTAACACCTTGCACGTCGTCATCGACATGCAACGGCTGTTTGCGGAAGATACCGCTTGGCATACGCCGGCGACCAAAACCATTCTCCCGAACGTGATCAAGCTCTGCGAAGTCTTCCGCCATAGAACACTTTTTGCGAAATTCACCGTACCGCCACGCGCCGAGGACGCTCGGGGGTGTTGGAGAGACTACTACAACCGTTGGTCGACGATGACTGGTGAGGTCCTCGCGCCCGGTATGCTCGATCTCATGGAGCCGCTCAGCGCTCTTGCGCACGAGAACGATGTGGTGGAAAAGGATACCTATTCGGTATTTGGCTCGTCCGGACTTTTGGATCGACTCGAGGAAAATAAAATTGATACGGTTGTATTCAGTGGCGTTGAGACAGTTGTCTGCGTGTATGCAAGTGTTCTCGACGCGATAGATCTTGGATTGCGCGTCATCATGGCCTCGGATGCCATCGGCAGCGCCGATGAAGTGGCCCACCAGGCAGTCATGACGCACCTTGCTCCACGTCTCAGCGAACAATTGGAAGTTGGCACAACGCAGGCCATTGTGGACGCCTGGATGCCTGGAGATTAATCGTTACGCGTTTTTCAATTTCAATCCACGAGCGCGACGCCAACAAACGAGAGAAATGATGAACAGCCCGCTGGAAGAGCAAATCGCACCGCCTTTTGGGAACAGCAGAGGACCTGCCGATAGCAGGGGCAAGGCAACGCAATACGCGCTCGGCGAGCAGATAGGTTTTTACCTCCGACAGGCCAACCAGCGTCACGTTGCGATCTTCTCTGAGCTGATTGCGGAAAAGCTCACGACCACGCAATGGGCTGCCTTGGTGAAACTGAAGGATCTGCAGCCCTGTTCGCAAGGTAAGCTCGGCCGTGAGACGGCGATGGACATGGCGACAATCAAGGGTGTGGTCGATCGGCTCGTCAAACGCGGACTGGTTAATACCGCGCCGGATCCGTCAGATGCCCGCCGGCTGGTATTGACCCTTACCGAGGCAGGGAAAGAAACAATCGATCGCAATCTCTCCGCCGCTCTTGATGTGTCGCAGGAAACATTGAACCCATTGACTGCCGCGGAACGCATGATGCTCATGGAGCTGCTTCAGAAGATCTGCTGAAAAGCGATGGTTTTGCATCGAATGCACGCGGCTGCTTGTCACCAGCAACGCCGCCTTCAAATGGGTGCCGGTACAAAGACATAACGTGTGGACAATCGTTCGTTTGAAAATGCCGATAATAGCTGATTTTTGTCGGTTCTGATTGTTGCCTGAAAGTATACAATCGCTGCATCGGCGGCGGAACGACGTTTGATTTCATGAGAATTCCCATGAAGGCGTCACGACACGAAAGTGATCGATCTGTCCGACATTTGAGAACGAATAAAGAACTGGAAGCGCCCGACGGCATTCAGCCTGAAGCAGCAAGACGACTCCAATCCCAAATGTTAATGGTGTTTAGCCGTCAGAGGAACGGAAAGACGCCCGCTTTCACGTCTTAGTGAGGCTTGGCAGGAACACGTTGTACAACAGCGCGGCGGGTGCCCTCCACTGATCCGGGGAATTGTAATTGCCGGTGGTGATGGCAAGGACAAAGTCAAAGCCGGGGAAGACGAACAGCCGCTGCCCTCCATTGCCGAACGCAGCGATGAAACGCTCGCCATGGGTTCCTGTTTTGTCTGTTACGGCCTCCTCGCCCAGATACCAGAGATAACCGTAATGCATTCCCGGCCAGCCGATATCGACGATGGCGGCTGGCTGGAAACTTTCATCGAGCCAGGATTTTGGAATGACACTGCGGCCTTGCCATTCACCGCCCTGCAAGATCACCTGCCCGATGCGGGCCAGTGAGCGAGGCGACAGCCGTAGCCCCGATGCAGCCGATGGCTCACCATCCTGGCCTCGGATCCATTCCATGGCGTCGATGCCGAGGGGATCAAACAGCACTTCTTTCGCGAAGTCCGGTAAACTCTGCCCGGTGCCTCGCTCAATGATCTTGCCAATCAGCGCAACCGCTCCGCCGCTGTAAATCCAGCCTCTTCCCGGTTTGGCAAGGATCGGCCGATCCAGGATGAAGCGATAGCGATCCGGCGCTTGCTCCATGGCAATTTCGCTATTGGCAGGATCGGTATAGGGGGCATCTTCGTTCCATTCCATGGCCAGCGTCATGGTCAGCGCATGGCGAATGGTGATACGCTCGCGTTCAGGATCACGGCCAAGATCAGCATATTCGGGAAACTGCGCGACGATCGGCATGTCAAGCGCCGGCACTCGCCCCTTAGCAAGCGCTATACCGTAGAGCAGACCGACGATGCTTTTAGTAACGGATCTGATGTCGTGAAGAGTTTCTGGCCCGAACTTCACATTTTCTAGCGGCTGCCCCCACTTCATGTCGTTGCCGTCGATATAGCGTTCAAAGACGATACGACCGCCGCGCAAGGCGACAACTCCGTGCACACCCGATAACTTTCCACTTTTCGCCAGATCATCGAAACGCGTTACGGGATCGGATTTGAATTCTGTCTCACCCGAAGCGGCAATCTGCCAATCGGTATGCT
The DNA here is from genome assembly GCF_025452195.1 of Phyllobacterium zundukense. NCBI lineage: Bacteria > Pseudomonadati > Pseudomonadota > Alphaproteobacteria > Hyphomicrobiales > Phyllobacteriaceae > Phyllobacterium > Phyllobacterium zundukense. The sequence continues at coordinate 304,218 of NZ_CP104971.1, read as the reverse complement.
TTCCGTCCGCTATGGCTGGGGTCGTACTGACCATTATCGTTGCTCCCATGTACTTGAGGATCTCTCTGCGATTTGTTCGGATCGTCATTGGCAACCTATCAATTTCGCCATCCGGCAAACCAGCTTTTAGCTTCGACGACAGCGCTATTTTTCAACTTTGAGAGCTTGGTAGAGTGCAGTTTTCCCAATTTTGACCCGTGCGGCAGCTTCGCGAACATTGAGCCCGGCGGCGAGATGGTGACGAGCCTTTGCCAGCTTTTCGGGGGTTACGACCGCCTGGCGGCCACCGTGCCGGCTACGCTCCTCCGCGGCCTGAAGCCCTGCTCTGGTCCTTTCCCGGATCAGATCACGTTCGAATTGCGCCAGCGCCCCGAACAGGTGGAACACCAGCCGACCGCCCGATGTCGTGGTGTCGATGTTCTCGGTGAGGGAGCGGAAGCCGACCCCTTTTGCTTCCAGCTCAGTGACGATCTCGATCAGGTGCTTCATCGATCGGCCGAGACGGTCGAGCTTCCAGACTGTCAGCGTATCGCCGTCACGCACATAACGGATAGCATCGGTCAAACCGGGGCGATCTGTCTTCACACCTGACGCTTTGTCCTCGAACAGTTTCTCGCAGCCTGCCTTCCGTAAGGCATCGAGCTGCAGCGCCGTGTCCTGTTCTCCCGTCGAGACCCGTGCATAGCCGATCGCAGTCATGAGGTGCGACTTGTCCGTTTTCTGGTTCAATGCGGACAATGTCCGATTTGCCGTTAAATAGCAAAGTTTGCGGACAAAACATAGAGAACCGCAAATCCTTGTCTGCCCTGTCTGGCGTCTTGGGCATCTATCTTCTTAGGCATGGCAGTTCCTCTCGAATTGGTGTGACAGCGTCGGTCGGATGGGGTATGCGCTCGCCTGCCATTTCGTTGGCCAGGATCGGAAACCAGAAAAACTCTCCTGTCCGCCGTGCCATCCCGTCTGGTTAACACAACCAACGCTGTCATAGGTGTTTAACGGGCTTTACAAAGAACCGTTCCAAGAAGTCGAACAAAGAAGCGCCCTCGCTGTGAGAGACCATGCTGCTGGCGAAATGTCCGTCACTTTACGCTTCAGCCGAGTTGACGTCGGCACCGGGATGACGAAGTCGTGGCAGTGATGGAATCGACCGGCAGTATTCGGTAAGGCGCGGTGCCGCGCTCGCCAACGATCCCCGACGCTTGCGGCTTCCTTCGGAACCAACCTGCCTCCGGATCGTTGCTTAACAGTCATGCATCAAGGACAAATCCAATGGTCGAAATTCCTCCTTCCAAGCCTGAACTTGCAGCTACCGAGGACCTTCGAAAAAAGCCGGAAAATCCAATCGCATCTCCCCGGAAAACGATCAGAAAAAGTGAAAAACCCATCCGAAATCAGGGGGCCAAGGCTGTCGGCCACCCGCGCCAGAAATCCTCTGACCTCTCCGACCAAGCGGTGACGATGGTGTCAAGGCCGACACGAGGCCTGCGCGCGCGGTCGCACACCGTTTCCGAGGTGGCGCGCGACAACCCCGGGACGACAACGTCGGTTCTTGGCGTCGTCGGCGTCCTCGGATTCCTCTTCGGCGTGCTGGTTGGACGAGCCCTGACCGAAAAGACGCGACACAGATGGTATTGACCGCGGCTTCGGGCAATCCACCCGCAACACAAAAGGCAGGTCAGTCTCCGTAGCCGAGGGCAAGAAAGCGTTGGCCAGGATGACGTGGGGCAACATGCATATTATCTGGATTACGAGACGAGCACACCACTGCCCGGCCGATACCGCGGCGGTCCCAAAATGGCGATGACTGACAGTTCGAGAAATCGGCACTATCCGGACTCGATTGATTTTTGGGCCAAGCAAACGATTGGCTGAATTTGCTTTTCTACGTTAGTGTGCCCGAGCTCGGAGCAGGGTTTAAACGCAAAAAACGGTTCCCATCCCGAAGGACGCGCGCGTTTACAAATATCAGCAAGAATTCGGTTCGACCGGACGCAAAGTCCTTGCCCATTTTCCCAGATTTGGATTTAAATGCCCAAGTCTGGTGCCCACCGGACGGAGGCTCGACGGAAATACCTCCCCTAGGTATCGGCACCGTCGAGCCTCATTTCCATAAACACGGCAGTCTTCCGACGATGCTCTGGTTTAAGCACGGAGTTCAAACGACTTGGGGACATCCTGTGGGATGAACCTGCATGAAACGACAGTAAGAATGGATTTCATTATTGGTGGACGGTTGCCGAATGACCACTGACAGACGCAGGCGAAGCTGTTTAGTCACTACAGGCTTTGGTTGGCTTGAGGTATGACCGGAATGGGCGTAGAGCTCGTCAGAGGAAAAGGGTCCGGACAATTGCCATTATAAGGTTGATCGCCCTTTTGTTTGTCATGGCGCTTTCAATGGTATTTTTGTCTACGATTTCACAATGAATAAGGCGGCGTCACCTACATATAGAGACGTCCCCCCATCGGGCCTTGATTAGCCCTTCCCCGGCGGGTTTAGCGGGCCAAGGGGATGGAAACTTTCACTCACCCCGCGTCCTTGCCATCGGATAATTTCCAGTGTTCACTTGCTCCTCATGCCATCATGGGAGGTATAATTGGCTGACGATAAGATCACACGAGGCGAACGAGACCGAAACAGGGTTGCGGCAAACCAGCCCTATGAACTGTATTACTTCAAGACCAAGCATGGCCTAACGAAGGGACAGGCCCTCAAGATCATTGAAAGGTATGGCAGTGATAGAGATGCGGCTAACAAGGCGGCAAGTGGGTTGAAGAAGAAGTAAAATCAGAACCAAGCGCTTCTCCGGTCTCTGCTTTAGGCTATCATGGCAAGGCCTGCACAGTGTTTGGAATGGGCCAGACCAGAACGTTACCTCGTCACCCTGGTGCTGTTCGACGTGATCGCAAACAAGCTGAGAGGTAACTGTCTCCAGCTTCTTGCACACCCGGCAGGTGAACCGGATCATGATCAGCCACCCCGGCAGGATGCAAGTGGTCACATCGGCCCTTCAGGCCGCAGAACAAATCCTGACAGATTGGCCGGTTGAAGAAGGTGAGGTCCTGTCTGCTGCGAATGCCACATACCCCGGTGGCACGGGCTCGGCGTCGAGGTACGTAACCACGTAATTTTCTGCGTCGAGCCTCTTTTTTCTGATGCGATTTGACTGAGTTGGAAGTCCGTCTACACTCACCGATGTTGTTCGACTAGAAGCGGCAACAGGGCTCGGCGGGATTTATCCCTCTAGGATATCGGCACCCGCCGAGCCACTTTTTTGGCCCTTGCCATGGATGCAGGCACGCGTCGATCAGCATCCCACCACGGGAGAAGAGCATGACAGAGATTGAAGAGCTCGAGTGGCAGATTCGCGAAGACATGAAGGCGCTACCGAAGGGCGTTCGCAGGATAGATCCGCTGGCTGTGACGAACGTTTACGCACCTCGCTTCAGTGGCGTTCTGCCAAAAGAAATATTTGAAATGGTTGTGGCGGAGGCCGAAAGGCAATCGGTGCCAATCGCTGGAACCATTGACGGATCATAAGCCGAATCCGAGAAGAAGTTACAGCGCGTACACGCTTGTAATTCCCTTTTACGCCCGCGTCCTCGCACTAGCTTTAGCTTGGTTCTCCAGGATGCGCGACGCGTCCCGAGAGACCATCGACGGAATCGCACGACTGCGGCAATAGCCTCCATAACGCCATCCATCATTTCACGCTGGCCAGACCGAGATATGTATTCCTGTGCAACGTGAAGGCGATGGTCCTGAAGTTGCGCTGACAACAAGTCAGCCTTAATCACTGCTGAATCTGCGATATCCATAGCTTCCTTCTTGGCCTTATCCACTTTGTTTTCCACGCGGCGCCATACGCCGGCAATGGTCCCCATCAGCATGAGAAAGAAGCGATCACGGTCATCAATTCAATCCCGGTCATTTCTTGATTCCCGTCAGCCGTGCATCGCGGTCCTTATAAAATCCTACTAGCGCCTTCTTGCCCAAGCCGCACTCAACCAGCGCAATGCGGTCTTGGATCCATAGTTTCTCAACGTTTCCGCCCTTGGGTATTGTAACGGGAGGTTCGCAATCCTTGGTCAGCCTACTATCCGCCTGCGCCAATTGCGGCTTTGATGTCGGCGCTATGCGCTTCCAGCGCAGTGCTGTACCATCTCCGGTACTTGGCTGCCTCTTCACTGCGATGGTGGGTCATGAGCAACTGGGGG